>NC_013037.1:4642500-4942500 GCF_000023125.1 Dyadobacter fermentans DSM 18053
CAGGTTAATATTCCTGCCCCTGCATGCAGTGTGAAAAAGTGACGGAGCGACGTGGGTGGTACGTACTGACGGAATAGTGCGTTGAGCGGAGCCTACGGGCGATGCGAACCATTGAAGACGCTTCCAAGAAAAGCTTTTGAAACTCCAGCTGTATGCAGCCCGTACCGTAAACCGACACAGGTAGTCGAGAAGAATATTCTAAGGTGCTCGAGTGAATCACGGCTAAGGAACTCGGCAAATTAACCCTGTAACTTCGGGAGAAGGGGAGCCTCCTCGCAAGAGAGGCCGCAGAGAAATGGCCCAGGCGACTGTTTAGCAAAAACACAGGGCTCTGCCAAATCGAAAGATGACGTATAGGGCCTGACACCTGCCCGGTGCTGGAAGGTTAAGAGGGGATGTTACCGCAAGGGAAGCATTGAATCGAAGCCCCAGTAAACGGCGGCCGTAACTATAACGGTCCTAAGGTAGCGAAATTCCTTGTCGGGTAAGTTCCGACCTGCACGAATGGTGTAACGATCTGGGCACTGTCTCGGCCGTGAGCTCGGTGAAATTGTAGTAGCGGTGAAGATGCCGCTTACCCGCCACGGGACGGAAAGACCCCGTGCACCTTTACTATAGCTTTGCATTGTTTTCGGGTCAGGGATGTGTAGGATAGGTGGGAGGCTGTGATTGGGCGTCGCCAGGCGTTCAGGAGCCAACGTTGAAATACCACCCTTCGCTGGCCTGGGATCTAACTTGACTGCGTCAAGGACCGTGCATGGTGGGTAGTTTGACTGGGGTGGTCGCCTCCAAAAGTGTAACGGAGGCTTCCAAAGGTCTGCTCAACACGCTTGGTAACCGTGTGTGGAGTGCAATAGTACAAGCAGGCTTGACTGCGAGACCGACGGGTCGAGCAGGTGGGAAACCAGGGTATAGTGATCCGGTGGTTCTGTATGGAAGGGCCATCGCTCAAAGGATAAAAGGTACGCCGGGGATAACAGGCTGATCTCCCCCAAGAGCTCACATCGACGGGGAGGTTTGGCACCTCGATGTCGGCTCGTCACATCCTGGGGCTGGAGAAGGTCCCAAGGGTTCGGCTGTTCGCCGATTAAAGTGGCACGCGAGCTGGGTTCAGAACGTCGTGAGACAGTTCGGTCCCTATCTGTGGTGGGCGTAGGAAGATTGACGGGGGCTGACCTTAGTACGAGAGGACCGGGTTGGACCCACCGCTGGTGAGCCGGTTGTTACGCCAGTAGCATGGCCGGGTAGCTATGTGGGGAATAGATAAGCGCTGAAAGCATCTAAGTGCGAAACTAGCCCGAAGATGAATCTTCCACATAAGGGTCGTTGTAGACTACGACGTTGATAGGCTGCAGGTACACGTGTCGAAATACACTCAGCTGAGCAGTACTAATTACCCAACAGCTTGCACATTTAATCTTTATCCTTCATCTCTTCTACTTCCAATATGACATGAAAATCAATGACTGGTTCATTGATAACTCAAAGAGCTTGTTGGTGACTATTGGACTGGTGTTCACCTCTTCCCATCCCGAACAGAGAAGTTAAGCCCAGTTCCGCCGATGATACTTGGATCAAACCTGGTAAAGTAGGTAGTCGCCACAATTATTAAAAGCAAAAGCATCCTCATAAGGGATGCTTTTTTGCGTTTTGGGGTGCTCACCTCTTCCCAGTCGTGCGCGACCCCGGTCCGAAACAGAGAAGTTAAGCGGGGCTGCCTAAGCCCGGGTCCGCCGATGATACTTGGACTGGGCGTCCCCGACTAGGCGTCCCCCGACTGGGCGTCCCCCGACTGGGCGTCCCCGACCAAACCTGGTAATGTAGGCCGGGCCGCGTAGGCGGGGCGCGCAGCTTAGCCGCCACAATTATTAAAAGCAAAAGCCTCGCAGAAATGTGAGGCTTTTTTGCATTTTGGGTGTTGATTTCTTCTCACTTGATACCGAAATATCAAACTGTGATTCGGCACCGATATTTGAAATGGGCATCTCCAATCAAGCCTTGGCAAAGTAGGCATGAGCCGCGAAGCCTAGCCGCCACAATTATTAAAATATAACGCTGCTCAGAAATGGGCGGCTTTTTTGCATTTCTGAAATTTGAGATTGAGCGGCATATTGTGGAAGTATCCCCAGGATTCCTTTGAAGCCCCAGGAATATCATTTTTTCATCCAGCGGGACAAGTTGCTAAGCCTACCAATGATAGCGTCCTGCACAGCCGATTTTGCCCCTACCAAGCCCACAACAAAAAAGCCGATCAAACGACCGGCTTTCTATCTCAAAGAATTTTTTCTCTAATGCATTAAAGAGGCGACACGGGAACGGCGTTGCATCACTTCTACCGAAGCCGATACAATCCCTTTTGTATCTATTCCGCATTCGTGATACAATTCGGCTGGTTCGCCGTGTTCGATGATTGTATCTGCGATGCCGAGACGTTTGATTGCGCTGCTGTATCCATTGTCAGCCATGAACTCGACCACTGCGCTGCCAAATCCGCCTTGCACGCAGCCATCTTCCAGTGTGATGACTCTCTCATAGGATGAGAAGATTTCGTGCAGCAGAGCCTCATCTAATGGCTTTGCAAAACGCATATCATAAAGTGAAGCGCTAATGCCTTGTTTCTCTAAGTCTTCACAAGCCTGCAACGCGAAGTTTCCAAGCGGGCCGAGAGATAGGATGGCAAGGTCGCTGCCACTCCGGACTTTGCGGCCTTTTCCAATCTGAATTTCTTCGAATGGTGTTTTCCAATCCGGCATTACTCCATTGCCTCTTGGATAGCGGATGGTGAATGCGTTTTTGCCTGACTGAAACGATTCCAGCTGGGCGGTGTACATCATGTTCCGTAGTTCCTGCTCGTTCATCGGCGAGGCGACCACCATATTTGGAATACAACGCATGTAAGCAATGTCATACAAGCCATGGTGTGTCGGGCCATCGGCGCCTACGAGGCCTGCCCTGTCGAGACAGAATATTACTGGCAGTTCCTGAATGCATACGTCGTGCACGACCTGATCGTACGCGCGCTGCATGAAAGTGGAATAAATGTTACAATAGACCACTTCGCCGCGTGTAGCCATGCCCGCCGAGAAAGTAACAGCGTGCTGTTCGGCGATGCCGACGTCGAAAGCCCTTTCAGGAACGGCTTCCATCATGATGTTTAGTGACGAGCCGGACGGCATGGCAGGCGTGATACCGACAATTTTGGGATTTGCTTTCGCCAGTTCTACAATGGTATGGCCGAAGACATCCTGGTATTTGGGCGCCTGAGGCGTGTCGTAAACTTTTTTCTTGATCTCCCCCGTGATTTTGTCGAAAACGCCGGGAGCATGCCATTTCGTTTGGTCCTTTTCAGCCGGTCCGTAGCCTTTTCCTTTTACGGTAAGGCAATGCAGCAGCTTTGGACCCGGGATGTTTTTAAGGTCTTTCAATACTTCGGTGAGATGGCTGATATCGTTGCCATCAATCGGGCCGAAATAGCGCAAGCCAAGCGATTCAAACAGGTTGCTCTGGCGAAGAATGGCGGTTTTCATGGCCGTCTCCACTTTTGAAACAATCTCCTGAGCACTTTTGCCGAAGTTACTCATCTTGCCGAGCAGGTTCCAGACTTCGTCTTTGAACTTGTTATAAGTCTGCGAAGTCGTGATGTCGGTCAGGTATTCTTTCAGCGCACCGACGTTCGGGTCGATGGCCATGCAGTTATCATTGAGGATGATCAGCAAATTGGAGTCCGTGGCGCCGGCGTGGTTCATGCCTTCGAAGGCCAAACCGGCCGTCATGGCACCGTCGCCGATGATCGCGATGTGCTGGCGCTGGAAGTTCTTTTCCAATGCTGATGCCACCGCCATTCCGAGCGCGGACGAAATGGATGTCGACGAGTGACCTACACCAAATGCATCGTAAATGCTCTCTTTTCTTTTGGGAAAACCGGATAACCCGCCGTAAACGCGGTTGGAATGGAAGTCGTCGCGGCGACCTGTAAGGATTTTATGCCCGTAAGCCTGGTGACCTACGTCCCACACAAGCTGATCGTCGGGCGTATTGAAAACGTAATGCAATGCTACGCTCAGTTCCACCACTCCGAGGCTAGCGCCGAAATGCCCGCCGTACACGGACACGTTGTCTATAATAAATTGCCTTAACTCGTTGCAAACCTGCGGAAGCTGAGAACTGTCCAGTTTTCGGAGATCTTCGGGAGAATTAATTGTTGCTAATAATTTTCCTGGCGTTATAAGCATACCGTAGGGCTATTGAATCAAATGTACTCGCTGTCCGCTTCTATTAAATAGTCACAAAATTAAGCAAATACGCATTAAGTACGACTATTATTTTTGCTGGCTCGCCTTGAACAGCTTCTGCTTTTCTTCCCGGGTCAGGCTTTCGTAGCCCGATTTGGAAATCTTATCGAGGATCGAATCGATCTCCATCTGATCAGGCATTTCGATCGTGCCGGATGATGACGATGAATACACGCTCGTGCTGCGGTATACCTGCCGTTCGCGGTAGGTTACCTGCATGGACGGACGTTTGCGGAAAATACGCGACCATACCGACAGCAACCCGTAGATCGGCTTACCCAGATCTGTCCCGTTTTGCAGCAGTTTGATGAAAACATAACCGGTGAATGCGCCGCCCAAATGCGCCAGGTTACCCCCGGCATTCGGGCCGACGGTTTGGGCCAATGAAAGGATAATGTAAAAAAGCGCGATGAACTTGATGCGGACAGGACCCAGAAAAATCAGGTTAAAAGTATAATTCGGCAACAATGTGGACGCGCCTACCGCCACCGAAAATGCCGCCGCCGATGCCCCCAGCATGCGAGACCCTTCTATATGTGCCTGAAAATAAGGCAGTAAGTTATATAATACAATGTAAATCAGCCCGCCGGCGATCCCGCCAAGCAGATAGAGTGCTATTACTCTTTTGGCACCCAGATACTCATCTACCAGTTTCCCGAACCAGTACAGAAAGAGCATGTTGAACAGAATGTGGAAGATGTCGTCGTGTGTGAAAAAGTAGGTGATCAGCGTCCAGGGCTTGTAAATGAACTCCTGCGTGGCAGCAGGAAGCTGTAACATATTGATCACCAATGCATATACGTTCGAGGACTGCGATAGGGTAAGCACAATCTTCATGAGCAGCAGGATCAGGAACACCGCTGTATTTACCAGGATAATCTTAACAAGTGCGTTCTCGGATTTCGCGAATTCCCGCTTAACGTCGTCAACAATATTGCTCATCTTCTTCTTCTAATAGAAATTTGACTTTTGCGTACCCCAGTAACGCAACAATATATATGCAAATAGCATTCCTCCAACGTGCGCGAAGTGGGCAACATTATCGGACTGAGCATTTTGTATCCCCGAATACAATTCGAAAAGCCCGTAAAAAGCAACGAAATATTTTGCTTTGATCGGGAACGGTACGAACAGGAGAAACAACTCCGTATTCGGAAATAACAAACCAAACGCCATCAGAATCCCGAAAATCGCTCCCGAGGCCCCGACCATAGGTATGCTGATAGACCAGGCGTAATATCCTTGTACCAGCTTAATACTCTGTTGAATATACACGGAATTGGTTGGATTTCCTTCGAAAGAATTTAAAAATCCGAGGTTCGGTTCATAAAGTGGTTCGGCATGTTTGCTCAGGAAGTCGGCCAGGCCGTCGGGCGTCGGATTTTGGGTAAATAACTCAACAGCCTGTGCTACCTGCCAGTTTTCATATAGCCCTATGCCGGAGAAAAGCATCCCCGCGCCGATACCGGTCACAAAGTAGAATATCAGGAAGCGTTTTGGCCCCCAGACCCTTTCGAGCAGCGGCCCGAACATGATCAGACCGAACATGTTGCTAAAAAGGTGTCCGATGCCGCCATGCAGGAACATGTAGCTTACAAACTGGAAAATATGGAACTCGGGCGACATCACCGGCATAAGCGCGAATTGCCCTTTCAGACTGAAAACGGAAGAATCTATGAAGTAGAAAAGTATATTCAGAATCAGCAAATTCCTTACCGTAGGGGTTATGGCTAACATATTTAGTTCGAATTCAAATATTTAACTTCTATAACTCGACAATGCCGGCTTTTGTTCTTAATTCCTGAAGATATTGGCCAGCTTATCCATGGTCAGCAAAACGATAATCGGGTCTCCACCGGGCGTCCGGTTCGGGTCCGATGATGAAAACAACTGGTTCATGAGCGTGTGTATTTCCATGTGCGACAGTTTCACCGCATAACGAACCGAAAAACGCTTTGCCAGCGACCGTGACAGGCTTTCCGGCTTGTTCAGTTTAAGGTCGGAATAACTCTGTTTGAGTTGCTCGATCAGCTCTTCGAACAAATCCTGCTCGCTTTCTTCCGGCAAATCGGCCGGAATGCCCCGAATGATCAATTCATTGGTTCCAAATTCGTCGAACTCAAATCCCAGACTCCGAATCTCCTTTTTCGTTTCATGCACGAGCTGCATGTCCGAATGCGTGAGGCGGATCGTTTTCGGGAAAAGCAGCTGCTGGCAGGCGCCGTTGCGGTTAATAAGCATCTTACGATATCTTTCGTATAGAATGCGTTCGTAGGCCGCCTTCTGGTCGATGAGCATGATCCCGTCTTTTACCTGCGACAAAATGTAGCGGTTGTGAAGCTGGAACAACAATGCGTCCGCTTCCGGTGCAGCTACCACTTCTGAGGCCATCCTGTTTACCTTGCTGGCCACGGTTTTCGCCTGCTCCTGGTACACCGGCCGCGATGCGGAAGGTGCATTCATTTCAAAAGCAGCAAGTTCGCGGTGCCGGTCGTCCGTATTTTGCAGCCCTTCGAAAAGCTTGCTCCAATTCGTCAGGTTGGATTTGGAAGCATTGCCTTCACTTTTGCGCGGTTGTGCGGCCCAGTCGGGCATGACGGTGCGCGGGATAAGGTTCGGGCTGGGGTCGGTTGGTGTGGTGGGGTTCAGGAAATTGATGTTTTCCTCAAAATCAATGGACTGCGATAGATTATAAACGCCCACGGCCTTCTTCACCGCCGCCATGATGATGGCATAAACCGATCGCTCGTCGTCGAACTTGATCTCCGTTTTAGTGGGGTGAATGTTGATATCAATGTGTGATGGGTCGATATCAATGAACAACACATAAAACGGATGACTGCCTTCGGGAATGGTCCCGTCGAAAGCGCTGATCACCGCGTGGTGCATGTAGTTGTGCTTGATAAACCGGTCGTTTACGAAAAAGAACTGCTCGCCCCGGGTTTTGCGGGCAAATTCGGGCTTGCCGATGTATCCACGCACTTTAATGTACGAAGTATCTTCCTGGCAATAGGCCAGCTGCTCGCGGTAGCTTTTGCCGTAAATATCGATGATCCGCCGGACCAGCTTCACCGGTTGTAGGTTGAAGACCTCCGTATCGTTATGATGCAGCGTAAAACCAACCTCCGGATGCGCCAATGCCACGCGCTGGAACTCGTCGAGCACATGCCGCATTTCGACCGAATTCGATTTTAGGAAGTTTCTTCGGGCAGGCACATTGAAAAACAGGTTGCGAATGGAAAAGTTTGTGCCTTTTGGGCAGGCTACCGGCTCCTGGGTTTTGATTTCCGAGCCGTCAATGCGGATGAGCGTGCCCAGCTCGTCCGACTCCTGGCGCGTGCGCATTTCCACCTGCGCCACCGCCGCGATGGACGCCAGCGCTTCGCCGCGAAAGCCCATTGTCCTGATCCTGAACAGGTCTTCCGACTGCCTGATTTTGGAGGTAGCATGCCGTTCGAAGCTCATCCGCGCGTCTGTTTCCGACATTCCGGTACCGTTGTCGATCACCTGGATGAGGGTCCGGCCGGCTTCGCGCAGGATCACCTGGACGTTCGTTGCCTTCGCATCAATCGCATTTTCCATCAGCTCCTTCACGACCGAGGCGGGTCTCTGAACGACCTCCCCTGCGGCGATTTGGTTGGCTATGGAATCGGGTAATAGCTGTATGATGTCGGATGAAGGCATGTCGGAAGTGGCAGTTAACTTTACTATAACAAATAAACAAAAATTTTTTTTACTGCCTGGCCACTATTCGCGGGTAGCAACTCGGGGCGCTGTACTTTTCCAATATTTACGATTGAAATAATTACATTTAATATTCAAATTTTATAGAAAATTTGATCGTTAGTAGTGTAAAAGCTTGTTGAATATTCATTATTTGTATAACTTGGGATACTAATCGTAAGTAAATAAGCACCTGATCCTGTTATGAAAACGCCAATTATCAAGAGATTTAACTTCACAATGGCATTGCAATGGCTCATCTTTTTGCCGGTCATTCTGCCGCTTTGCATCATTTTCGGCGCCTTGCAGGGCGTGATGAATATGGTTGAGAAAATGGCGCACCGGATGTGGGCTGACATGGAATTGTAGGCACGGCACCGCACATATCGGATCAGCGTATCAGGTAGATATAAAATGAAAAGAGCCCGGAATTTCCGGGCTCTTTTCATTTGCAGTATTTGCTTAGAACTTCCAGCGTACAAATGCTTCCATCGCTTCGTACTCGGCCAGGCCGAGGGAATCGTAGAGTTGCGCGGTGCCGCGGTTGCGCTCCTCCGCACGTTGCCAGAACTCGCGGGAATCTTCTCCCTGGAACACCACACCGTCTTTCTGCGACTGGTGTTTGAAAATTCCCTGGCGTTTTTTCAGCACCTGGTCAGGGCTCATCGGCACCGCCATTTCGATTTCATAAATATCCCACTCAGCCCACGCGCCGCGGTACAACCACACCCAGCAGTCTTTCATGAAATTCTTATGTTTCGAACGCTGCAATGCGGCTTCGATCGCGTCCCAGCACACTTTGTGCGTTCCGTGCGGATCGGCAAAGTCGCCGGCGGCGTAGATCTGGTGCGGCTTGACCTCCTCGATCAGGTTTTCGATGATTTTGATATCTTCTTCGCCGATCGGTTTTTTCTGGACTGTGCCGGTTTCGTAGAACGGCATGTCGAGGAAATGCGCCTGGCTGGTAGGAATGCCCACAAAACGGCAGGTAGCTTTCGCTTCACCACGGCGGATCAGGCCTTTCACCTTACGAACCTCGGGGCTATCGATCTCGCTGTTTTTGGTATGTCTCAAAAATTCCTTTGCATCCAGGAAGAGCTTATTCGCATTCGGGCTCTCGATGTCGAAGCCAGTGTTGAAGTCGACTACAAAATCAATGAAACGCAATGCTTCATCGTCGGCTACGGCGATGTTACCCGAAGTCTGGTAGGCCACATGCACTTCATGACCCTGATCGACGAGGCGCTGGAATGTACCGCCCATTGAAATAATATCGTCATCCGGGTGCGGGCTGAAAATCAACACGCGTTTTTTCGCGGGCTGTGCACGCTCCGGACGGTGCGTATCGTCCGCATTAGGCTTACCACCCGGCCAGCCGGTGATGGTATGCTGCAATTGGTTAAATACATTTATATTAATCTCATAACCAGCACCATATTGTGCCAGCAAGTCACTCATACCATTGTCGTTGTAGTCCTTGTCGGTCAGTTTCAGTATGGGTTTTTTCAAGGTTTGCGACAAATGCGTTACCGCTTTCTTGATCATTTTATTATCCCAAATCACCGAATCCACCGCCCAAGGCGTCTTAATGCGAGTCAGTTCGGAAGCAGCACTTTCATCTACGACAAAGCTCACGTCGGCATGCGCTTGCAGGTAGGAAGCGGGGTTCAGCTCGGTTACAGGACCTTCTACGGCACCTTTGATTACCTGCGCTTTTCTTTCACCCCAGGCCAGCAACACCACCCGGCGTGCATTCAGGATAGGCGCCACACCCAATGTGATTGCCTTGCGCGGTACATTGTGCAAGCCACCGAATTCCATGCTGGCCGCAGCGCGCGTAGAATGGTCGAGGGTGATGAGGCGGGTATGTGAGTTGATGAGCGAGCCCGGTTCGTTGAAACCGATGTGGCCGTTACCCCCGATACCGAGCAGCTGGAAATCCAGTCCGCCTACCGCATTGATTTTATTTTCGTACGAAGCACAGTAATCACGGAGCAATGCCGCAGGTACGGTGCCATCCGGCAGGAAATAGTTTTCTTTCGGAATGTCGACGTGGTCGAACAGTTGCTCTTTCATAAACCGGTGGTAGCTGTAAATGGAATCAGGCTCCATTTGGTAGTACTCATCCAGGTTGAAAGAAATCACATTTTTAAAACTCAAACCTTCTTCACGGTGCATGCGCACCAGGATCGCGTAGACGGTCTTTGGCGAAGAACCCGTAGCAAGTCCCAGAACGCAAGGCTTACCTTCCTTTTGTTTCTGACGGATCAGGTCCGAGATCTCTTTTGCAACCGCATAGGACGCCTCTTTCGAATCGGCAAAAATCTGCGTCGGGATTTTTTCATAGGTAATGGGTTGCCCTATGGTGCCGGTGGTGCCTTTTCCATTGCTGGAAGCTTGCATCAGGATAGTTTGTGGACTTACCGTTTGTTGGCTCATAACTTAAAGTTGAATGATGTAAGAGTTTTCGTGAATAGACTGGAATTAAACCGCAAGTTACTCATGTGTTCGATCACGCACGAACGATTTGACCACAAAAGTACAACCTAAAACAATTATTCTTAAAATAATTTAAGAAATAACTTACACTTAAAACTACGCTTGCCGCCCGTCATAGGGCTATTTGTATGCACAATGCATTTCAGTCGGTTGGCACTTTAAACATAAAGTAAGTGTTCCTATTTTATTCCACAAGAAATGCTTGTAAATTTGCGGCTTAATTCCACGAGTATCACATCATTTTTCTGACAAATCCCATGTCTACACTCACCAGCGTTGAACGCGACACCGCCATTTTTGATCTGATCAACAGAGAAAAACATCGCCAGGAGTCTGGTATCGAACTGATCGCTTCTGAAAACTTCACATCGCGCCAGGTTATGGAAGCGTCAGGGAGTGTATTGACCAACAAATATGCAGAAGGCCTTCCGGGCAAGCGTTACTATGGAGGCTGCGAGGTGGTTGATGAAATCGAGCAGATCGCGATCGACCGTTTGAAAGAACTTTTCGGTGCTACCTGGGCTAACGTACAGCCACACTCGGGTGCACAAGCTAATACAGCCGTTTTCCTGGCTTGTTTGAATCCCGGAGATAAGATCATGGGTTTCAACCTCGCGCACGGCGGTCACCTTACCCACGGTTCACCGGTGAACATTTCAGGTAAATATTTCCAGCCTGTATTTTATGGTGTAGAAGCGGAAACCGGTCTGATCGACTGGGATAAAGTGGAGGAAACTGCATTGAAGGAGCGTCCGAAGCTTTTGATCTGCGGCGCATCTGCGTATAGCCGTGACTGGGATTACGAGCGCCTGCGCGCCGTAGCCGACAAAATCGGTGCATTGCTGATGGCCGATATCTCTCACCCGGCCGGTTTGATCGCGAAAGGTCTTTTGAAAGATCCGTTCGACCACTGCCACATTGTGACTACCACCACACACAAAACATTGCGCGGCCCACGCGGCGGTGTGATCATGATGCGCAACGACTTCGAAAACCCGTTCGGTATTAAAACCCCGAAAGGCGCGCTGCGTACCATGTCTTCATTGCTTGACTCGGGCGTGTTCCCGGGCACACAAGGCGGACCGTTGGAGCACATAATCGCTGCCAAAGCCGTTGCATTCGGTGAAGCATTGAGCGAAGGATATTACAACTATGCGACCCAGGTTGCGAAGAACGCACAGGCAATGGCTAAGGCGTTCGTGGACAAAGGTTACCGCATAATCTCGGGCGGAACCGACAACCACCTGATGCTGATCGACCTGCGCACTAAAAATGGTGTGGAATCAGGCCTGACCGGTAAACTGGCTGAAAATACATTGATCAAAGCGGACATTACCATCAACAAAAACATGGTACCGTTTGACGACAAATCGCCGATGGTAACCTCGGGTATGCGCGTAGGAACTGCTGCAATGACCACCCGTGGGCTGGTGGAAGCGGATATGGAGCGTATCGTGGACCTGGTTGACACCGTGCTGGTGAACAACGACAACGACGCGAAAATCGCCGCAGTGAAAACAGAAGTGAACGAATGGATGAAACAATATCCATTGTACTAATACATATTTAATGCATGACGCTGCGCGGTGACCCTGGTTGCCGCGCAGTTTTTGTTTTTGGCAGGTTAATGCATTGACTGGCAAATGAAAGCGCTCGAAACGCATTTGTCACCGTAAGCCTTTCGTTAACTAATGGTTGGCGGGAAATATATAACACAAAGAATTGTGTACTAACTTGTTTTGACTTAATCAATTTTTCATAACTTTGCACTCCAAAATCGAATTAATTGATATGAGCAAGAAAAATCCGGGCGAACCCGGGATTGAAATCATCGAATCTCCGGAGGCATTAGCGGGTCAGATCAATAAAGCTGAGGTTTTTTTCCTTAAAAACCGCAAGGTTGTGATGGGAATCGGTGTGGCGGTTGTGGTGGCTATTGCTGGTTTCGCGGGTTACCGTTTTTATATTGATGGTCAGGAAGGCACTGCTCAGAATGCCCTTGCGAGTGTCGTTTACGATTTTGAAGCTGATTCACTGCAAAAAGCATTGAACGGAGCCGGCGGAAATGAAGGTCTTCTTTCAATCGCTGATAACTACAAAGGAACCGATGCGAGCAACCTCGCGAGCTTCTATGCGGGTGTGGCTTTGCTGAAACAAGGCAAATATGACGAGGCGATCAGCCGTTTGCAGTCATTCAGTTCTTCGGACCTGCTGATCCACGCGCGTGCCCAGTCGTTGATCGGTGACGCTTATCTGGAAAAAAATCAGGCTGCTGAGGCTATCTCTTACTACAAGAAAGCAGCTGATTATGAGAAGAATGAATATTTTACACCCGTTTATCTGATGAAACTGGCGCTCGCTCAGGAAAAGGCTAACCAGCCTGCTGATGCGGTGGCTACGTATAAACGTGTTGTGGACGAGTTCCCGCTTTCCTCGGAAGTGGTGAATGCCAAGAAATATATGGGATTATTAGAGGGACAGGTCGGCAAATAATGGTTAACCCATTCTGTTTCTGAAAAAGGATAAAGCCGACTAAGGTTTTATCCTTTTTTTATTCATTTTAATCCGAAATCTTAAATCATACCTGTTTTCACAAACCCCTTGAAAATCAATGTCAAGCGCCGATAAAAACCTGAGCGTATTCACCACGGAAGGACTTCCGGATATCAGCAATAAAAAATTCGCGATCGTCGTAGCCGAATGGAACAGCGAAGTGACCGACAAACTCTTCGAAGGCGCTTACCAAACGCTGATCACCTACGGGGCGCTCCCTGCGAATATCGTCAGAGGTAATGTGCCGGGTAGCTTCGAGCTTACCCTAGCCTCGCAATGGTACGCCCAACGTGCCGATATCGATGCGGTGATCGCACTAGGCGTGGTAATCCAGGGCGAAACGAAGCACAACGATTACATCAACCACGCAGTAGCACAAGGCATTACCAACGTAAGCCTGAAATGCGATAAGCCAGTAATCTTCGGCGTACTGACTCCCAACAACATGGAGCAGGCACTGGATCGCGCAGGCGGCGTCCACGGCAACAAAGGCGACGAGGCGGCCATTACGGCGATTAAGATGATCGGGCTTAAAAATTTAATTTTGAATGATTGAATGATTGAATGAGTGAATAGGGCGTGTTACCGTTCAGGAACGTGAACCACAACTTAAAGCACATTCACTCATTCAATCATTCGCTCATTCACACATTAGACCATCGCCCGGCGACCCGATCAATCATTCAAAATTCAATCATTCAATCATTCATAATTACTATGCAAGTCTGGAAATTTGGCGGTACTTCGGTAGGGAAGCCTGAGCGTATGCACTCAATCCGCGAACTCCTCAACAATGATCCTAATCGTAAAATCGTGGTTTTGTCGGCTTTGTCCGGCTCGACTAATGCGCTGATCGCTATCGGAGAAGCGGCCAAATCGTATGACGATGCCAAGGCTGCGGCTTTGATTGAAGAGTTGAAAAATCATTACGATCTGTTTATCAAAGAACTGTATTCAACGCCGGAAGGCTTGGCAGCTGGTCAGCAGATCGTGGATTCCGAGTTCGGGTTTATCAAATCCGTGGTAAGCGTGAAGCCTTTTACCATTAAACAAGAGAAAGAGCTCGTTGCGGAAGGTGAAATATTGAGTACCAAAATGTTCCAGGCATACCTGGAAGAAAAAGGCGAAAGCTCGGTGTTGCTGCCTGCATTGGATTTCATGCGCATCGACGCCGACGGCGAGCCGGAACTGGCGACAATCGAGGAGAAATTGGTGACGATTTTGAACCAATATACCGACAAGCAAACGATCGTAACCCAGGGCTTCATTTGCCGCAACCCGCGCGAAGAAGTGGATAACCTGAAAAGAGGAGGTTCCGATTACACGGCATCACTCATCGGTGGCGCCATCCGTGCGGACGAGATCCAGATCTGGACCGACATCGACGGAATGCACAACAACGACCCGCGCATTGTGAAGCGTACCTTCCCGATCCGCGAGCTGACGTTCGAAGAGGCAGCCGAGCTGGCGTACTTCGGTGCGAAAATCCTCCACCCAAGCACCATTACGCCTGCCAAACTGCGCGGTGTACCGGTTCGTTTGAAAAACACCATGCAGCCCGAAGCACCTGGAACGCTCATCGCGACCCAGACTTCCGACCGCGACATCAAAGCCATTGCCGCGAAAGACAATATCACGGCGATCTACATTCACTCGACGCGTATGCTGAATGCTTACGGCTTCCTGCGCAGGGTGTTTGAGATCTTTGAGAAATATAAAACACCGGTGGATATGATCACGACGTCCGAAGTATCGGTGTCGGTAACGATCGATAACTCCGAAAACCTGGAACAGATTAGTGCCGAATTGCGCGAATTTGCTGATTTAGAGGAACATGACCGTGATCAGAACATCATTTGCATCGTTGGTAATTTCAGCGCCGACAAAGAAGGTATCGCCCTGAAAGTGCTTGATGCAATGAAAAACATCCCGATACGAATGATTTCGTACGGTGCGTCGGAGCATAACCTGTCATTGCTGATCCATTCAAAATACAAAGCGGAAGCATTGAATGTCCTCAACGAGCGCCTGTTCTTTTACGAGGACGCGATGAAGGACATTTTCACGGCTCCCTGATTTCAAAGCATTCAAATACTTAACAGCTGATCGCCGACGGCCGACAGCCGACAGCCCATGTTACAAACGAATTTTATCCGCGAAAACCGCGAACTAACCATCGCGGGACTGACTAAAAAGCATTTCAAGGATGCCGAGCAGGCGGTAGACCGCATTATCGAACTCGACGGCAGACGTCGTCAGGTCCAGCAGGAACTGGACGACGTGCTGGCTGCGTCCAACAACAAAGCCAAGGAAATCGGCGCATTAATGAAATCCGGCCAGAAAGCCGAGGCAGAAGCTGCCAAAGCCGACACTGCCGCATTGAAAGAGCGTTCCAAAGCTTTGGAAGAAGAGCATAAAGCATTCGAAGAAAACTTGCTGCAAGAGCTCGTAAAGCTCCCGAACCTCCCGCACGAAAGTGTGCCCGAAGGCCGCAGCGCGGACGATAATGTGACCGTTCTCGAAGCCGGTGCCAAGCCCGCATTGCACGAAGGCGCATTGCCGCATTGGGACCTGATCAGGAAGCTGGGTGGTAACCTGGCCCCGATCATCGACTTTGAGCTCGGTAACAAAATTGCCGGTGCCGGTTTCCCCGTGTACAAAGGCAAAGCTGCCCGTTTGCAGCGCGCCATGATCGCATTCTTTCTCAGCGAAGCGGGCAATGCAGGTTACAACGAGGTGCAGCCGCCGATCGTGGTGAATGCTGATTCAGGATTCGCGACCGGGCAGTTGCCGGACAAGGAAGGTCAGATGTACCACGCGACTGTCGACGATTTGTACCTTATCCCGACCGCCGAAGTGCCTGTGACCAATCTTTATCGCGATGTAATCGTGGCTGAAAGTGAGTTACCGGTGAAAAACGTGGCATTTACGCCGTGCTTCCGCCGCGAAGCGGGCAGCTGGGGTGCACACGTACGCGGGCTGAATCGTTTGCACCAGTTTGATAAGGTGGAAATCGTGCAGATCAACAAGCCGGAGGATTCTTATAAAGCCCTCGACGAAATGGTGGAGCACGTCAAAATGCTCCTCGAAAAGCTGGAACTGCCTTACCGCATTCTCCGCTTGTGCGGCGGCGATATGGGTTTCACGTCCGCATTGACTTACGATTTCGAAGTATGGTCGGCCGGGCAGGGGCGCTGGCTGGAATGCAGCTCGGTTTCCAACTTTGAAACCTACCAGGCCAACCGTCTGAAACTGCGCTACAAAAATGCCGACAAGAAAACGCAGCTGCTCCACACATTGAACGGCTCTGCATTGGCATTGCCGCGTATTCTGGCCGCATTGCTGGAAAACAACCAGCAGCCCGACGGAACCGTGAAAGTACCGGCGGTACTGGTGCCATTCTGCGGGTTTGATGTGATTGAGTAAGATGTGAGATTAATGCTGTGACCTCGGTTTGGTCTGTAACGCATTGAACCGTAATATGCAAAGGGCTCTCATTCCGATGAGGGCCTTTTTGCATTATGGAGCAATGCCGTCACGCCGGTTTGCTCCATAATTAGCCTGCCTACCTTCTCAAATGCGGTGCCTTCTTCGATTTTGAATGTGTTTTCAAATTGATTGTCCGTAATGCGGGTCCGGAAACAGCGGAAGCTGAGCCTGGGATGATCGGCGTAGTGCGTGATGAGTTCGTGGAGGTGTGTGGATACCAAAAAACGGGAGCCATAGAAATTGGCAAAGCCATCGAGCACCGTTTTGGAACAATGCAGCGCATCCTCCTGATTGGTACCGCGAAATAATTCATCCACGATCACAAAGCATTTCTCTCCGGCGCTCAATGCTTCGGAAATCTGTTTGATACGCATCATTTCATTGTAAAAATGGCTGAAACCCTGATCCAGGTCGTCGGAGAGATGAATGGAGGTGAAGAGCCTGTCGATAAATGGTAGGTGCAGCGATTTTGCAGGCACAGGCCAGCCCAAGTGCGCGAGGTATACGATAATGCCGCAGGTTTTGAGAAAGGTCGTCTTACCGCTCGTATTAGCGCCGGTGAGGATGCACACCGGGTTGCCGGGTTTCAGATCATTGGGAACCGCCTCTTCGATCAGCGGATGCCAGGCGTCTCCGGCGCTGAAATCATTGGAATCGCATTCAAAAACCGGAAAGGTAAGTTCATAAGCTCTGGCCGCTTTGACAATCGCCAGACAAGCATCCAGTTTGTAAAGGGTGTCGAGCATATGCCTGAATCCGTTCCTGTGGCTGATCCGAAAGTGATAGTCAAGGTAAAATGTAATGCGGTTTGAAATCTTATGATCTTTCTTGCCAAGCAAAAGAGACAGCGCAGGGGAGGAGACAAACTTCCGCAGCTCTGAAATATCGTCGGCAATTTCATCCGGAATAGCCGTTTCAGAAATATGATCCAAAGTGGATTGCACTGCTCTCAACACGCGCAAAGTTGCCAGCACGCCGCTTTGAATGCGATAATATTCGGCCTTGTTGCGCTTCGAGTACCACCAGGTGTCGAACCAATGCTTAATTGCATCCTGCGACATCGAATGCGCCACGCTCAACGCGAAGTAGCTTTCGGCCGCCGCTGCATAGGCTTTCGCAATGTTGATCCGCCATGCGGCCGGGTGGTTTGCGAAGGTTTTTAAAAGGTCCTGGAAGCGGATCGTGTCTTCCAGTGTTTCTTTTGGTTTGGTGATGATGTTTTTGAGGTAATCGGCACCGCCCAGCGTTTCGGTGTGGTTGTAGAATGCCAAAATGCTGGCTGTCCTGCTGTTTTCGGGCAGGATTTGCAGTTCGTGAAGGGTGTGTCGGTCTACGGGCTGCATCCGGGGCTTGGGGTTTTCCCAAATGTAGAAACCGGGACTGAATGCGGGCCGTTAAAGAAAGTTAAATTGGGGGTTGGTATCCACGTGCGTCAGGCTGCCAGTCGTCGTTTTTATCCGGAGGTAGCCGATGTTTGTGTGACCTGCTAGTTGGAAGAAACTTCGTGCTTTTTCGGGAATGCGAGCCAGATGAAATAGCCTGTCAGGATCACAATGGCAGTTTGCATGGCATAATCAATGAGCAGTTCGGACGATGCAGCAGGATCGGAAGGCGTCATGTAACAAGGCATCCCGAGCCGCCACCAGTACGAAGGATGCACGACGCAAAGCAGGTTGAATACGAAAAGAATCGTAACCTGTGTTTTGTTCTTCCAATCAATCACATAGAACACGAGCGGGATCAGGAAAAGGAAGATGTAATTGCTGTAAGCGCTCTGTTGTACGATCATCATCGTAGCATATAAAACGATCCAAACCTTGGAAAGCATCACGCGGAAGTCCGCATTGCGGAGGCGCCAGGCGGCCATGCAAGCCAGTCCGACCGATGCCACCAGCCCGATCCAGTTCCAGAACTTTTCGCCCACGCCGATGGAGTTGTAAAACCACGGATTAAGTACGGACTGAATGTTCGGGGCTCGGAGCGTTTTGGCCTCATCCAGCGGCTGCATGAATTCCAGCCCGACAAGCGGATAAAGAATGCCCAGCGAGATAATCCCGATCATGGCAACAGGGATCACAAAGCGCACTTTTTGTTTTTCCAATAAAAACAAGGGCACCATAATGAGCACGAAAATGGCCTTGGTCATCAACAGCCCAATCGCCAGAATTATGGCATACCACTCCACGCGCAATGTGCGCTCCCGCACGAGATAGGCGAGGATCACAAAAAGCCACATCCATACATCTTCCTGCGCGCCAATCACGCATAATACCAGCGAGCCTGGCAAGAGCAGGTAAATGATCGCGCGGAACAGGAATGTGCCGCGGGTTTGGAATGGCCGGAAAAAGTGGTAGGAAACGAGCAATGCAATGCCGTCCATCGCTGCCATCGTGAGCACGATCATCTTCGGGCTGTACCAAAGTTTGAGCCAGATGCCGAGGAAATAGGCGTAAAGCGGTGAGTAGGGCGACCAAAAGTCACGATAGACGATTTGCCCTATGGAAGCCTTGCTGCCTTCGTCCCAGAACCCGTTCACATCGGAGGTAGGCTCCATATTGGCGACAAGGTACACTGCGATAAATGGCAGCAGCCGCAGGATAACCCAAGCGACGCCCAACACGGCATTCGCCGACTTCTTTTCGAGCCATTCGGTCAACGATTCCCTTTTGAAAAGCAATGCGGCTGTAAGCAGTAATGCGGCAATGCTGATGGCGGTTTTGGCAAGGACTATGTTCATGCCGTTGCCAGGGTTTGAGAATGCACCACTTTACGGTAGGTTTCGCGGAGAATCCAGAGGAAGCAGAGCACATTCAGGATTTGCAGCACGTACTCAAACAGGTAGGAAGTATTTGCAAAAAGGCCCAGCGATGTATAGGCGGGCTGCTTGATATACACCCACACAAACGGCTGCACCACCGTGAGCCAGTCCAATGCGAGCAGCACCACCACGTGGAATGTCTTCCGGATGTCGATGATTTCAAACAAAACGGCCATCAGATAGGCGATCACATAGGCGCCCATTGCACTGGCCTGGAAGAGCATCATGCACACGAATACGGCAATGAAAATGCCCGGTAACACCTCGCTGATGTGCCGGTGGCGCGCTTTGAACGCCATGTACACCGGGATGAAAATGGTAAACAACAACCCAAACCAGTTGATAAGCGTCGATTTCTTTTCATCCACATGGAAAACGATTTCCACGAATGGCCGCAACACCGAAAACAGGTTGGGCGTCATGAGCTGCTCGGTATGCCGGATCGGCATGAGGAACAGGTCGCCGATTTGCCAGTACAGAAAGCCGACGGCCGGCAGCCCGATCGCCGCCATCACGAGTAGCATTTTAATGGGTTTTTTCACCATCACCAGCAATGCCGGCAGCAGGAATATGAATGTGACTTTGATCGTCAGCAGTGTCATGGCGTAGAGAATGCCAATGCCGACTTCGTAATTGCTTCTGTTTTTAATAGTATACCGCCAGATCAGCAGCGCGGCGCCCCAGAACCAGACTTCCTCCTGCCCATCCACCAGAATGTACATGAATGCGGCCGGCAGCATGTAGTAAATCGCAGCCAGTTGCAGCGCTTTGGGGCTTTTGCTTTTGTAAGTATCGTAGGTAAGCCAGAGGATGGCGCTTTCCATCAGCACCATAAACAGCACGATTGCCCGCGCATTGTGCCAGATCCACACCGGAATGCTGATAATGTAGGCATACAGCGGCGCATGGTACGACCAGAAATCGCGGTACACGAAACCGCCGGCTTTGGCGCCCTCCGCTTTATAGAAAAAGAAAGGAATGTCGCCCCGCGGCTCCTCGTTGACGATGAGGAAGATGCCGATCCACGGGATAAGCCGGAAGAGGACAAAGCCCAGGGTCAGGATCAGTTTATCGTTTTCGCGCTGCCATTTTGAAAACAGATCCGAACGGCTGATCGTCCAGATAATTCCGATTGTCAATGCAAGGTTAATGAGCAGCTTAATGTAAAAAACGGTAAGAACGGGCATGTGAATCGGTCGTGATCAGTGCGCAAACTTAAGACAACTTTTGTTGAAATCGGCTTTCAAAACCCAAAGTTTTAATCGGTTAGAGGAATGTATGCTTGCATACCTTTTTCGTAAATCCTATTTTTGAAAATCTTCATCCTCAAAAATCAACGTCTTCTATGTCAGCTTCCCAACCCCTTTCCGGAATGGATTTCAACCTCAGTGAAGAGCATCAGGCTGTGCAGGCCGCTGCACGGGATTTTGCACAAACCGAACTGTTGCCCGGTGTGAGCGAGCGTGATGCCGCCCAGCATTTCGACCCCGATTTGCTTCATAAAATGGGCGAATTGGGCTTTCTGGGCATGATGGTAGCGCCGGAATACGGCGGCGGGGGCATGGATACGCTCGCCTACGTGCTCGCGATGGAAGAGATTTCGAAGGTCGATGCGTCGGCAGGCGTGATCATGTCGGTGAACAACTCGCTGGTGTGCTGGGGACTTGAAAAGTACGGCACGGAGGCGCAGAAACAGCAATACCTGACGCGGCTGGCTGCCGGGGAGATCATCGGGGCGTTCTGCCTGTCGGAGCCCGAAGCCGGGTCGGACGCCACGTCGCAGCATACCACCGCATTTCCCAACGGCAACTATTATTTATTGAACGGCACAAAAAATTGGATCACCAACGGCAACACTTCGGCGGTTTGTTTGGTAATAGCTCAAACACACCCCGAGCTGCGGCATAAGGGTATCAATGCATTCATCGTCGAGAAAGGCTGGGAAGGCTTTTCTGTCGGAAGGAAGGAGGATAAAATGGGCATAAGAGCCTCAGATACACATACTTTGATGTTTTCTGACGTGCCGGTGCCCGCGGCAAACCGGATCGGCGAGGACGGCTTCGGATTCCGGTTTGCGATGAATGTCCTCAATGGCGGCCGCATTGGTATCGCGGCGCAGGCGCTGGGGATCGCGGCGGGTGCATTTGAGCTGTCCTTAAAATATTCCAAGGAGCGGAAGACATTCGGGAAACCGATCGCCGATCATCAGGCGATCCAGTTCAAATTGTCGGAAATGGCGACGAAAATTGAGGCCGCGCGGTTACTTGTCTACAAGGCCGCCCGGTTGAAGGACGAAGGCAGGGACTATATTCAGGCGGCTGCAATGGCAAAATTGTATGCATCCGAAGTGGCTATGTGGGTGACAACAGAAGCCGTTCAGGTGCACGGAGGCTATGGTTATGTGCGGGAATACCATGTGGAACGGCTCATGCGCGATGCCAAAATCACACAGATTTATGAAGGTACCTCCGAAATCCAAAAACTTGTAATCGCCCGTGAACTCCTTAAATAATTAGCGATCCCGGGAAAAGCCGATTTTCTTCTGAATCTTGGATTTAAATAATATCAAAATATCACTTTTTTTTAAATTTTTGTGAAACTATACTTGTATTAGTTTTGTACAATTTATTAGATTTGTACAAAATTTGAAAAATAGGTCAAAACGACCCTTAAATATATCAAGTATGGAAGACTATAATAAGATTATTGAGTCGTTGGGGGTGAAGTTTGTGAAGGCCCGTCATATCAGGATTTTACAGCCCATCACGATCAAAAACTTTTACGACGTACAGAACTCCCTGACCATTCTGTACGACGGTGAAGTTTCGTTCGGGTCCGATGAGCCTCAGAAGGTTGAGGAAGGCGATATGCTCTTCATTCCGGGCGGTAAGCATGCCACGGTGACTTACGGAAACGGCGCTTCCGCCAAAACCGTATCCAACGAGGAGTTCATGACCAATCGCGACAATTACATCGAGGCAGGCCATGATCCGGCATTGATCGGCAAGTTGCCCAACTCGTTCGGTCTGATCTCGTTCGAGGCAAAAGTTTTCGATACTGTAAACTTCTTCACGTCGCTCGACGTGCCTCCATTCCTGATCAAGCGCGACGACCAGATTGCCGCGACGATCAACCAGATCCTCACGGAAGATATGCTCGATACGCCGGGTAAAGGCCGTATCATCAAGATCAAAACCGAAGAGGTGGTGATCGAGATCATCCGGTATATTTTGAAAAACAAACTGTTCGTTGAGCAGCTCGTTACCAACAGTACCTATTTCAAAGATCCTCGTCTGATCGATATTTTCGCTTACATCAAAGACAACCTGGGCGGCGACCTGTCGAACAAGGTGCTCGCGAACGTAGCGAACGTTTCAGAGGATTATGTAGGTCAATATTTCAAAATGCTGACCGGTATCAATCCGCAGGACTACATTGAATACCAGCGCATGGAAAAGGCTGTGGACCTGCTCCGCACGTCGAAGAAAAGTATCCGCGCGATCGGTTCAGATGTGGGTTACAAAGACACCGCTTATTTCTGCCGCCGCTTCAAAATGATGTTCGGTATCCCGGCCGGAAAAATGCGCCGTCGCGAATCGCTGATGAATGTTTAGAATGTAATGTTAGACTATAATTGAAAAAGAGAACTGG
Organism: Dyadobacter fermentans DSM 18053; assembly: GCF_000023125.1. Lineage (NCBI taxonomy): Bacteria > Pseudomonadati > Bacteroidota > Cytophagia > Cytophagales > Spirosomataceae > Dyadobacter > Dyadobacter fermentans. The sequence continues at coordinate 4,665,526 of NC_013037.1, forward strand.
TTCCGGTTCTCTTTTTTTGTGGGTTAATGTTGAGGATGCAGCTGTTTGGAGAGCTGCATTTGATGTTTCCCGGCATGTATGAATGCATTGATAACGCGATCACTTTATTGCGCAGGCGTCAGCTGCACGGTAACAACCCGCCAATTCCCGCCCGAACGCATGCACACGCTCGTATAGGCCACATCTCCGTTGAAGCCATTGTTCTGAATGCGCGCGCTCACGTTCCAAATCCCCTGCACAATGGCCACATCCCCGTAAGTACGCGTGCGTGTGCCCGTGAGCATGCCCGAATCCACGATAATGTAGCCTTGCGTAACCGCCTGCTGCAACGCACGGGCGTCGATCGTGGAGCCATTGAAATTGGTAACTGTAAAGTCGTTTGAAATAAGGCCGCTGATGGCATTAGCGTCTTCTTCCAGCAACGCTTTAAAGAACAGGTTGGAGCAGTCGGTGCCGTCGATGGGCTGGGGGGGATTGTTTTGCGCGAATGCCGTCGTGGCGATTGCCAGCAGGAAAATGGTCATGAGTTGCTTCATATGGTCAGTGGAATTACAACATTCTCGCATTGTATGGCTAGATTCGCCTCTGTTTTTGAATGAACGAACCAGTACAATGAAATTAGGTATAAAAATCCTTTTGAGCGCATTGATCTGCCTTGCAATGGCCTGTTCAAGCGCTCCCGATCAATTAGGTAAGCTGGACCTCAAAAAATGGCGTAGTGACCGCGGAGGCTGCAACGATGTGCGCAAAGGTCTGGAAGGTGATTTTAAAAGCGTAGAAAAAGAATTGAAAGGCAAGTTTGCGGACACGATCGGTGAACTGCTAGGCCGCCCCGACATTCACCAGCTGGGCGAGCGGAATACCAAATTTTATGTCTACTACCTCACCAAAGGCCCGCAATGCGAGAATATGCAGGCAAAATCGGAGTCGCGGAAGGTGATTTTGAAGTTTAATGCAGTAGGATTGCTGTCGGAGATCACTTACCAGGATCGCCCGTTATAAGCAAGTAGCGAGGCATTGAATCCCGATCGCATTTATGCGGGCTTTTTACTGATAAAACTTCTTGATTTTTATCAGCTGCTCCACCGGCTCGGGCACCATGTAGCGGATCGACTGGCCCTTTTTAATGCAAGCCCTCAAAAAGGTAGCCGAAATATCGAGCAACGGGGCCTGTACAAACTGCACATTCGGATGGTCGCCGAATGCATGTGCCTTTGAATTCGGGCGCGGGTAAACATACAGCCCGGTGTATTCGAGGATCTTGCCGTAGTTTTTCCAGTTCGGAAACTGTGCCAGGTTATCCTCCCCCATAATCAGCCTGAACTCATGCTGCGGATATTTCTCCTGCAAACGCACGAGCGTGTCGATCGTATAGCTCGGCTTGGGCATGTGAAATTCAATGTCGTTGGCCCGGAGCAATGCATTATCCGAAATAGCGCGCTGCACGAGGTCGAAACGGTCGAATTCGTGCAGGAGGCTACTGTTTTTCTTGAATGGATTTTGCGGGCTCACGATAAACCAGACCTGTTCGAGGTCCGTCGTCGTGGCCATGGTGTTGGCAATGATCAGATGACCGACGTGAATAGGATTGAACGATCCGAAAAACAGGCCGATCTTCATCGCATTGAATAAATTTTAGGATTGAATGAATTCCTGGACGAGCTGTTCCGCTTCGGCAAGCGCTGCATCCAGTTGGTCATTGATCAACACCCGGTCGAATTCGTGCTCGAAACTTTGTTCGTAACGCACTTTGGCTAAACGCGTGGCCAGCGTTTCAGGTGTTTCGGTGCCCCGGCCCGACAGCCGGCGCTGGATTTCTTCATCGGAGGTAACTTTTACGAATACGGCGAGTGCGGCTTCGCCATATGCTTCTTTCAGTTTTAAACCTCCCTTCACGTCCACATCGAAGAGGACATGTTTGCCTTCATCCCAAAGGCGCTGAATTTCTGATTTGAGTGTGCCGTAATAATTGCCGGCGTAAACTTCCTCCCATTCCGCAAACTGCTGATCCGCTATTTTCTGACGAAAGTCCTGCAAGGTCAGGAAGTAGTAATCTTTGCCATCCACCTCGTGGTCGCGCCGCTGGCGCGTGCAAGCCGAGACAGAAAATGCCAGTTGCTGTGTGTATTTATTTAAAAGATGCCTTACAATGGTGGTCTTTCCGGATCCGGAAGGGGCAGAAAATATGATAAGCTTACCTTTCACTCGAACAGATTAACTGTTAATTTTTGAAATAATCGTATTGAGAATGCTCTCCGGGCAAGGCTTCTTCACAATCTTGTTGTTAAGGGAATCCTTAATGCACTTTTCGAGTCGGTATGATTCGATACAAGGGATGCATTTATCCATGTTTTCGCGGAAGTGGTCTTTCTCTGCTTCGGTCGCCTCGTCATCCAGGATAGCCTGAATGATTTTCATACACTCAGCGTGATGCTCGCAGGTATGCTTCATTTGTTTTTGCGCAACTTCTGTTACAGAAGGCGTCGTGGAAGATGCATTCATTAGTTAAAATGAAAAAAGAATAATGGAATATTGTACAGTTGTACCCTATAACCGAAGAGGTTGCAAAAAAAGTTTCACAACCTATGAATCATATCCCATTGAGCTCGCGTAGCTTCTGAGTTTTTCTTTCAGGAGGTTACGCGCGCGGTGCAATCTGGATCTCACCGTTCCGATCGGAATGTCCAGGATTTTGGCCATCTCCTCGTAGGTAAAACCTTCGATGTCGCAGAGAATAATGACCGTTCTGAAGTCGACAGGCAGGGCGTTGAGCGCGTTAGCAACTTCATCGCCGATCAGTTCCTGTACAGCATCGGCACGGAGGTCTACGGTATAAGTGGTATCGGATGCTTCCTCGGAATTATAGGTCGTTTCAACTTCCTGATAATCAACTTTGGAAGGTTCTTTACTTTTTTTACGGTAGTCGTTGATGAAGCTGTTTTTGAGGATCCTGAAAAGCCACGCTTTCGCATTGGTACCCTGCTCGAAAGAAGATATAAAACGGAACGCCTTCAGATAAGTATCTTGAACCAGGTCGTTGGCATCGTCTTCATCCATGGTAAGGCGGAAGGCGAAGTTGTACATGGAGTCAATGTGTGGCATGAACTCGCGGTTAAATACTTCATAACGAAGATCGTCCGTGTATTCATTAGTCGTGAGCGTTTCTGACATGGCAACTAACATAGGAATGCTGAATTTACAAAGATTAATAACAGCTCCAATTCGTACAAATTAAAATTTGATAAACGGGTCAATGGAGCGTCCTAACTGCCCTTATTTCACGATAAAATTAAAAAGAGCCGGGATGGAAATACTGCCTCCCGAACGGTGCCGCCTCTATCGTTAATCTAATGTTACTACATCAAATTCCGAGCCAAAATGCTGGTTCGGTCAAAATGTCATGCTAACGTTTGGAGAACAGTTCCAGCAGAATGATGAGGATGGTTGTGAAGAGCGTGCTGGCACCGATGCGGATGAGTGTGTAAAGGATCATTCCAAAGTTGTTCATCTCCATCAGGAACAGCATGGAATGGTGCACGAGGATCAATGGGAATATATAAGAAACAAATGCGCCGAATCCCTGCGCCCGGATGCCTACCTCCGCCCGCTCGGCCCCCCGCGACTTCATCTGGTAATGGATCAGGAACGGCCTCAGGTAGGCGATCAGCACCGTGGCCGAGGCGTGCATGCCGAAGGTATTCGAGAATACATCGACGATAAAACCCACCGCAAACGCAATCAGAAGCGAATACATGCGGTCCATGTCTGCGGGCAGCAGCAAAATGGCTGCAATATAAATGAAGCTGAACGCATAGTTGAACAGCACGATATTCCGCATGAAGAAGATCTGCAAAAACAGGTAAAGCAGGATCATCAGGGAATATTGTATGGCCTCGCGTAAGCTCATTTCTTGGGTTCTATGGTTCTTAGTTTAAGGTTTTCCTGTTCTACAAGTTGGTGATTTTGTACCACATACACGTAAGACAGGTTCCGAAAGTCGGTTGCGAGGCGCAGGGTAATGTTATAGAACGTCTGGTTCGGGTTTACGGCCACGGTTTCAACCCTGCCTACCATGATGTTCGGCGGGAATACCGAGTTCTGGTCCGACGTCACCGCCGAATCGCCCTTGTAAACTTTGGTATACTTCGAAACGTCGATCATGTCGATCAGGTTTGGATCTTTTCCATCCCATTTGGCATAACCGATCTCCTTGCTCCGCACGAGCTTGGACGAAACCATGAAGTTCGAATGCAGGATGGACGTGATCACCGAATAATGCTCCGAGCAGAACCGCACTTTCCCTACCACACCCGTGGCCGAAATGACGCCCATCCCAGCCTTAATGCCGTGCGCCGTGCCCTTATCGATCGTGATGACGTTGTTGGCCTTGTTGGTTTCGTTGTCCACCACCTTCGCCACCGTGTACGTAAAACGCGCCGCAAAGGCCGAATCCGGCACATAGCCGGCCGGCGACTGGGCTGCGTTCGTCTGGCTCAGCCGGGCTACCTGCGCGTGTAAATGCGCGTTTTCGTTCGCAAGGTCGGCGTTGATCTCGTTCAGCTTCGTGTAATCCCGCACCGAGTTCGAAAACGCGAGCGTTTTGGCCACGTAGTAGTTCGAAGTATTGAAATAGGTAGCTCCCCAGTAGGTGTTGTTGCGCACGATCAGCCAAACGCTGAGCACTTCCAGCAACACAAAAACCAAAAAGAAACGATTCCGGACAACGAAATCAACGAGTTGGAGCATGGGTTAAATGTCCTACGAAATCAGTACAGGCTTGTATAGTTCGAGGTTTTTGAGGACTTCCCCGGTACCTTTTACAACGGCCTTCAACGGATCGTCGGCAATGTGAACTGGAAGCTTCGTTTTCTGGGCGATACGTCTGTCGAGGCCGTGGATCAATGCGCCGCCGCCTGTGAGGTAAATACCGTTTTTGAAAATATCCGCAGAAAGTTCAGGCGGGGAAATTTCAAGGGCTTTCATGACGCCCTCTTCTATTTTGGAGATGGATTTATCGAGTGAGTAAGCGATTTCGCTGTAAGTAACGCGGATTTCCTTTGGAATACCCGTCATCAAATCACGGCCGCGGATCTGGTAATCGTCCAATGGCACTTCCAATTCGGGAGACGCGGAGCCGATCGCCATTTTGATCAATTCGGCAGAGCGCTCACCGATGAGCAGGTTATGCTCGCGGCGCATGTAGTCGACAATGTCACGAGTGAAAACGTCGCCCGCAATGCGTACCGACTGCTCGCAGACGATACCCGACAATGCGATTACCGCGATTTCGGTGGTACCACCGCCGATGTCGACGATCATCACGCCGTTCGGCTGCGTAATGTCAATGCCGATCCCGATAGCGGCTGCGATGGGCTCGTGCACCATATATACTTCCTTCGCGCCCGCGTGCTCGCAGGAGTCTTTTACCGCACGTTTTTCTACCTCGGTAATTCCCGAAGGAATACAAACGACCATGCGGTGGGAAGGCGTGAAGAAGCGGCTGCCGGTATCGATCATTTTGATCATCCCGCGGATCATCATTTCAGCCGCCGTGAAGTCGGCGATCACCCCGTCTTTCAGCGGACGGATCGTTTTGATATTCTCGTTCGTCTTCTCGTGCATTTGCATTGCCGTGTGCCCGATCGCCAGTACTTTACCGGTGGTTTTATCCATGGCAATGATCGACGGCTCATCAACAACAACTGTATCTTTATGGATGATCAGAGTATTCGCGGTACCCAGATCGATCGCTATATCGCTCGTCAAAAAATCAAACAATCCCATATATAATGTTAAATACTTTTAGCCCACTTTGATTTCAGGATGGCAAAATTACAGATTATTAACCACAAACAAAGGCATTTAAAAAATTTCGGTATGCGGTATCCGAAGGCTGTAAAACTAGTTCCCAAAGCCTTTCCAGGCGCGTTTCCAACGGCGTTTTCGGACGCCTTTCCGACCGGTAAATCATGGAATTTGTAAATCCTGCGTACATTTGTTTTCACTATGGGAATCAGATCAATTTTGAGCAGGCCGCTGGCCCGTTACATTGTTAAGCAGCAACAGGAATGGATCGCGCGAAGTGTTGAGGTCCAGGAAAAATGGAGAGCGGAACTAGTTAGGAAGGCGGCCGGAACGCAGTTTGGAAAAGACCATTATTTCAAAGATATCCATAGCTATGCCGACTACAAGCAGGCCGTTCCGGTGAGCGATTATGAGGACCTGAAACCGTATGTCGAGAAAATAAAATCCGGGGAAAGTGATATTTTGTGGCCTGGCAAACCTTTGTATTTTGCCAAAACGTCAGGTACAACTTCCGGCACCAAGTACATTCCCATCTCCCGGGATTCCATTTCCAATCACATTGACTCGGCGCGTAATGCCATTTTGACGTATATTGAAGAGACGCAAAAGTCTGAATTTCTGGATAATAAGCTGATTTTCCTATCCGGCAGTCCGATACTGACAGATACCGGGGGAGTACTGACAGGACGCCTGTCAGGCATCTCCAACCACCACGTTCCCGCCTACCTGCGTTCCAACCAGCTCCCGAGCTACAACACGAATTGCATTGAAGATTGGGAAACGAAGCTGGATAAGATCATCGACGAAACCATCGACCAGCGCATGTCGCTCATTTCGGGCATTCCTCCCTGGGTACAAATGTACTTCGACCGCATTACCGAGCGGACGGGGAAGAAGATCAAAGACGTGTTCCCTGATTTCTCGCTGTTCATTTACGGCGGTGTCAACTTCGAGCCCTACCGCGCCAAGCTGTTCGAATCCATCGGCAAGCGCATTGATTCCATTGAATTATACCCCGCCTCGGAAGGCTTCCTGGCCTATCAGGATAAACAAAATGACGAAGGCCTCCTGCTTTTGCTCGATACGGGCATTTTCTTCGAATTTATTCCCGTTGAAAACTACTTCGACGAAAACCCGCGCCGATTATCCATCGGTGAAGTGGAAACGGGCAGGAATTACGCGGTGATCGTCAATAACAACGCGGGATTATGGGGTTACTCGCTGGGCGATACTGTCAAGTTTGTCTCGACAGACCCTTACAAAGTGCTCGTGACGGGCCGCATCAAGCATTTTATTTCCGCTTTCGGCGAACACGTGATCGGTGAGGAAATTGAAAAAGCATTGAAATACGCATTGGAACGCCATCGCGAAGTGGAAGTGGTGGAACTGACCGTGGCGCCGATGGTAAATTCGGCGGATGGCGGCCTTCCTTATCATGAATGGCTGGTGGAATTCGCTACGCCTCCGAATGACATGGAGCAATTTGCCAAAGACCTCGACCGCAGGCTCACCGAGCTGAACATTTATTACAAAGACCTCATCACGGGAAGCATTCTGCGCCGTCTCGAACTCACGCCGCTGCGCAAAAATTCCTTCATCGATTTTATGCGTGCCAATGGGAAGCTCGGCGGCCAGAACAAGGTCCCGCGCCTGTCCAACGACCGCAAAATAGCCGACGAGCTGACGCGCCTGAACCAAAGTTGAACCTAACTGTGAGAATGCAATGAAAAAAAGAGTAGCCATTTTAGGTTCGACCGGGTCCATCGGCACCCAGGCCCTCGAAGTGATCGCGGCCCATCCTGACATTTTCTCCGTTTCGGTGCTCACCGCCGGCGGCAATGCGGATTTGCTCATTGAGCAGGCCGTCAAATTCAAGCCGGAGGAAGTGGTGATTTGCAACGAAGCACATTACGAAAGGGTAAAAGCTGCCCTTTTTCCATTCAATATCAAAGTGTACAGCAGCGCCTCTGCGCTGGTTTCGGTGGTAGAATCGGATCATGTGGATGTGGTACTGACGGCCATGGTAGGCTATGCCGGCCTCTTGCCGACCATTCACGCCATTAAAGCCGGAAAGGACATTGCACTAGCCAATAAAGAAACGCTCGTAGTGGCCGGTGAGCTGATCACGGCATTGGCGAAGCAGTATAATGTGCGTATTTATCCCGTTGATTCCGAGCATTCGGCCATATTCCAATGCCTTGCGGGCGAGCAGGACAATGCGATCGAGAAAATTATATTAACCGCTTCCGGCGGTCCGTTCCGCGGCAAGGACCGTGCTTTTCTCGCCAATGTAACGAAAGCGCAGGCGCTCAAACACCCGAATTGGAGCATGGGCGCCAAGATCACGATCGATTCGGCGACATTGATGAACAAGGGTTTGGAAGTAATCGAGGCGAAATGGCTGTTTGATCTGAATGCTTCGCAAATAGATGTCGTCGTTCACCCGCAGAGCATCGTGCATTCGCTGGTACAGTTCGAAGATGGGAGCATCAAGGCCCAAATGGGCCTGCCTGATATGAAATTGCCCATTCAATATGCATTGTACTACCCGCAACGCCTGAAATCCGACTTCCCGCGGTTCAATTTCATCGATTACCCGTCGCTCACCTTCGAGCAGCCCGATTTGGAAACATTCCGCAACCTCGCCATCGCCTATGAGGCCCTTGAAAAAGGCGGAAATGCCGCTTGTATCGTCAATGCAGCCAATGAAATTGCCGTTGACGCATTCCTGCACGACAAGATTGGTTTTCTGGATATTTCGGACGTTATTGTCGAGAGCCTGGCCAAAATCGCCTTCATCGGGAATCCTTCGATCGAGGATTACGTTCAGACGAACGAGGCAACCAGGCGTTATGCTTCCGAAATGATTCAGGTCAAAGTTTAAATGAAAACCACCTTGCTAAAATACTTGTCCGTTGCGCTTGCGAGTACATTGAAATTCTTCGGAGGGCCTATTGCAGGGGTTGTGTTGAAACTAACCTGGTGGGAAACCGCCCTCTGCTCGGCGGTAGGGATGATGTTTACGGTGTTTGTGCTCACCTACCTGGGTGGTGCGATCCGCAACCTCATTCAAAAAAAGCGCAAATCTCCCCCCAAAAGATTCACCAGAACCAACCGCATTGCCGTCAATATCTGGCGTAAATTCGGGATTGTCGGCATCGCATTCCTTACGCCGCCGTTGTTCACGCCGCTTTTCGGGCCTATTCTGGCCGTAGCATTCCGCGTGCCTAAAGCGTCGATCTTCATGTGGATGTCGGCCAGTGCGCTCGTGTGGGGATTGGCGATCTCCTACATTGCGCACAAGATGACGTTTATCCAGGAGTGGATTAAGTAAGTTGTATTGGTTGATTAATCCGTATTACCGGCTTACTTCCTTCTTTGGCGCGGTGGTTTTCTTCATAAAATCACCTTGTGAGAAGTACTTTTCAATAAGGCAATACATCAATATAAAAAAGTACCGGCTGCCCATTTCCTTGATTTTCAGCTTCGATTCGCCGTATTTCCGGTTGGTCCAGCTATTGGGTACCACGGCGTAGTTGTAGCCGCGCACCATCGCTTTCAGAGGAAGTTCAATTGTCAGATTGAAGTGAGGCGCCAAAAACGGCTTGATACCCTCGATCGTTTCACGCTTGTAAAGCTTGAATGCATTGGTAGTATCATTGTATTTAATGCCCATTACAAAGCGTACAATGGCATTCGCCACGCGGTTGATCACCTTTTTCAATGCCGGATAGTCGATCACCTTGCCGCCTTTTTCCCACCGTGAGCCGAAAACGCAGTCGTAATCGCCTTCCAGCATTTTGTGATAAAACTTCACAAGGTCCTCGGGATCATCGGACATATCGGCCATGAAAACGGCCACGCAATCGCCTTTGAAGCGCTCCAACCCGTAACGCACCGCGTAGCCGAAGCCGTTCGGGCCGGGATTGGTGTAATAAACGAGGGTAGGGATTTGAAGGGAAAGTTCGTCCAGCACGCGCAATGTCCCATCCTTCGAATTGTCGTTGGTGACGCAGATTTCGTGGGGGATATTGTACTTATTTAATGTATTATGTAATGATACGAGCGTGTGTGTGATCGATTCTTCTTCGTTATATGCTGGTATTACGACGCTTAGCTTCATAAATGTATTTCGTGTTAAACAGTACAAATTAAAGATTATTAATTCGAACTGCCAATTTTTTCAAGGCTGGCAAGAAGCTCGTCGTAGCGTTGCAGGGTCTTGCCGACCGTCGCGTCATAGCGCCCGCCCAGCCATTCGCCCACATTCGTGAACATCTCCTTTCTGTTTTGTAAAAATTTCAAATTCGTGTGTGCGTGTACATGGCTCAGCCCCGCGCTATGTTTGCGGTAAACGCCCATTACCTCATTTAAATACCCGATTTTGCCCTTCGCAGCCAGCTGGAACATGATCGCCCAGTCACCCGCAGCCGCTTTGGCGTGCCATTCGGCAAAGTCTTCGGTGAGGAAATGATTGCGGTAAACCCAGCTGGCCGTAGCCATAAACCATCGGTCTTCGAGCAGATCTTCAATGGTAGAAACCGCCTTCTGGTCGGCTGCATTGAAGAAATGTGAGGGAGAGCCATCTTCGTAAATAACTTCCATATTATGATGGCAAACCGCGAAATCGGGATTCGCATCCAGGAAATCGACCTGCTTTTGAAGTTTCAATGGATCGGTCCAGTAATCGTCGCCTTCGCACATCGCTACATATTCTCCTTTGCAGGCTTTCAGCAATTGCAGCACATTGTTGCGCCCTGCAAACTCCCGCGGCTCTTTCGGCCCCTGGTTTTCAGAATGCAAAAAAGCCCGGATTACGCCAGGCCTTTTTGCATCATATTCACGGATAATGTCCGGCGTCGCGTCCGCAGAAGCATCATCCCCGATCACAATTTCAAACTCAAAGTTGGTCTGCTGCATGAATGCGCCATCCAGCATTTGGCCTATGTATTGCTCGTGGTTGTACGTCGGGACGCAAACGGAAAGTTTCATTGAATTTCAGCTAAAAACCTCTTTCAGCTGCTCTACCGTCGGGAAATCCGGGGTTACGAGCTCTGTTTCGGGTTTGTAAATGTACGCCATCGGGTAGCCGCGCTCGATGAAGGTAGGTTCGTCGAGGTTGTTGTAGCGGAGCTGCACCGACCAGCGGATGTTGTTCGTGATGTTGTTCCCCGACTGGTGGATCAGGAATGCCGAGAAGATGAGGATGTCACCCACCCGGAATTCCGTTTGGACGAAATCTTCATCCTTTAACTCAACCGTAATACCTCCCTGATAACCGGAAGTGGACGAAGCCTGCAAGCCGATCTTGTGGCTGCCCGGGATCACCTGCAATGCGCCGATGTCCGCGCCGGCATCCACCATCGGGAACCAGATCACGGCGCTGTCGAGCGAGCCCTGGCCGGTGCGCCAGTCCTGGTGCGCGTCCAGTTTCCAGTGCTTGCTGCCGTCTTTGGACAAAAAGCGGCTGTTGAACTGCATCGCTGCCCGTGCACCGATAATGGGCGCCGAAAGGCCTACGTCTTTCAACAAGTTTTCAATAACCGGGTCCACACCCAGGCGGTGCAGCGAGAATGAATGCTGGACCGTTTTGCCGGTACTTACAAATCCATCGAAATCCTTTTCGAAGAACTCGAACATTGCGTTTTCGAAAGTGTCCTTGTCGTCGATATCGACGGTTTTGCCCGTTACGCGCTTGATCTGCGTCGCGAAAATCTGGCGGGCTTCGGTGTATATTTTGTTAATGACGTCCTTGTCGAGGTAGTTTCTCAAAAGGACATAACCATCGCGGTTGAACAGCTCCTGAAGTGTACTCATTGTGCGATCACGTTTGTGACATTTAATGGTGATTTCTTCAAAATTATCTCGCCATTGTTGCTGAGGATATGACTGGCCTCAGTTTGATTCAGAATATTAATCTTCCCAAACCGCGTAACCAAATCCCGCCGCACCGAAGCCATTACCATTATAAAGCAGGTAACGCTTGCCGTTGTGCTGGTAGAAATTGGCGTAATCGATCATTTCGTAGTCGAAATCTTCCGGGTTGTCGGATTTCGCGATGCCTACCAAATGGTCTTTGCGCTCCCAGGTGGTACCGTCGGCCGACTCGGCGTAGCCCAGGCGATAGCTCTGGTTGCGGTCGGTGCGGTAGTCGCGGGAGTGGCGGTAGGAGTAGTACATTTTGTAAATATGATCTTCCTTAAACACGCTCGGACGGCCTACTGCATGCAGGAAATCGTCGAAATCCAATGTCGGAATGTCGCTGATTTCCCAGTGGATGCCGTCTTTGGAAGTCGCAGATTGTGCGCGGTAGTAAGGCTCGGGGTAATCGTGGATCATCTCGCATTTGTGGCCCGAAATGTACCACATCCGCCAGGTGCCGTCGTCGTCGATGAGCACCGAAGGCTGCGCGGCCCATAGCGGGTTCTGGATGCTGCGGTCCATAATGGGCCCGCGGAACATCTTTTTGAACGTCAATCCACCATCCTGGCTTACCGAGAGTCCCATTGACAGGCGGTAGGAATTGTGCGTGCGGTTCCAGCCGGTGTAATACAGCCAGATGTCGCCATTCGGGCGGTCTACAAACCAGGCTGGCATTGCGCCGGTTTCGTCGTATTCACCCGGTCCGCCGAGTTCGAGCACGGGCTTGTCGTGTATGTAAAGGATCTTTTTGGGATCGTCGTAATCCACGTCGATGAACGTCGGCCGCGATTGCGTGCTGTTATCCCGCGTCGAGAAATAGATCCTCAGAAAATCCTTGTGTTTATAGGCAAATGGCACCTGCGCGTGGCTCTGGCTGTGGGCCAGTGAACCATCAGGTTTATAAATAACTCCTTTTTTAACCCACATTGGAAACGTTGATTATTGGTATTGAAAAATGGCGTAAATGCTTAGTCGACTGCTTTTTCAGCACGCAGGCGCCAGTTATCAACGAAATCTTTGCCCGGGATCGGCAGATCGATGTCCACTTCCGGTGCTTTGGCCGTTACGCGGTATTCCATTACATAAAATGCATTGCCGAACACATAATGCAGCTTGAAGTTCTCGATATTGGCCGGAACATCTTCCAGCGGCACTTCGGCGCGGAACAACGGGTTCGCTTTCAGCAAAGTAGCATAAGTAGGGGTGTTCCGCAGCCACGGGGCCACGCTTTCATCGCCTACCACCACTTTTCCGCCCGGTTTCACTACGCGGGTCAGTTCGTCGAATGCGCGTTTGCGCTCCGAGAAGGTGTTAATGCCGCCGAAATGGAACACGGCGTCGAAAGTATCGTCCGGGAAAGGCAGGTAAGAGCCGTTTCCAAGGAAGTAATGCACGTTCAGATCGTCGGTAACGAGTTTTTCCTGCGCCAGTTTCAGCATGTTAGGCGAGAGATCCGACAATACGGCTGTGCCGCCGGGCCTTACCTTATCGAGAATCAATGCAGAATCTTTACCGGTTCCGGCGCCTACTTCGAGGGCTTTCATGCCCGGTTTCAGCTCCATCAGGTCGATGAAAAAGCGGCGGGTAGCAGCTTCGTCGGAATGGTTCAGGGTTTCGAAAACCCAGGAAACGCCTTTGTCGTAGCGAAGGAAAGCCTGGTCGTACAGGTATTGTTCGCGGGCATCTTCCGGCAGCAATTCTTTGGGATACAGCATATTGACAATGCCGGTGTCACCCACTTCATAGACGGTGCCGTCTTCGCTTTTGAGAGATTTGCCGTCTTCGGCTATGGTTAAAGGGGTTCCTGTGATTGGGCAAACCAGTGATTCTAAAAACTCCTGTTGATTCATTTTTGCGTGTCTGATTGATTCATATCCGGTCAAAATTACCCTTTTTCTTGGTAACACCAGCCAATGCAGCCGGCGTTCTTAGCAAATGGGCGATGTGTTTTTCTGTTGCATGGTAACGATACCGCACCATTTTTTTATTATTACCTTTGAATGTTTTGTAAAGACAACCCGTAGTACTTCAATATCATGTCCCAGCTTCAGGAAAAAATCAAAGCGCTTGCCAAGGATCAGTCGCAAGACATCATTGCCCACCGCCGCCATTTGCACAGCAACCCCGAGTTATCATTTGAAGAGTTCAAAACGGCGAAATACGTTGCATCCGAACTCACGGCAATTGGCCTGCAACCCGAAGAAGGCATTGCCGGAACGGGCGTGTTAGCGATTATCGAAGGGCGCAATCCGGGCAAGAAAATCGTTGGCTTGCGCGCCGATATGGACGCATTGCCGATCCTCGAAGCGAATGATGTTCCTTATAAATCAACCGTTCCGGGCGTGATGCACGCTTGCGGGCACGATGTGCACACATCGTCGCTCCTGGGTACGGCGCGCATCCTGCACACACTGCGGGAGGAATTCGAAGGGACAATCAAATTAGTATTCCAACCGGCTGAGGAAAAAGCACCGGGAGGCGCATCGCTGATGATCAAGGAAGGTGTTTTGGAAAACCCAAGGCCGGCCAGCATGGTAGGCCAGCACGTGGCGCCGAATATTCCGGTCGGTAAAATCGGTTTCCGCGAGGGCATGTACATGGCCAGCACGGATGAATTGTATTTGACTGTTAAAGGCAAAGGCGGCCACGCCGCTGCACCGCATCAGCTGGTAGATCCTGTATTAATGGCTTCCCACATTATCGTCGCATTGCAGCAGATCATCAGCCGCAACCGCAATCCGGCCAATCCATCCGTACTTTCCTTCGGCCGTTTCATTGCCGATGGGGTCACGAATGTTATTCCAAACGAAGTGACCATTCAGGGAACGTGGCGTTGTATGGATGAAGAATGGCGGGAGGACGGCCTGCGCCGCATGAAGAAAATGGCCGAAAGCATTGCCGAGGGAATGGGCGGAAGCTGCGAGTTTGAAATTGTAAAAGGTTATCCATTCCTGAAAAACCACCCCGAACTGACCCGCCGCACACGCACGGCCGCGGTAGGTTACATGGGTGCCGAAAACGTGATCGATCTCGACCTCTGGATGGCCGGCGAAGACTTCGCATTCTACTCACAAGTGGTGGATTCATGCTTCTACCGCCTCGGAACGCGCAATGAGGCACGCGGAATTATCTCCGGCGTGCACACACCTACATTCGATATCGACGAAAGCGCACTCGAAATTTCGACCGGCCTTATGAGCTGGCTGGCAATTTCTGAGTTGAATGCTTAGGGATATACCTTTTGAAATAACTGTTGATTTTCAACGTGATCACACCAAAGATGGCTTCCTTGAAAATGCCTTTCGACATTTTTGAGGCGCCTTTGGTGCGGTCGGTGAAGATGATGGGCACCTCGGTAATGCTGAAACCGTATTTCCACGAGTTGAATTTCATCTCGATCTGGAATGCATAACCGATAAACCGGATGTTGTCGAGGTTGATCGTGTTCAGCACTTTGGCCGTGTAGCAAATGAAGCCGGCCGTAGGGTCCATGATCGGCATGCCGGTGATCATTCGCACGTAATAGCCTGCGAAATAGGACATCAATACCCGGTTGATCGGCCAGTTCACCACATTTACACCGGTAATGTAGCGCGAACCAACCGCTACATCGTGGCCTTCGTTGGCGCACGCATTGTAAAGACGCACAAGGTCTTCGGGCGGATGCGAGAAGTCGGCATCCATTTCAAAAATATAATTATAGCCTTTTTCGAGCGCCCATTTGAAGCCGTGGATGTACGCAGTACCCAGGCCGAGTTTTCCCTTTCTTTCAACCAGATGAAGCCCCGGATATTCTTTCATGAGGTCTTTCACAACTCCTGCGGTGCCGTCCGGCGACCCGTCGTCTATGATCAACAGATCAAACGGATGGCTCAGGCTAAAAACCTTCCGGATGATGGCTTCCACATTTTCAAGTTCGTTGTAGGTAGGGATAACTACAATGCAATCGTTCACAGAAATTGTCCAGTTTAGAAGTTAAATGCGTAGTATAGAGTGCAATACAAAAATTTCAGAACTTAATATTATTATTTTTCTCCCGTTCCTCAATCTTCTTATTCACTTTTTCGTAAATGGTGGTCATGCGCTCGGGCCGGCTCATGTAATAAGAGTAGCTTTCACGGTATGCCGTTGTATCAACCTTATGTTTTTTGTAAATATCAATTTTCAAGCGGTTGAAAATCATGAGCGAAGAGTCGAGCGATTTCAGCTGCAAACGGTTCACGCGCGACTCGGCCAGGTGAATGTCGGTCAGAATGGCCGCCATTTTCTCCTCCGGTAACGTGCCTTTGGGCGGCTTTTCCTCCTCGGAGCAGGACGAAAGCAGCAGGGTAAAGAGCACCGAAAGGGTTATACCAGTCGTGAATTTCATGGGCTTACTATCAAAATACCTATCTTTGTTTTAGGTACACCAGACGACAAAGGTGGTGATTTTTTTGCAAAACTTATGTTTGAGCAGTTTCTGGGAAAGTTAAGGAAGTATGAAATCCGGATGCGGAAAGCAGTGACCAGCGAGCGTCACGGCAATTTCCATTCGGTATTCAAAGGGTCCGGCCTGGAATTCGACGATCTGCGCTTGTACCAGTACGGCGACGACGTGCGGGCGATCGACTGGAACACTTCTGCGAAAGGCCACGGCACGTTTGTCAAGATTTTCAAAGAGGACAAGGAGCAGACGGCCTTCTTCATGCTCGATGTGAGCGCGTCCCAGCAGGTAGGGGAGATCAAAAAGCTCAAAATCGATATTGCGAAAGAGATTTGCGGCGTGCTTACGCTTTCGGCTATTCAGGAGGCGAGCCGCGTGGGGTTACTCTGTTTTTCGGACAAAACGGAGCGCTATATCCGCCCGTCCGACGGCATGAAGCACGGTTATGGCCTTATTTCGGAGTTTTACAAGCTCGTTCCGGAATCTACCAAAACCAACATTGCCGAAGCCATTCTCGTGGCATTGAATGTGCTTCGCCGCCGCAGCCTCATTTTCCTCATCTCCGATTTTATCGACAACAATTACCAGCATAACCTCAAAGCACTGGCCCGCAAGCACGACCTGATCGTGATCCATTTGTACGACTCGCGTGAAGTGAATTTGCCCGGATTGGGCATTATCCCGCTCTATGACGCGGAAAAGAAGACGACCGTTTGGGTCAATACTTCTTCGAGACAATACCGCGAGGAAATGGCCAACCGCTTCGGTAAACGCAGCGCCGAGCTCCAACGGCTCTGCCACCAGAACCGCGCCGACTATATTTCCATCAATACCCAGGAAGATTACGTGCCGGCCCTGATCCACATGTTCAAAGTAAGGCGTTATACCAAAAGTACGGCCAATGGCTAGGGTTTTTCAGGCAATCTTTTCGGTGATCATCGGTCTTTTGCTTTGTTTTTCAGGCATAGCGAGAGATGCGCGTCAGCAGCGTATGAAACCGAAAGGCATTTTTCTGAACGACAGCGTGGAGGTCGGTAAGCCGGTTTACTTCTCACTAAGCGTACGCCACAGCCCCGAAGCAGACATTTTCTTTCCCGACAGTACCTTCGATTTCTCACCGTTCGAACTCGTCGCCCAGCGCACATTCGTGTCCAGCACCGACGCCCGCGGCACGCTCGACAGCGCGGTTTACCACCTCATTTCGTTTGACGTTTCCAAAGTACAGAAGCTCCGGTTACCTGTTTTTGTATTCCAAAAAAAGGATTGCACAGCCGTTTACACCGCGCCCGACTCGGTTTTACTCATTAAAAGCAATAACATTGACATTCGTAAAAAGCCGGTATTGAAAGAAGAAACACGCCTGGTGCCGCTGAGCAGCGAATTCAATTTTTCGATGCTGATCGGCTCGGTTGCGTTGATTATCGGCGTTGTTGGAAGCATTTACTGGGTTTTCGGGCGGGATATTTACAAGCAGTGGCAGCTGCTCAAATTGCAGCGCCGGCATCTCGAATACGTGCGTTCGTTCAACCGCCTCATGCGCAGCGCGCGAGAGAAGCACAACATTAAAGACGCCGAAAAGGCCATTATCATTTGGAAAAACTACCTCGAAAGGCTGGAAAAAAAGCCTTTTGCGACTTACACCACCCGCGAGATCATCGATAACATGCCCGACGACGCCCTGGCCGACGCATTGAAAAACATGGACAGCATCGTGTACGGGCAAAGCCGGTCGGGGAATATGGATCAATACCTGGAAGTGCTCAAAACGGGCGCTACCCGCCTGTACAGGGCCAAAAGGAAGTTTGTACTCGACAGCCCCGTCGCATAACCCGAGCATTGAATGGAGAATTGGTTTTCACTGGAATGGTTCGGGTACAACACGCTGCGGTCGTATGAATGGGTTTATCCCTATTTCTTCTATTTGCTGCCGCTCGTGCCGTTTTTATTTTGGCTCAGAAATGCATTGCATCGCAAGCACAAGCAGCGGCTTACGATCACTTACACGTCGGTAACCGGTTTCCGCAGCTGGCTTACATTGTTGCGATTTGTGCAGCCGATATGCGTCGGCCTGGCCATTTGCCTCATTTTGCTTGCATTGGCTCGGCCGCAGGTCGTTTCGGAGCGGAAAGACCGGTTTTCCGAAGGCATCGACATCATGCTGCTGCTCGACATTTCCGATTCGATGATCGAGAAAGACCTGAGCCCGAACCGCCTGGAAGCCGCGAAACGAATGGCCCGGCAGTTTATCAAAGGCCGCTTGCAGGACCGCATCGGGCTGATCGTATTTGCAGGAGAAGCGGTATCACTTTGCCCGCTCACGACTGATTATGAATTACTATACGGTTTTCTTGATGAGGTAACGCCCAGCCTCATTCCCACGCCCGGCACGGCCATCGGCAGTGCGTTGGCCGTGGCGGTAAACCGCATGCGCGACACGGCGGGCGAAAGTAAAGTGGCGATCCTGATCAGTGATGGCGATAACACGTCCGGCAACCTCGGCCCCACCACCTCCGCGCAGCTTGCCAATGCATTCGGGGTGAAAGTGTATACGATCTCGGTCGGAAAGCCGAAAAGCGCCTCAAAAGCCGACACCACGGCAAGCGCGGGGGCGTTAATGGACGAAGGAGAGCTGCAAAATATTGCGGGAATCGGGAATGGGAAGTATTTTCGTGCTACCGATAATACGGCGCTGGAATCGGTTTTCAAACAGATCGACCAGCTCGAAAAAGTGAAATCACGCGATGTGCTGTCGCGCGATGTGAAAGATTACTACCGCGTTTACCTTTATTGGGCGGTTACATTGCTGCTGGTGGCGATTGGGACGAAGAGTACATTTATGGCCAATATTCTGGAAGATTAATGCTGAAAGCTTATTATAATATCGATGCTATCGAGGCGGGGTTGGATGAAGTGGGGAGAGGCTGCCTGGCCGGGCCGGTGGTGGCTGCGGCCGTGATATTGCCGCGCGATTATAAGCATTCATTCCTCAACGATTCCAAGCAGCTCACCAAAGCGCAGCGTTTGGAACTGGAAAAAGAAATCATCCGCGAGTCCGTTTGCTGGGCCGTAGCCGAGGTCGATAACCTGGAAATAGACCGCATTAATATTCTCAAAGCCAGTTTTTTGGCCATGCACCGGGCGGTGGACAAGCTCCGAGTGCGCCCCGAGCATCTGCTCGTCGACGGTAACCGCTTTACACCTTACCCGATGATCCCGCACACCTGCATTATCAAGGGCGACGCGCATTATTTGTCGATTGCGGCGGCTTCGGTTTTAGCAAAAAATTACCGGGACGAGCTGATGAGCAACCTGTCCCGGCAATTCCCGCACTACGGCTGGGAGCAAAATGTGGGGTATCCGACCATCCACCACCGCAAAGCGATCGTGTTGCACGGGCCGTGTTCGTACCACCGGATGACTTTCAAACTGATTAAATCCGAAGAAGATCAGACGGTTGAAGAAACGGAAGATTTGGGCTTTTTATAGAGCGGCACCGTACTGCAAGGCTCTCCGAACATGAGGCTCTGCACAACGGGTTTCAGCAATTTGCTCACCGCTACATACGCTGAAACAGGCACTTCCACCTTACTGCAACCTTTTACTACCACGCGTTTTCCGGCAAATTCCTCTGCATTCAACTTAGCGATAGCGTCGGCGAAAAGCTTGTCTTCCAATGCATTCAAATCACCGAATACAAATGCATTCGCGTAAGGTTCTAAATGCACCGCGAGAAGCATGTAGGCCCAGGTAGGTACAATGGCGTCTTCCGAGCAGATGATCGCCACGTTTTTTCCCTGGTATTGCGCCCAGTCGTGGGTTTTCAGGAAGTCGCGGAAATCCTTCTCCCGCAGGATCATGCCCTGCCAGAGGTTGTCTTTGATATCGTAAACAATGCGTTCGCCGGGATGGTAAAGTTCTTCCAAATCCAGCGAGATAATGCCGCTGGTGGCTACCCGGTTTACTATTTCGTCGGTTTCCATGCTAAAAATACTGTTACAAAAAGGCTAACAACAAAATGCGGGCGATTGTTTGAAAATCAGTCAATGTTTGGCAAAATGACTAAATCGCCGGTTACTGAACCAGTGTGCTGGCCTTCCGCTGCGCGGGCGACATAAAGTCTTTCAGATAGTAGGGCTCAAATGTCGCCACATCCTCAAACTGGGCATTCTGAAATGCCAATGCACCCAGCTGGCCCACTGTTTTGGCAGAAGGTTTAATGTCAGCTTCCGGAAAAACCGCATTCGCGTGCTGCCCGAACAATGGCTTGCATTTAGCCGCGCCATCACCGAAGAACACGACCTGATTGGTCGCCAGCAGGTTTTCAAATGAGTTTTCAGTCAAAATCACCGCCTGCGTTTCCTGCACAAATGCATTGTTTTCATCCAGCACCGCAGCATATACTTCCATCCGCCGCGCGTCGATCATCGGGCAAAACAAGTGGCCAGGGTAGAAAGGGGCCAGCTGCAAAGCCATAGCCTGCAATGTATTAACGGCAATCAGCGGCTTATCCAGCGCATAGCATAAGCCTTTCGCCGTGGACACGCCCACGCGCAGGCCGGTATACGAGCCCGGGCCCTTGGCAACAACTACTGCGTCGATGTCCGAGAGTTCAAACCCCGCGTGCGAGATGCTGTCGCGCATGAGCGACGTGAGCATGGCGGACGAGGATTTGTCGGTAAAAAGATCGTAAGCTGCCAGCAGGCCGGTGTCGCTGTGGACGGCCACCGAGCATCCGCGGATCGAGGTGTCGATACTTAATAGAAGCATATAAAAGCAAAAAGCCCGCCGCGAGCGACGGGCCGGATGGTATTATTTCTTTTTCAAAATGTGGCCGTAACGGGCCGGGTCCTTGAATAGTGCCAGCGCCGCTTTCACTTCGGGATCTTCGTCGAAAGAAGCCTCGCGCATGCCTTTTTCCAGGTAATAATGCTTGATGATCTCTTCTTCGAGGATCTTTTTGATCTCCGGTTTGAAGATTTGCAGATCGTTATCCTTGCTGTGTGATAGTTTGGATTTCAATGCTTTCAATTGGTCCTCAATTACTTCCAGCGATTTTTCCTTTTTGGCCGAGGCTTCCAGGTCTTTCAGATCGCGCTCGACCTGGGTGGTGTAATCGTATTCCTTATCGCCCAGCCATTTGGTAAATGCGGCATAATCGGCGTCGCTCAGCTGGAATTCCTTCGCGGGCTTGATCGTCGGATGCTCAAAATGGTACTTCACTGCGTAGTCGAAGAACAGCCGGTTGCGGCCCAGCGAAACGGCCAGCGGCGAGTAGCTTTCTTTTTCAGTAATAATATCAGGCAAAATACCACCGCCATCGAATACGACTCGCCCATTTTTGGTCTTGAATTCGGTCATCAGCGAATCGGGAATTTTGCCCACGCTGCCGTCGTCGTTGCGGTGGCTGTAATCAATCGCCTGGATGCACCGGCCGCTTGGGATGTAGTATTTGGCGGTGGTGATCTTCATTTTAGTATTGAAAGAAAGGTCGCGTGTGGTTTGCACAAGGCCTTTTCCGTAAGTCCGCTGGCCGATCAGCACGCCGCGGTCGTAATCCTGGATCACGCCCGAAACGATTTCGGCGGCCGAGGCGCTGCGGTTATTGGTCAAAACCACCACAGGGATCTCCGTATCGAGTGCCGGGTTGTAAGCGGTGTAAGTCTTGTTCCATTCGCTCACTTTTCCTTTGGTCGAAACCACTTCTTCGCCCTTTGGAATGAATATATTCGAAATTTCGATCGCCATATTCAGCAAGCCGCCGGGGTTATCGCGCAGGTCGAGCACGACGGATTTCATGCCTTTGCCCTTCAACTCCTGGAATGCATTGCGCACTTCGCGGGAAGCGCTGGCGGTGAAATCTTTCAGGTCGATGTAGCCTACTTCCTCGTTCAGCATGCCGTAGTACGGCACATTAGTTACCTTTACGATGTCGCGGTTCAATGTAATTTCAAGCGGCTTGGTGTTGCCGTAGCGCTTCACAGTGAGCTTCACGGCTGTTTGAGTCTGGCCTTTGAGCAGTTTCCCGGTGTCGAAATCCTCGCGGGTGGAAAGGTCGATGTCGTTGATTTTCGTGATTTCGTCGCCCAGCTGCAATCCTGCTTTCTGAGCGGGGGTATCTTCATACACCATCATCACGGTGTGCTTGCCGTCCGCGGAGTTGACCATCGCGCCAATCCCGTTGTACTTGCCGGTGGTCATGGTCATGTAGTCCTCAATGTCGTCCTCGGCATAATATACCGTGTACGGGTCGAGGGACCGGAGCATGTTGTCGATGCTCGTTTTGATGAGCAGGTTGGGGTTAATCTCATCCACATAATACGCATTCAATTCCTTGAAAAGCGTGGCATAGATGTCCAGATTCCGCGCGATTTCAAACAGGCGGTCGTCCTGACGGAACGAAACGAATGCAAGCCCGCCCACAACCGGAGCTGCCAGCAAAATGGAACGAAGATACTTTTTCATCTATGTTCAGGAATTGGATTGTTCTTTGAGAAAGGCGGGCGGCAGCTTTTCAAGCTTTTTGAGCGACTGCTTCATGGCCGTTTCAATAACGTCATACGAGGTTATTTCTTTTGCAAGATACAAAAAAGCAATGTAGGAAGGGCGCGTTTCGGCGGGTAATGCGGCGAGCGCGGATTTGTGCAGGCGATAGGCCTCACGACAGCGGCGGCGGATCAGATTGCGGTCGACCGCTTTCTTGAAATGCCTTTTGGAAATGGAAAACAGGACTTGCGGAAGGGGTGGGGGCGACTGCTGATCGTAAATGTACAGCAGCCTGAATGGATAGAGGTAGAACGTTTGAACCTCCGGGCTGCCTTTTTTGAATAGCTTGCCGATAATGCGGAGGTTGCACAACCGCTCGTCCTTACCAAATGTCTGTTTCAAGTTCTTGTAGAAAAAAATGTCTGATAAGTTTGTGGTTATCAAACTTATCAGACTATAGAAGACTCAGGCGTCCTCTACTCAAACCTTCAAGCGCAGATTATTGCTTGTGACGTTTTTCGTCAGAAACAGTCAGTTTCCAACGGCCTTTTTTGCGACGGCCGGCAACAACTTTGCGTCCGTTTGCCGTTGACATTCTCTCACGGAATCCGTGCTTGTTTCTCCTCTTGCGATTCGATGGTTGAAAGGTACGTTTCATCTCAGTATCAAATTATTGCGATATAAATCTCTGTCTACCCGTAATTTTGGCTTGCAAAGGTAGATAAAAAAATTAATCAAGTCAAAATTTCTGTATTTTTTTCAGAAATAGTCTGTCGGCGAGCCTATTTATAGAAAAACTTCTTCTTGAAAAACCACTCCGCACAGCCGTTATTGACCTCCACCGAAGCCCATGCCGGATCGGTTTCGTCGTTTACGATCACGATCGTGTAGGGAACGTTTTGCAGTTTGGGCACATACACCTGGTCTTCCTTCGTGTTCAGCACCAACGCCGTACGCTCATGCATTTCCTGGTTGAAACGCGCCGCACGGCCCGTGAGCAAATCCGACCATGCCGAACGGTAATTGAAGTTGCCTGCAAAGAGGAAGAAGAAATACAAGCCGACGATCCATGCCACCGCGGGACCTTGCTCGACAGGCTGCATATATCCCTTTTTCAACACCCAGAATGTAAGCACAAACACATTGAACGTCCATCCGATAAGCGTCCAGAACGTGATCACACATTGTCCGCGCAGGTTTGGCGGCTCGGCAATGGACCAGTAGGAGGGGAAATAGCTCAGGTAAAGGCAACCTGCGAAAATCAGTATCGAAAGCGCCGGATGCACGTTGAAGAATTTGAAATCGTTTTCGCCCTTGTATTTAAATAGCCGGCTGGCGATCGGGATCAGTACCAGGGCCAGCACGCACAAGGCCGGCGCCATTTTGGAAAAATTATGGATTTGCCACGCCAGACTGTTTTTAATGGAAAACATCAGGTCGTACTTCAACGGTGTGGGATACAGCCCCGACTCCGCCCGCGCGCCATTGCCGGGAGCGGTAACCGACAGCACCCCGAAAATCAATGCTACTGCACTTAAAATCAGGAATTGAACTTTGAGCTTCCGCTCGATCACACTGCTGAAAAAGAACAACGCGCCGGAAAGGGCAGCCAGCCACACGAGCGTGTATTCGTTCATGCCTACGAGCAGGATAATGCCCAATGCGAGCACGACGATGTTTCGCATCGTGAGCGCCGAATAGTTTTTGAACAAGTAGGCAAGCAGGTACAGCGTGCCGATGTCCGCCACGGTGTAGTAGTAGCCGGTATACCAGTAAAAATAGCCCGATACCACCGGCAGCTCAGCGATCAGCACGAACACCAGCAGGAATGCGAGCAGCCAGGTTTGCCATCTGGGCAGCTTTCCGGCGGTGAGTGCGCCGGCAAATTTCAGGGATGCGTGTACGTATAAGAGTATCAGCACAATGGGCGCGAGCTTGTAGCCTACGTAGGAGTCGTATGCGAGCGGCTGCGTGGCCGAGATGAGCGTGCCGATATACCGGCCCGACCATGTTTTCCAGTAATGCACCTGGTAGCCCCAGTAACCCATCTCTTTCACCGCCAAAGTATGGCAGTAATCGTCGGTGGTGGGGAATGCAAAAAATGAAACCGCTACAAATGGAAACAGGATGACAAAGAATGCCAGCAGAAGCAGTTTGAACTTGTTGTCGGGATTTTTGAACCAGGAGAAGTAATGTGTCATATGTTGTTACCCTTGTGAAAGAAGTATCCAAACATAAGACATTTATTTTAAACGGGCGTGCTGAAATGCCCATCTGTGAGGTTGCGGGCACAACAAGCGCACTCGCAACCAGCCTGCCAATGGCTAGGCCGACATCAGGTTATAGGCCGAATAGTTCTTCGTAAATGACTCGCGCACGTCCTCCACCTGGTGCGTCAGTAGCCAGGTACGGAACCGGATCGCATCATCGGTTTCGTGGTGAACAATGAGCCCGCCCGAGAGGAGCAGTGTGAAAGTCTTGTGTGTCTGCAAAAAGCGGCGAATTTGTGCCGCGCTATGTTCGAAGCCGGAGAAATAGGTATTAGTCATAGTCATATCTACATGGCAGCATGAATAAATCAACGGCAAGATACAACATTGTAGGTGTTGTTGTATAAAATTGTAGAATAAATTTACTATTTACTCTTAAATTTTTCAAAGATAACGTGAAACGTGTAAAATAATATGTCACCGATAGCAAATAAAATTTACGCATCGGCTGTTTGGGCGAGCAGCAGGAGCTTGAAATGAAAGTATGAGAGAGGCAAGGGCCGGGGGAGAAAACGAAAAAGCCACCTTCTTTCGAAAGTGGCTTTGGCCTTGTAGCGGGAGCTGGACTCGAACCAGCGACCTTTGGGTTATGAGCCCAACGAGCTACCAACTGCTCCATCCCGCGGTGTCGTTGAATTGGAGTGCAAACATACGACAAATGTTTTACAGAAAACAACTATTTTTGTGAAAACTTTTCAAAAAAGTTTCCCTCTAACAAACTGACATCAATTTTATGAGTTCATACACAGGCGCTTCCGGTTTCGGATGGCGCATTCATCAGGTGCTGCTGATCAGGCTGCTCGGCGTCATGATTTTGTTCAGCATTTGCCGGATTCTCTTCTACTTGTTCAACCAATCGTTTTTTCCGGAGGTAAATCTGGCCCTGGCGCCCCGGCTGTTTCTCGGAGGTGTGCGGTTCGACCTTGTGGCGGTGCTCTACACCAATATCCTTTACGTTTTCCTGACGCTCATTCCGGTAACCTTCAAATACAGGCCGGCATTTCAAACGTTTCTGGATTACCTGTTCATCATCACCAACAGCATTGCCCTGCTGGCCAATTGCGCGGATTTTATCTACTACCGTTTCACCATCAAACGGAGCACGTGGTCGGTTTTGCAGGAATTTTCGCATGAAAACAACATGCATAAGCTCTTTGGCGGGTTCATTGTAAACTATTGGTATGTGGTGCTGGTGTGGATCATGCTCGTGGCGCTGGTGGTGTACATCACACGCCGCTGGCGCGTGAGTACCAGGCCCGCCCGTCCGGTCTGGCAGATATTTCTCGTGCACAGTGTATTGATGACCGTTTCGGTGTTTCTTTTCATCGGCGGGGTAAAAGGCGGCTTCCGGCACAGTACCCGGCCGATCACACTCAGTAATGCAGGCGAGTACGTGGATAAGCCCAAGGAGATGTTTATCGTACTGAACACGCCGTTCTGCATTTTCAAAACTTTGAAACGCTCGGATTACCAGCGGGCGGATTATTTCAGATCTGAGCAGGAAATGAATGACGTTTATTCACCCATTCACACGCCTGAGCCGGACGCGCCTGCATTTCGTCCGAAAAACGTGGTGATCCTGATCTGGGAAAGTTTTGGGAAGGAAATGGTAGGGACTTACAATAAAGATTTGGAAAATGGCACCTACAAGGGCTACACGCCATTTATCGACTCGCTGATGCCCCATAGCAAGGTGTTCTGGTATTCGTTTGCAAATGGCGCGAAGTCCATCGAAGCGATTCCGTCGGTACTTACGAGCATTCCGGGTATTCTGGAACCCTTCATTCTGACACGCTATACCGACAATAAACTGCCCAGCCTGCCCGAAATGCTGCAAGGCAAAGGCTACCATACCTCCTTTTTCCACGGGGCACCCAACGGATCGATGGGTTTCAAGGCATTCACGAACCTGATCGGCATTAAAGATTATTATGGCAAAACGGAATACAACAACGATGCCGATTACGACGGCATCTGGGGCATTTGGGACGAGGAATTCATGAAATTCTGGGGCAGAAAGCTCGATACATTCCAGGAGCCGTTTATGAGCACGCTGTTCACGGTGTCGTCGCACGACCCGTACAAGGTGCCGGCGCGCTACCGGGGCAAATTTCCGAAAGGCCCGCTGCCGATCTACGAAACGATGGGTTATACCGACAATGCATTGCGCCGTTTCTTCGATTCCGTGAAGGATAAGCCATGGTTTAAAAACACCTTGTTCGTTATCACGGCAGATCACGCCGCCACATTTGCGCATTATCCCAAATACCAGACCTCGGTCGGAAACTTCTCCATCCCCATCATTTTCTATGCGCCGGGCGACGCCTCGCCGGGCGAGGTGCCGACAGGAGAAGAACCGAAAGTGGAAGTTCTAATGAAAGGCGTCGACAGCACGCGCCTCGTGCAGCAAATCGACATTATGCCTTCCATTTTGGGGTATCTGCATTACGACAAACCCTATTTTGGTTTCGGGAAAAACGTTTTCGGGAACCCTCCGATCAACTTCGCTGTCAACTATGACGGGGTCTATCAATGGTTCAATGGGCCATATGTTTTGCAATTTGATGGCCGGAAAACCGTAGGTTTGTATAAATATCAGGAAGACAAGCTCTTGAAAAATAACCTTGCAGGCCGTATTCCCGAGGTTCAGGGGCCTATGGAATTGCAGGTGAAGGCATTTATCCAGCAATATTCCAACCGGATGCTGGACGACAAGCTGACGGTAACACCTTAGGTGCCACGTTTTTGGGAGGCGAAAAAAAGTGAAGAAGTAAATTTTATGGAAGAAAAAGCCGAAAATAACCATACCGAATTGCGAAACCACCGGGCCGGGTTCGTGAGCATCATCGGAAAGCCCAACGTCGGGAAATCGACGCTGATGAACGTACTCGTGGGCGAGAGAATGTCGATCATCACCTCCAAAGCACAGACGACCCGCCACCGGATCATCGGGATTCTGAACGGAAATCATGAAAATATTCCTTTTCAGCTCGTGTATTCCGACACGCCGGGGGTGATCAAGCCATCGTACAAGTTGCACGACTCGATGATGACCTTCGTAAAAGGGTCGCTGGAAGATGCCGACGTGGTGCTTTTTGTGGTGGAAATAGGGGAGAAAGCTGCCGAGCACGAGGTGCTGCCGCTCTTGAACCGCACCCAGTCGCCGGTTGTGCTCGTTTTGAACAAAATAGACCTTTCGAACGAGGAAGAGGTAAAACAGAAGATGCAGGAATGGGAGAATGAAATCCACCCGGCTGCCATTATACCGATTTCTGCATTGGAAAAGGCGAATATAGGCACGCTGTTTGACGCCGTGGTGACGCGCCTGCCGTTCCACCCGCCTTATTTCGACGAGGATGAACTAACCGACAAGCCGGAGCGTTTCTTTGCTTCCGAAATCATCCGCGAAAAGATCTTCTTGAATTACCGCCAGGAAATTCCATACAGCTCCGAAGTAGTAATCACCGAATTTAAGGACAGGGACGATATCATCGTAATCCGCGCAGAAATTCTGGTCGAACGCAAAAGCCAGAAGGGCATTATTATTGGTGAAAAAGGCGAAATGCTGAAAAAAGTGGGCATTCAGGCCCGGCAGGACCTCGAAGAGTTCTTTGGCAAGAAAGTCTTCCTCGAACAGCACGTGAAAGTAGAACCGGACTGGCGAAGCAAGGAAAACAAGCTGCGTCAGCTGGGATATCAGGAATAAAATTTAAACAAAATGAATGAAGAGCAGGTGCCAGACCGGCTCGGATCATATTAATAGTAAGAAAAATGGCAAATGTAATATCGATTGTTGGTCGTCCGAACGTGGGCAAATCCACTTTGTTCAACCGCCTCACCGAAAGCCGGAAGGCGATTATGGATAACCAGAGCGGCGTAACCCGCGACAGGCACTACGGTTACGGCGAATGGACCGACCAATATTTCACAGTGATTGATACGGGAGGCTACGTGGTAGGCTCCGAAGATATTTTCGAAGGCGCGATCCGCGACCAGGTCGAACTGGCGATCGAAGAATCGACCGTGGTACTTTTTATGGTAGACACCATGACCGGCCTCACGGATCTCGACAAAGATTTCGCAAATGTGCTCCGCCGCTTCAATAAGCCGGTTTACCTCGTAGCGAACAAGGCCGAAACGACAGAGCGCTACCAGTCTGCGGGTGAATTTTATGAACTGGGCCTTGGCGATGAAATCTTCGCGATTTCAGCCCAAACCGGCTTCGGTACCGGCGAACTCTTGGACAAAGTAGTGACGCATTTCGAAACCGCAGGCATTGAAAATCCCGAAGAAGGCATTCCCCGCATTGCTATCATGGGCCGCCCGAATGTAGGTAAATCGTCGTTTCTGAATGTGCTTACCGGCACCGACCGCAGTATCGTTACCGACATCGCAGGCACCACGCGTGATGCCATCCACACACATTACAATGCATTCGGGATGAACTTCATCCTCACCGATACCGCCGGAATCCGCAGAAAATCGCGGGTGAAGGAGGATATCGAGTTTTATTCGACGCTCCGTTCGGTGAAGGCGATGGAAGAATCGGACGTTTGTATCGTGCTGCTCGATGCTACGCTTGGCCTGGAAGGTCAGGATATGAACATCATCGGTCAGGCGGACAAGGCTAAGAAAGGCATTGTGATCATGGTCAATAAATGGGATTTGGTTGAAAAGGATTCCAAAACGGCGGATCAGTACAAGAAAGCGTTACTGGAAAAACTCGCGCCGATGAACTACATGCCGATCATTTTCGCGTCCGTAGTCGAGAAACAGCGCATTCACCAGGTGATGGAGAAGGCCATGGAGGTGTATCAAAACAAAACGAAGAAAATCTCGACCTCGAAACTGAACGAGGTAATGCAGGCCGAGATCGAAAAATACCCGCCACCAGCGCACCGCGGCAAGTATATCAATATTAAATACATGATCCAGCTGCCCACGCCATCGCCGACGTTCGTGTTTTTCAGCAGCCATCCGAAGCATGTGAAAGAGCCCTATTTGCGCTACCTGGAAAACCGGCTGCGCGAAAATTTCGACTTTTCGGGCGTTCCCATCACGATATTCTTCCGTGAAAAATAGGGAATAGCAAAAGCAAAACAGCAACGCCGGTGTGGAATTTTCCGCACCGGCGTTTTGCATTCTATCCGTAACCTGCTACTGTTCAGGCAGGAATTTTGACGGTTCGTCTTTTTGCAAAAACCTTGAGCAACCTTTTATATTACTTTTACATCTGTTAACTGTTCCAACCAGGTACCTTTTCACGCACACGAAAAATTTCAAAAAAAATGTTAAAAACAAGGTACTATGTATTGCAAGATACCTAATGAAACATATATATTTGTAAGGTCAATTAGTTACACATAATTCCATCCGGATTTTAACGATTGAATACAGCCATGAAAACATTCAGAATCCTCATATTGCTTACCTTAATCAGCCTTCAGGCCAGTGCAACCGGCTATGTGCACAATATGTTTGTAGCGCACCGCAAGTTGCAATCCGGCAAAGAATGTGTAACTGAGAAAACAATCGCGAAAAAGGCGAAACCGGCAATCAAGGCGGTAAAAGTACCCGTAAGCGTGAAACAGGCAGGATTGGTGAAGAAAACCACTGCCAGCATACCCGGCACGGAGATGATCACCCTGAACGCCCGCATCCTTGAAGAAGGGCCCGCAGCATTCTTCGAAAGCGAATCAGAGGAAAGTGAAGGTGAATCAATGGTAAGCAAGCTCATCAGCGCAGTCCGGTGCGTGATTTACACATTCATTCCGAAGCTCGGGCATTCGTAGTAACATTTATAAAAATTGAAAAGAGCTGCAAGGTTAATCTTGCAGCTCTTTTTGTTTTATCACCCCACCGTATTCGTCAAAGTGCCGATTGGCTCGATCGTGATATGAACGATATCGCCCGATTGCAATGTGAAGTCCGAAGACGGTACGATCCCTGTGCCGGTCATCAGATAGCAGCCGTGGGGGAATGCCATTTCGCGGTAGAGGAAATGCAGCAGCTCCTCGGGCTTGCGCTTCATTTGCGACAGGGTCACTTGTCCGTTGAATACTTCTTCGCCACCGCGCACGATCGAAAGGTCAATAACCGTGTCGGCGCCCAGTTGCTCTTTGAAAACGTACAGGCAAGGGCCCAGCGCTGCGCTGCCGGTGTAGGATTTGGCCTGAGGCAAATACAGCGGGTTTTCGCCCTCGATGCTGCGGGAGCTCATGTCGTTTCCAATGGTATAACCCACTAGTGCGCCTTCGGATGTGGCGAAAAGTGTCAGTTCCGGCTCGGGAACGTCCCACGTCGAGTCTTTACGAATGCGGACCGTTCCATGATGGCCTACCACGCGCCAGGCGGTCGATTTGAAGAATAGTTCCGGACGTTCGGCTTCGTATACGCGGTCGTAGAAGCTGCCGCCGCCAGCTTTCTCGGACTCTTCCATCCGCGCTGTGCGGCTTTTGAAATAAGTCACGCCCGATGCCCACACTTCCTGGGAGCCAATGGGCGCGAGCACGTCTGGCATTGGAATGTCATCTGTGAATGTGAGTGGGATCAGGCTTTTTGTCTGATCTTCAAGCCATTCGTACAGGTTGTTACGGTTGGTGACGAGGTCCCAGTCCGTTTCGTGGAGACGGTAGAAAATGTCTTCGTTTTCCAGAAGAATGCCATTTTCGGTCTTATATAACTTCATGAAATGCAAGTTTTGGTTTAGCCTGAATAAGTCCCGCCAGGAACGTCTTTACTCTTAAATACGAGCAGGAAAGTGTTTCAGGCCACTGGATTTCGCCGGAATATGGGGTATCAGCTGCGCCACAAGCGCCGGTCGATCGGGATCGGCTCCTGGGCGACGAGTTTGATGTCCGCAAACAGCGGATGATCGGGATGGAGAATAATATTGGAGGAAAAAGGGACGATCACTGACGGAATGCCGATGCCCAGGACGTCGGGTTTAATGAGCCAGTCTTTAAGCCAGAATTGCGTCCGGCTATAAGTCTTGTCCTGCCAAAAATCAGGAAGGTCTTTCCGCGCGTAATGCCGGATATCGTCGGGAATTTCAATGGACGACAGCCAATATTTGGGAAGATCCTCATAGCGCACGCCCGGCGCGTGTGCGAGGGTTTCTACCAATCCTAGTTCGGGAGTAGAAGTGGTGTAAAGTACGCCAACGCCCCTCGGATTCCAGCGTGCGCCGTAGAGCCTGGCGCCCTCGGGAGAAAGCGCATCATATCGGAATTTTTCGCGTGTGATCCTGTATACCAATGGCATAGGCGGCTCAGGCAGGTAAACCATAATCCAGACGCCCGAGCACATTATCTACCAGCCCGAAGCCCGTAACGGTGTCCATCATTTGCAGCGGCGACTGGTCGTTGAGCGAAGTGATAGGTGTTCTCAGCCAATGCCTGACGACACTTTCCTTTCCTTCAAAGGTAGCCAATGCATGAATGAGCACATTCCGAAGCAGTAGCAGCCGCTCGGAAGCATCGGTACCAAGGCGTTTCTCCCCCTG
Organism: Dyadobacter fermentans DSM 18053; assembly: GCF_000023125.1. Classification (NCBI taxonomy): domain Bacteria; kingdom Pseudomonadati; phylum Bacteroidota; class Cytophagia; order Cytophagales; family Spirosomataceae; genus Dyadobacter; species Dyadobacter fermentans. Next base: position 4,697,933 of record NC_013037.1, read on the forward strand.
AATGCGATGCAGATTGCGGGGCGTCATGCCCAATACATAAGCGATTTCGTTATCGGTGAGCCCCACCAAATCGGAAATCTCATCTGCGGCAGAGCGCATGACGCCTTCGCGGGACGTTTTGACGACTAAATATTCGGAAGCGGGTTCCTTGCCGTAAGGAGCAAACTCTTCTTCAAAAGACCGGATTGCCATAAGATTTTCTGTGAATTATGTCACTAAGTTAAGTGACATAATTCACATTTTCAAATCTTTTCCTTCAAAAACTCCGCCGTGTAATTCCCGTCCAGTTTAAGCATCTCCTCCGGTGTGCCAGTGAAGGTGAGGTTACCCCCGTTTTCGCCGCCCTCCGGACCAAGGTCGATGATCCAGTCGGCGCTTTTGATCACCTCCATATTGTGCTCGATGATGATCACGCTATCGCCCTGTTCCACCAACGCATTAATGGCTTTCAGCAGCTTTTTAATGTCGTGGAAATGCAGACCGGTCGTTGGTTCATCGAAAATAAACAGCGTTTTGCCTTTGTTGGAAGAGCCTTTGCCGAGGAAAGAGGCCAGTTTCACACGCTGCGCTTCACCGCCGGACAAGGTGTTCGACGACTGCCCCAGACCGACGTACCCGAGACCCACTTCCTGCAAAGGCAGCAGCTTGTCGGCCAGCTTAGGTTCCGTTTCCCGGAAAAAGTCGATCGCTTCATCAACAGTCATGTCCAGGATTTCGGCAATATCTTTGTCGTGATAGCGCACTTCCTGTATTTCCTGCTTGAAACGCTTGCCGTTGCAGCCCTCGCAAGTCAGGTAAATGTCGGCCATAAACTGCATTTCGACCTTCACTTCCCCTTCACCCTGGCATATTTCGCAGCGGCCGCCGTCGACGTTAAAGGAGAAATGCGAAGGTTTATAGCCGCGCGCTTTCGAGAGCGGCTGCTCCGACATCATTTGCCGGATATAATCATATGCCTTAATATAAGTCACCGGGTTGGAACGCGACGACTTGCCGATCGGATTCTGGTCGATCATCTCCACCGCCTCAATGCGATCGATACTGCCCGTGAGCGCGTCAAAACGCCCCACATCCTCGCTGAATTCGCCTTTCAAGCGCATTAAAGCGGGATACAGGATTTTACGGATCAAAGTAGATTTCCCTGAACCACTCACGCCCGTTACGACAGTCAGGTTGTTCAAAGGAATTTTCACGTCCAGCTCCTTCAAATTATTCTCCCTGGCACCTTTAATTTCCAGGAAATGCAAAGACTTTCTGCGGACAGAAGGAACGGGAATGGAATCATTTCCCAAAAGAAAATCCAAAGTATGTGACCGCATATGCCCGGCCCCACTACTCATGACCTCCTGACTACCAATGCCCTCCTGACTATTCCCTGCCCCTGAACCATTGATTTTCAGCTCCTCGATATCGCTTTGATTTCCCTGAAAAACGACGTGGCCGCCGCCGGTTCCCGCTTCGGGGCCGATGTCGATGATCTGATCTGCGGCGTGCATAACTTCCTCCTCGTGTTCCACCACAATCACCGTATTGCCGAGATCGCGCAGCGATTCCAATACGCCTACCAGCCTCTGCGTATCGCGCGGGTGCAAGCCAATGCTCGGTTCATCCAGAATGTACATCGAGCCCACCAGCGCGCTTCCCAACGAAGTGGCCAGCTTAATGCGCTGGAACTCGCCACCCGACAATGTGCTCGTCAACCGGTTCAATGTCAGGTAGCCGAGGCCCACGCGGTTCATGTAGTCGAGGCGCGATTCGATTTCGGTCAGGACACGGCGGGCGATTTGCCGGTCGTGGTCGCCGAGTTCGAGCTGTTTGAAAAACACCGAAACATCCTGGATAGGCATTAACACCAGATCGGTAATGGATTTGCCGCCGATTTTGACATACGAAGCATCCTTCCGCAAGCGCGAGCCGCGGCAGTCGGGGCAGGTGGTGCGCCCACGGAAACGCGAGAGCATTACCCGGTACTGGATTTTGTGTGTCTGTGATTCAAGTTCTGAAACGAAATCGTTGATTCCCTGAAAATATTGGTTACCGGTCCATAAAAGCTCTTTTTGGACCGGCGTTAGGTCTTTGTAAGGTCTGTGGATCGGGAAATCGAACTTGACGCCGTTGCGGACGAGCGGCACCAGCCATTCGCCCATTTTTTCGGTGCGCCAGGGCGCAATGGCACCGTCGTACACCGAAAGATTTTTATCGGGGATCACCAGGTCGGGGTCAATGCCTAGTATTTTTCCAAATCCTTCGCACCTTTTGCAGGCGCCGAATGGATTGTTAAAGCTGAAAAGGTTCACGGTCGGTTCTTCGAACGTAATGCCGTCGAGCTCGAACTTATCGGAAAAAACCCTTTTTTCACCGCCTACAATATGCACTGTACACGTGCCTTCACCTTCAAAAAACGCGGTTTGCACGGAGTCGGAGAGGCGGTATTGCGTGTCTTCGTCGTCGTGGCGGATCGCGGCGCGATCGATGAGGATAAAAACCCGGTTCCCGGCTTGCGGAAACTGGTCCGGATTTTCGAGAATGTCTTCTATCGACACTACCTCATCGTTGAGCACAATGCGGTTGTAGCCTTTGGATAGCAGAATGGTGAGCTCCTCGATCTGCGAGCGGCCGTCGCGGATGAGCAGCGGCGCGAGAATCATCACACGCGTGCCCTCATCGTGCGCAAGCATGTAATTCACCACGTCGGTCACCGAATCTTTCCGCACGATTTCGCCGGAAACGGGCGAATAGGTATGCCCAATCCGCGCGAAAAGCAGTTTAAGATAATCGTAAATCTCAGTGGATGTGCCCACGGTAGACCTTGGATTACGGGTATTGACCTTCTGCTCAATGGCAATAGCCGGTGAAATGCCCTTGATATACTCCACTTCGGGCTTTTCCATCCGCCCCAGAAATTGCCTGGCGTAGCTGCTGAGGCTTTCCACGTACATGCGCTGGCCCTCCGCGAAAAGCGTGTCGAAAGCCAGTGAGGACTTGCCGGAACCGGAGAGGCCCGTAATGACGACCAGCTTGTTGCGCGGGATCGCCACATCAATGTTTTTCAGATTGTTAACTCGGGCACCTTTGATCAGGATGTATTGTCTCGGATCCAGTTCATCGAACTGATCGGCCTCGATCCGGGGCACAGCTAGTTGCATCATAGCAGGGGTTATCGAATGATATTGATATTAGTTTGAATGATGATGTGATACTGTTATAACCAAAAGCACCGGCGTTTAGTTTTCTTTAAAAACCTGGCCGGATTTCAAAAATTTCATGCCGCTCCGGGCTGCTTCTTCGAAAATGGGATCGGCGTAGTGATCGAAATTCGGAACGTCCGACATGCAGTCCGTCAATGCAACCGCCTTAGCGGCTAATGCCGGGGCATATTTCACGATTTGCCTGATGCTCGTAGCCACACAATGCGAGCGCGCTTCGCCTGCTATGAGCACCTGGTCGAACTGGCTGAGCTCATTCAGAAAGTGCTCGTCGAGCCGGGTTTCAGGCGCATTTTCTACGGGGACCTGCGCTTTGAAGACACCGAAATGCTCCGTCAGCGGGTTAATACCTTTGGCGACAGTCCGGTAATCGCGGCGCGTGCGGTGCGTCCAGGCGAGCACGGCGCGCATAATGGTATCGTCCAGTGCCGCGCCCGGCGAGCCGATCAGGCAATGCTCCGGCCAGATGAAATGCTGGAATTCACCCTCTGCTTCCAGGGTTTGGAGGTATTTCAAAACATATTCGGCATGGTACCGGGGCACCCATTTGCCTGCTTCCACTGATTTTGCAGATATTAATGTGAACGGCGCGACGGTGTTGCCATTCTGATCTTCCCAGAATAGGGGGTGGGCGATGTCGAGGACCTTATGCGTGTCGAGCGTCAGGAAAATCGCGTCGATGCGGTCGCCTTCCAGCGCTATCAGGTTGGCAATGCGCTCCACGTCCTTTTCCGCGCCGGGCACGAACAGGGTGCCATTCGGATTGCAGAAATCGTATTGCGCGTCGATGATCAGCAGGGCGGTCTTTTTCATGGGTGTTGGTGTGATTAGAATTCCAGTTCGTGCGGCAGCTCCATTTGCCTCGCGTACATTTTGGAGCAAAGGCTGAAAACAAGGGCCAGCATCCGGTTCGTGTCCTTGATATAATCTACCCGGTAGTCTTCGTCGAGCTTGCCCAGGCCGTTGAGGATGGTCTGCGCCTTTTTGGCAATGTATAATGCACAGGTATCGGCGCGCGACGAGTAGGTTCGGAGAATGTCGGAGTAGCTTTCCAGAAATGTATTTAACAGGAAGATATTCAGCTCAATACCGCCTGTTTTATCCTTGGTGACTTTTACATGATAGGCAATGTCGGCACTGAGGGAGCGCATGTCCGTCAGCACCCAGCCCGGCGTGTTCTGGTTGTACCGCGATGTCCGCACGATCCGGCCCATCAGTTCCTCGCGCCGCTCCGGAATGGTGGAGCTGTCCTCGATGAGTTCGAAATGGAGGCGGTCGCTGAGGGTTTTATCTTTGGTGATCAGCCGGAGAAGCAATTTGTCTTTTTCTTTGGCAGGCATTTGGATAATCGCCTTTTTGAGCTGTTCTGGTAACGCCATTCGGGTGCTTTTAATAACTTTTAGTTTATTTCCCGGCATTAACCAACTAACTTTATAGCTCAGCAAACGACCGGGAAGCTTTTTCGACAAAAATATCAGATATGCCTAAATATCTCTCAATCAGTTTGAGCGTCGCCATTTTTTTGGCATTTGGGTATGTCCTTTTTCAAAACGCGTTGAATGCTCCTTCGTTCGACGATTACGATACCACCGTCAATTTCATCCGCCGTTTCTTTTTTGAGCATTTTGATTTGCAAACGCGTCTGAAAGTGCTGCTGAGCCGCCAGAACGAGCACCGGATTTTTCTTTCCAAAAGCCTCGCTGCGACATATTACCGCACATTCGGCGAGCTGAATTTCCGAAGCCTGGTGCTGATCCAGAACATTTTTCTTGTTGCTTTTTTCGCATTGCTGTTGGTGGTAATGTATTCGAAAAAGAGGCTGTCGCCCGTGATGGCGCTCTGGGCTGCGGTGTTCATTTTCAGCCTCGCATTCTGGCAGGATACCTTTTATTATTGGGGAGGAATTCAGCATTATACGGTTTTTTTCTTCTCTTTTTCAGCACTTTACCTGCTCGATCGCGCACAACGTATAATGTCTTCGTCATTTTTTCTGGCATTTTTAGCGGGCGGGTTAGCTGTGTTGTCGTTCGGTAACGGGTTTATAGCGCTGCTGCTGGGTTGTTTTATATTATTTGCACAACAAAAAAGGCAAATGCTGGCTGTGTGGGCATTGTGGACGGCTGCATTGGTGGCATTCTCGTTCCTGCCGCGGCCCGATAGTGCGCCTGCACCCGGCGAGCCCTTCCATTTCGACTGGATGCTGCGCTTGTTGCTCACCTTCGCGGGGAGTTTCGTGTATATTAATCCGTCGTCGGGCCAGCATTTGAACATTCTCCTCTGTATGGCGGTTGGTTTTGCGGTGCTGGCATTCTGGGGCTGGCTGCTGCTGAAAGGCTATGCATTGAAGGAGCCGCTGCTTTATGCATTGCTTTCGCTGCCGTTGCTCACTGGCATTATTATCGCTATTTCCAGGTTTGAGTCAAAAGCGGCGGGCGGTATAGCGCCGCGTTACATGTTTTTCACGGGATCCATCCCGGTGATCCTGGTGTTGATATTGCTCGATTTGAAAATCCTCAAAACCGCCCACCTGGGCCGGCTGGCAGCGGCAGGCGTGCTCTTGTGGGGCGCGGTTTTTTATCATAACCTGCGGGATTTGCATCAAATGAATGATGAAATAACAGTTACCTTACGGCAATGGGAAAATGATCGAAATACACCATTGATTTATTATAAGGATTCGCGGGAGTACTCCGAAATACTCGGATGGGCCGTAGCCCGAAAAGTGGTAAGTATTCCTGAAAAGTCACGCAACAACGCAACCGATGAAACCACGCGAAATTGAAAAGCCCGTTTGGGTAACGGGTACATTAAGTGTTACTTTGCGGCATTTTGTAATTAAATACAGATACACATTATGATTTCAGTAGCTATGTGTACTTACAACGGGGCAAAGTACCTGCCCGAACAGTTGAAGAGCATTGCTGATCAGACGGTTTCGGTGGACGAATTGGTGGTTTGCGACGACAGATCCAAGGACAACACGATTGAAATCATAAAATCTTTCGCGGCCACCAGCAAGTTTCCCGTGCGCATTCATGTGAACGAGGAGAACCTGGGCTCGACCAGGAATTTTGAGAAATGCCTTTCGCTTTGCGAGGGCGACATCATTTTCCTGAGCGACCAGGACGATCGCTGGCGCCGGGACAAAGTGCAGAAGCAACTCGCGTTCCTGAATGCCCGCAAGGATGTGGATGCGGTTTTCAGCGACGCAGAGATGATTAACGACGATTCGGAGCCGACCGGGCGGACAATCTGGGAGGAAATCGAGTTCGATCATGTGCGGCAGGGAATATGGAAAAGCGGCCGGCCGCACGAAATCCTTTTCAACGGGTTTGTCGTGACGGGCGCCACGCTGGCCATCCGCAAATCATGCCTGGAACGCCTCATGCCCTTCCCGACGCACGTTCAGGATCTCATCCACGACGCCTGGATAGCCGTGGTGCTGAGCCTTGAAAACAAAATCGAATTCATTCCCGAAACGCTCATTTCCTACCGTATCCATTCCAGCCAGCAAGTTGGTTTCGGCAATAAGGTCGAGAAAGTGCAGCTCGCCGACCGCTTCAAACGCGACCGGAAGTTGAAGCTCATCCCGCTGGAAGAGAAGGCGCGCAAACTGCACGAAATGTACCTGCTTCTGCGCGCGCTTCCGTTCGTGCCGCGCGAAAAGCTCGTAAAGCTGTATTTGTCGCAAAAGCATTTTTACACCCGCGCAGCCCTGCCCGAAAGCCGTTTCAAGCGGCTTACACCGGTGCTTAGCCAGGTGATCCGGGGCTATTACCGGTTCAGCAGCAAGGATTGGTGGTTGCCCGCGGTAGGGGATTTATTGGAATAAAAACTGGATTTTGAATACAATGGCGGACAACAAGTCGCTCGTAGCGGTGGTGATACCCATTTACCAGGCGTCCCTCACGGGCGCCGAGCGGGCGTCGCTGCAACAATGTATGAAAGTACTGGGCCATTACCCGGTGATCATCGCTAAGCCCGAGAGCCTGGATCTTTCCGCATTGCGGCAGGAATATCCGGCACTTACATTTCAATCGTTTGGGAACCAATATTTTACCGGGGTGGATGCCTATAACCGGCTGATGGTTTCCATTGATTTCTACAAAACTTTTACTGCCTACGAATACATCCTCATTTACCAGCTCGACGCATTCGTATTCCGGGACGAGCTCCGGGAATGGTGCGCGAAAGGCTACGACTACATCGGCGCACCATCGCTCCACCAGCCTGAGTATGACATTCTTCGCGCCGAGAAAGCCCTCGATTTCGCCAACGCCCTGTCCACGCAGCGGGTGGTGTTGAACGGTGGCCTCTCTTTGCGCAAAATCCCTTCGTTTTTGCGCTATCTCAGGATTTACAACATGTTTTATCCCGCCTGGGTGGGCAACGAGGATATGCTTTTCTGCCAGGAAGCCACACGGCTGAAACCGATGAAGCTCTTCATGAAACTGCCCGAATGGCCCGAAGCGCTCCGCTTTTCATTTGAAAAAAGTCCGGCAGCGAGCTACGAGCTCACCGACCACCATTTGCCCTTTGCCTGCCATGCCTGGGAGCGCTACGACCCTGCTTTTTGGACGCCCTTTATCGCTGTAAAGCAGTGAGTTTATGGGTTTAACAATTTTTAACAAACTATCATCTGTTTTCAGACGTTCTTGCTGATATTTAGGTCAAACCCCAATATCATCATGAATTTGAAATTGCTTTCGGCCAGTTTTGGAGCCATTTTGCTATCTATCCATACCAGCTTCGGGCAAGTCACTGAAAACCCCAAAGTAGAAGAGTCGTCGGCGCCTTATGTGAAAATCAAGAAGGTGGAGCTGACGGACAACAACACCATTATCCACCTTCAATTTATCGACGAAAAGCCACAGCGGCCGCAATTCCGTTCGCAGCCAAGGCAGTTCCCGATCCCCGATTCCCGCATTCCGCCATTGCAGCAGCAAAGCCAGAGCCAGATCTGGCTCGACCCCGAAACCCGGCTTTACAAACCAGGGGAAATTGATAAAAAATTCAAGTTCATCCGGGCGGAAAATATTACTACGACCACCAGAATGAAGGTTGCAAACGGCGATACGGTCGATTTCGTAGCCTATTTCGAACGACTTACGCCCGGTATTGAAGAGTTCGATTTTTATGAGGGAAGGAGTTCAGGCGGTAATCAATCGTGGAATTTCTATGGAATTCACATCAAAAACCCTTTGAAAAAAGAGCCGGCAAAAGCGGCGAAACCCGCTGCTAAAACCCCGGAACCTGTGAAAAAGCCGGCTGCGAAACCACTGGCAAAAGCGCCAGAAAAGCCGGCAGTGGCTAAAAAGGATGCTGAAATGGCCGTTTTGAAGGGCACGGTTTACAACGCGAAAACGAAAGCGCCGATCGGCGCACAGATTTCCTACACCGAGGGCGGCGACACGTTGCAGATCAGATCGTCGTCCGGGAAGTACAGCGTGGGCGTGGCCGGCAACGAAAAGTACAAATTCCGCGTCCATGCGCGTGGCTTTTACGGAACCTCGTTTAACCTCACGCCGGCCGATTCTACCGACAAATCCTTTGCTCAGGACATCTATTTGACGCCGCTCAGCACGGGCGAAACAATTCTGCTTCCGAATATCTACTTCGAAACATCCAAATACACCCTGCTTCCGGAATCGTATGAAGAACTGAACCGGCTGGTGGACGTGATGAGTGATAGCCCGACCGTGAAAATCCGCGTGGAAGGCCATACCGACAATGTGGGTGATTTCGACAAAAACCTCGAACTCTCACGCCAGCGCGCGGAATCGGTGAAAAACTATCTCGTAGAAAAAGGGATTGAAGGGAGCCGCATTGAAGCGAAAGGCTACGGCGGCACGCGCCCGATCACGAAAGGCAGCGAAGAAGAACGCAAAAAGAACCGCCGGGTGGAGTTTGTGATCACGGACATGTAATGGCGTTAATGTCATCCTTCGACCGCCCGGCGGCCGAAGGATGATTTGCGTGACATTACCTACCGCGCCTTAATAATATTTGTAAACTCCCTCGATTTCAACGAAGCGCCGCCAACCAGGCCGCCGTCGATATCCGGTGCTGCAAACAGCTCGGGTGCACTGGCGGCTGTAACGCTTCCGCCGTAAAGGATCGAAATTTCATCCGCTACTTCCGCACCGTATTTCGAAGCGATGTGCGCGCGCAATGCCGCGTGCATTTCCTGCGCCTGCTCAGCCGACGCCGTAAGTCCCGTACCGATGGCCCAGATCGGCTCGTAAGCGATCACCACCGATTTCAGTTGCTCTTCCGAAAGGTGGAAAAGGCTTTCGGTGATCTGGTTTTTCACAAATCCGATATAATCTTCATTCTGGCGCTGTTCGAGCGACTCACCGCAGCAGAAAATCGGCGAAACGTTGAAAGAAAGCGCCGTATTCACTTTTTCGGCAAGCAATGCATTCGTTTCGTTGAAATACTGGCGGCGCTCGCTGTGGCCGATCAGCACATATTCCACACCGATCGATTGCAGCATCTGAGCAGAAATCTCACCGGTGAATGCACCCGAAACTTTATCCGAGCAATTTTGAGCTGCCACGGCGAAGTTGGGCTCCGTCTCGATATATTTTTTAATGGTAGTAAGGTAAATAGCAGGGGGGCAAAGGATGATTTTTGCATCGTTACGGACCTCATCTTTGGCCATGTTCACGAGTTCGGAAGTGAGCGCAACTGCTTCATCCAGAACCTTATTCATCTTCCAATTGCCGGCAACAATTTTTTTTCGCATGAGAAAATTTTTATTATGGGAAAAAGTCATTTTACGCAACAAAAGTACCATATTTTCCTCATTTACATGATTATATATATGTGATCAAAAAAATGTCGGAAAATTTGCACATACCGGGATTTTTTTGTGTTTTATTAATGTAAAATGATTTAATTTTACTTAAATGGCCAAATGGGCCGGATTCGACAATCAACGTACACCGAGAACTATAAATCAACTGACTAAGTCATTTATAATCAGCGTGTTTTTAGTAATGTTATTACGCGGAACTTGACACATAGCATTTAAAGAAAGGAGGCCACGATGAAAACGTCTAAGTGGTTCATAGCAGCGATCATACTTTTTACCCACACCCTGACATTCGCCTATTCCAGCGACATTCCGCCTGTTTCTGAGGAAAAGTACGGCTACTTTTTAGATAAAAATCACAAAACGGCACGCATCCCGTTCGAGCTGCATTCCAACCTGATATTGATTTACGCCAAGATCAACGACAACGATTCCCTGCGTTTTATCCTCGATACGGGCGTCAGTTCCATTATCATTACCGATCCCCACGCCCTCAAAGCCGACAAGCTGCGTTTAACCCGCAAAGTTAACCTCACCGGCGCAGGCGAAGGCGCATCCATATCCGCACACGTCGCGATCGACAACCGGTTTTCGATGGGCCGCCTCCGGGCCAACCATCAGAACATCGTGATCCTTGAAGACGATTTCCTGCGGCTTTCCGAGTACGTGGGCGTGCCGGTGCACGGCATTTTTGGCTATGAAATCTTTAACAACTTCGTGGTCACCATTGATTTCGCGAAGAAGGAAATACTGCTCATGCGGCCCGACCGGTACCGCTATAAAACCAGCAAAGGCGACAAACATAAAATCGTGATCGAGGATACAAAGCCGTTTACCGATGCCGTAACGCTGTTCGCCGACGGCCGCGAGCATCCGATCCGCGTGCTGATCGACACCGGTGCCGGCCATGCGCTGCTGCTCAATAACTCTCCGAAAGAAACCTTCCGCCTGCCCGAAAAAGTGATCCGGGCGCAATTGGGTCGTGGTTTGAATGGCGTGATCAACGGTAACCTTGGCCGGGTGGACAAAATGCGGCTTGGCAGGTTTGAGCTTAATAACGTGGTAGCATCGTTTCCCGACAGCATCGCATTCGGCTCCAAGCTGCGGGCGGGTGCCGAGCGGCAGGGGAACATCGGTTGCGAATTGCTGCGCCGTTTCAAGGTTACATTCAATTACCAGGAGCGATACATGGTGCTGAAACCGATCAAAAGCCGCCTGCGCGAGAAATTCGAACACGATATGAGCGGAATGGAGATCCGCGCGGAAGGCCAGGATTTGCGGTCCTACATTGTTAACCACATTATTGACGACTCGCCGGCCGCACGTGCCGGCCTGATGGAAGGCGACCAGCTGCTGTTTATCGACGACCACTCCGCCTCCGATCTCAATGTGAGTGAAATATATAAGCTCATGCAGCGCGGCGACGGCAAGAATATCGACCTGCTCGTGAAACGCAAAGGCGATATTTTCTTTACGCAGATCACACTGCGCAGGATGATTTAGTACTTTTGGCCAAACTAATAACCGGCCATTTGGAACGCTTCATCATTACCGAAGACGGCTCGCATTCGTTGTTCAGCGCGCAGTTCAATCAGCAATACCACTCGTTGCAGGGTGCTCTGAATGAATCGGAGCATATTTATATCAATCTTGGTCTGAGGCCGGTCCTGGAAAATGCTTCCGGGCCGGTTTCTGTTTTTGAAATGGGTTTCGGCACGGGTTTGAACGCATTCCTCGCCTGGAAACTGGCCGATCAGCTTCAAAAGCCGGTTTTCTACACTTCCGTGGAAGCATATCCCGTTTCTGCACTGGAAGCATCGCAGCTCAACTATGAGGAAGCGACCGGCGAGAGCGGCTTTATGCAGCTGCACAGCGCGCCGTGGGGTAAGGAGACGGCCATTTCGCCATTTTTTACCCTTCGAAAAGACAACACGACGTTGCAGGATTTTACTGCGGAACGGCTTTTTGACGTCGTCTTCTACGACGCGTTCGACCCGCGGGCCCAGCCCGAGCTCTGGACCGGAGAAATTTTCACGAAAATAGCAGCCCAAACGCGGCACGAAGGCGTATTAGTAACATATTCGTCCAAAGGCATCGTTAAAAGGGCATTGGCCGCCGGCGGTTTCAAAGTCGAGCGGCACAAAGGCCCGGGCCGGAAAACACACGTGCTCAAAGCGATCAAAATCTGACATTCATTCGCATTAACACCAACATGAATTACCAAAGCATTATTAGCCAGGAACTGAAAGAAGCACAAACGGTCCTCGACAACTTCCTGAGCGATCCCGAACAGATCGAAAAGATCGAAAAAGCTGCCGGGCTCATGGCCGACGCCATTATCCATAACGGCAAAATCCTGTCGTGCGGCAACGGCGGCTCGCATTGCGACGCCATGCATTTCGCCGAGGAACTCACCGGCCGCTACCGCGACAACCGCCGCGCATTGCCGGCCATCGCCATTTCCGATGTGAGCCATCTGAGCTGCGTAAGCAACGATTTCGGGTATGAATATGTGTTTTCAAGATATATCGAAGCATTGGGCCAGCCCGGCGACGTGCTGCTCGGACTGAGCACAAGCGGCAATTCGGCCAACATCATCCGCGCCGCGGAAGCCGCGAAAGCCAAAGGCATGAAAATCATCATCCTATCGGGCAAGGACGGCGGCAAGCTGGCAGGTGTGGCCGACGTCGAGATACGGGTCCCGCATTTCGGTTACGCCGACCGCATCCAGGAGATCCACATCAAGGTCATCCATATTTTCATGCTGCTCATCGAAAAAATGGTGCTGCGCGACTAAGAGTTATGGACGGAAGTTTGTTTATTGGGAAATAGTATAACCACTATTTAAGCACACATATGAACGTCCGTCCATCCGCTATCCTTCTCGACAACGACAAAATCCTCACCCTGCGCTACCAGTATGGCGAAAAGGAAGTATTCGCACTTCCCGGCGGAAATCCCGACCCGGGCGAGTCGCTTTCCGATGCATTGGCACGGGAGCTGATGGAAGAACTCGGCGTGGAAGTAGCAGTGGGGAAAATGGTGTCCTGCGGCGAGGTAATCTGGCAGGAATTGCAGAAAGAAACGCTGCACATGATATTTAATGCAAATATCACAAAGGGCATCCCCGCGCTCGACCCGGCGCATACTACCGCGCTGGAAATCGTATGGTTACCCATTTCGGAACTACCGTCCAGGCATTTGTATCCCAATGTCGGCCCGCAGATCGCCGCATTCTGCATGGATTCTCTGCATTCGGGGCACATCGGCGTGATCGACCAGCCTTATCTGCGCTCCTAAATCGCGCGCCGGCGGCCAATACTTCTTTGTTCGTTTCTATAAGACAGAAACATACCGTACTTTTGCGTTTTTAATAGGCAGCAGGGTAAATGGAAAACGAAAAGAAGGAGAAATTATCCAACTTCTTAATAAGACGGGCGGAGCGGGATGTATTGTCAAGAGGGCGTTCCATTTATAGCAGTGGCGGCTTAAAGGTTTCCAAACTCGATTATAATGGCCCCGGTAATGCCGAGTTCAAGGTCAAAAGCGACTACTCGATCCAGTATTACCAGATTTTCATCCGCGATTTTCTCACACCGCAGATCACCACCGAATGTTCTTGTCCGGACAAAGCCGGGCTGTGCAAACACCGCGTGGCCGCCATTTTGTACATTCTCGACAAAATGCCGACCATCAAGCAGGTGGTGCACGAAATGGCCAGCACGACCATCGAATTGCACGAGCTTCGCGAAATGCAGCTCCGCAGCATGGTGCTCGAAGAAACCTGGCAAAACCGCGCCAATGTAGGACCGGTAGAGATCGTATCCGCTCGCGAGGGCGAGGCCGAATGCGAGGTGACCGACAAGGGTCAGACATTTATGACCACCTTCCGGCGCGTGAAAGGAACAAGGCAGATCCAGACCTCCTGTACCTGTAACCAGAAACTCTGGGTGCCGCTTTGCGAACACAAGCTGGCCGCATTGCTGAAACTCCGCGAAGAGCTGGGCGAAAAGGCATTTGAGGTAATGCGCGACCTGACCGTAGAGAAAACCAACCTGCTGGCCGAATACGGCTATTCGCTCGAAGATCCTTATAAAGATAAATTCGAATTCCGGCTCGATGAGGACGGAGGCCTGCACCTGATCAAGCTCGATCCGGCGATTCAGAAAGTGGGCGCTTACCAGGATTGGCAATCGTTGCGTGAGCGCATATTGCCCGTGCAGGAGTCGTCGTTTGCGGTAACGCTGACCGACAACGGCCAGGACGACGAGGACCGCGTTTCCATTTTTGTGTTTTGGCCAAAAGGCAAAAATCATTTGCTGGATATCGGCTTCGGTGTTTTTTCGGTCAAATTCAGTTCTAAATCAGAGAAGGTAACGAACATCCGCAACATTGCGGGCGGTTCGAGCCATTACTATAATGCGGATGAGATTCCCGTGCTGACGGAAGCCGACGCACGCCTGGTGCGCATGGCGAAGCATTGGGAAGAAGGTTTGCAGAAATTCATCCGCAAGCAAGGCTGGGCGTATAATGCATACCTGCATTTCGACGACGTGGAAGCCGAGCAACGCTACGAAGCCCGCAATTACGTAGGCAAGCAGCTAACCCGCGTTTTCAACGATCTCGACGGCGACCGCCTTTTCCTCGCCGACGGCGATTACGTGACCAGCAACCACCAGCTCACACAGCTGGAACTGCACCGCGAGCCGGTGAAGCTGTTTTTTGTGCTCACGGAAGACAAAGAGTTTATCACGCTGAACCCCTATGTGGAGATCAAACCCGGCACACCGCTGGAATTGCAGAAGGTGGTCACGCTTGATAGTTTCTGGCTGGGGCTTTATAACGAGAAGACATTATTCCGCTGGGCGGGTCTCAGCGAGGCCGAAATGGTCGCTTACCTGGGCCAGAACGGATTCAAAATAAGGGTTAAGAAGGACTATGGAGACGATTTTCTCAAAAACTGGATCATCCCGGTTTCCGAAAAATTCGATGTGATATTCCAGACCCGGCACGAGATACAAACTTCACCGCTGGCATTCCAAAAGCCCAAATTTTACCTGAAAGAGGACGAGGCCAACCTGCTCATTGTGCCTTCCTACATTTACCTTGAACAAAACGGTAAAGAGGAGGAACTGGAACTGCTCCACGACCAGCGCCGCACTAAAACCGGCTTCGACAACAACCAGATCACCATGCTGGAACGCGACGTTCAGGCGGAAAATGCGGTTTGGGAATGGACGAAGGCGCTGCATCCGGAATTTGCGCATCAAACCGGCCAGCCGTTTTTCTATGTGCCGTTCGAGCAGGTGATGAAGAATGGATGGTTATTCAATTTCGTGGACGCCGCCAAGAAGAAACACTACGAGATTTTCGGGTTCAAAGACCTGAAAAAGATGAAGTTCAACCCGAACCGCGGACAGGTGAAGGTGCACACCTCGTCGGGGATCGACTGGTTCGATATGAAGATCGAGATCACTTTCGGGGATCAGACGGTATCGCTGGCCGATGCGAAAAAGGCATTACTTAAGAAGCAGAATTACATTCAGTTGCAGGATGGCTCGCTGGGCGTGCTGCCCGACGAGTGGATAGCCAAGCTGGAACCGCTCATGCAGTTTGGCCGCGTGCAGGACGACCAGATACATTTGTCCAAAATCCATTTCTCGCTGATCGACGAGCTGGTTTCAGAGGTGGACAATGAGGAGGTTTTCCGTGAACTTTGGGAGAAAAAGCAGAAGCTGCTCAATTTTAAGCAAATCCCTTCCGTCCCGCTTCCGCAAAACATCGAAGCGACGCTCCGGCAATACCAGGAGGAAGGTTACAAATGGCTGCATTTCCTCGACGAATTCCAATGGGGCGGTTGCCTGGCGGATGATATGGGTTTGGGCAAAACCCTGCAAATGCTCACCTTCCTGCAAAACCAGAAAAACCTGAATGCGGGATATACGAACCTTGTCGTAGTTCCTACCACGCTGATTTTCAACTGGCAGGCAGAGGCGGCCAAATTTACGCCCGATTTGAAGTTATACGTTCACCGTGGGATGGCACGCCGGAAAGACATTGATTTTTTCCGCGAGTACGACATCATTCTTACCACCTACGGCACCATGCGCAGCGATGTGGAGCTGTTGCGCCAGTTTGATTTCAACTATATTATACTCGATGAAGCGCAGGCCATTAAAAACCCCGATTCGCTTACATCGAAAGCCTCGCGCCTCCTCCGCGCGCGCAACCGCCTTACCATGACGGGTACGCCGGTGGAGAACAATACATTTGATCTGTACTCCCAATTCGAGTTCCTGAACCCGGGCATGCTCGGCCACGCCGACTTCTTCCGTACGGAATACGCGACGCCGATCGATAAGTACCAGGACAAGGAAAAGGCGGCCGAACTCCGCAAGCTGGTATATCCATTCATGCTGAAACGCACGAAAGAGGAGGTAGCGACCGACTTGCCGGATAAAACCGAGACCATCCTGTTTTGCGAAATGGGCAATAAGCAACGGAAGGTGTACGACACTTTCCGCGAGCGCTACCGCCAGGAAATCGCCGAGAAACTCGCCACCGAAGGGCTTAACAAGAGCAGTTTCCTCATCCTGGAAGCACTTTTGAAACTCCGCCAGATTTGCGATTCACCGTCGATTTTGTCGGGAGACGAGGACTTTGGCAATGAATCGGCGAAGCTGGAAGAGATCACGCGCGAGATCGAAGAGAATGCATCTAATCATAAAATATTGATATTCAGCCAATTTCTGGGAATGCTCGACCTGATTCGCAAGCATTTGGAAAAAATGAATATCCCTTACGAATACCTGGACGGCCAAACTGTGGACCGCGCCGGCCGTGTGAACCGTTTCCAAAACGACGATACTTGCCGGGTGTTCCTGATGAGCCTCAAAGCGGGCGGAGTAGGGCTTAACCTCACCGAAGCGGACTACGTTTACCTTGTGGACCCGTGGTGGAACCCGGCCGTTGAGCGTCAGGCGATTGACCGCACGCACCGCATCGGACAAACGCGGAAGGTATTTGCCTATAAAATGATTTGCAAGGATACGATTGAAGAGAAAATTCTGCTTTTGCAGCAGCGCAAGCAGGACTTGGCGGAAGATTTGGTAGGCGGCGAATCCGGCTTTATCAAAAAACTCAGCCAGGAAGATATAATGGGACTTTTCAGCTGATGTCCGCTTTGAGCTGAATTACCGGCCTGCGTTGTTCAGGTCAGTAGTTCAGCATTTTGCTGTTGGCCGAAATTTGAAGTAAACGCTGGTTTGCAAGCCGCGAAGATGTGGTGTCGGCCGAAACAAATTCGAATGTTTGGGAATCCGTCAATAGTTCGTCGGAATAGGGTGTTTCGGAAATAGTACCACTTTTTGCGCTCATGGGCGATGAGCTGTACGTTTTTTCCACACTTCCCTGAGTGGCCGTTCCGTATCTGGCTTCTTTTTGTAATATGCACAAGGCCAGTAAAAATGAGGCAATTAGTAGCGTAATTCCATTTTTCATGTCAGGAGATGTCTATTGTTTAGGGTTCCAATTCAGACAACATCTCCACAAAGAGCAAAATCCGCGCCAAAAGGTTGGAAGGAAGGGCAATGTGATGACAAAAAAAGCCTGTTTCCGTCGGGAAGCAGGCTTTTTTCCACTATTTCAATGCGTTACTGAACGATTGCCGTGAACTCGATTTCTACCAGGTAATCGGGCGACACCAGCTTGCTGATCTCGTAAATGCCCGTTGTGGGCTTAATATCGCGGAAATACGCACCATGTGCACGGGCGATGTCGTCGAAACAGTTAATGTCCGTCGTAAAAATCCGGGTACGGACAACATCGGCCAGGCTTGCGCCGGCGTCTTGCAGCACTTTTTCAATGCGCTCGATAATGTTGTTGGTCTGTGCGAAGGCATCATCGGCCTTCACCTTATCGCCATCCACAATAGCAACCGTTCCGGCCACTTCCACGATATTTCCGATCCGCACCGCCCGGCAATAGCACATTTTGTCTTCCCACGGCGACCCTGAGAGTATATTTTGTCTTGACATGTTGTTGGTTAAGTATTTAAAAAGCGTAAATATAATCAGGTGCGGCTAGTTTTGTCGCTCCTCTTCCCAAATCGCCAGCGCCAGCCGGAGTTGGCCGTAATCGTACCGTTCGTTCAGCAGTTCGAACAATGGTTTCAGCGGATCGTTTTTGCCGGCCCGGATTTCCTGCGCGGCGGTAATGATGGCGGTGTAGGCTGCGGGTTCGATGAGCGATTTCAGGTTAATGGCGTGGCCGTCCTCTTTCAGCTTGACCAAATGCGAGATGATCGTGACGGGGTTCAGGTTCCGTTTCTCTGCGATTACTTTTACGGAGTAACCTTCATTATAAAGGTCCAGCGTTTCAACGAAGGTCATTCCCTTCATCACGCGCGTGCCGGGAGCATTGTTCTCTCGCGCGAAATCAAGGATTTCATTGATGAAAGCTTCTCCATACCGCCGAAATTTCTCCGCTCCGACGCCAGAAACTGCCTTCATTTGCGCCTCTGAAACCGGCTTTTTCTGCGCCATTTCCGACAATGAAGCGTCACTGAAGACCACGTAAGGCGGCACGCCGAGAGCATCGGCCAACTTCTTGCGGAGCTGCCGGAGGCGTTCAAAAAGCGCGTCGCGGATGATTTCCTGCTTGGGTTTTTCCTTCGGTACCAGCTCTTCTTCCTTGGCCTTCCGTTCGCTGAGCGGAATGAATTTGACGAGCTCGATCTGCCGCTCGCCTTTCAGAACCTGCCAGCTCACCGGGTTCAGTTTAAATGAATGCGCTTCGTCGTAAGCAATGTCCATCACGCCGGAATTGAGCATTTGGCCCAGGTATTCCGACCATTCATCGGTCCGCAGCTCGTGCCCGACGCCGAAAGTAGGAAGCCTTTCGTAGCCGTGTTGAATAATGTTGCGGTTGCGGCTGCCGCGGAGAATGTCGATGAGCATCCCCATCGCCACCTTCTGTTCGGTGCGGGCGATGCCGGAAAGTGCTTTTTGGGCAATAATGGTTGCGTCGAAGCGCGTACGCGGGTTGCGGCATACGTCGCAGTTGCCGCAGTCGTGGTCGACGGGCTCGTTGAAATAGCTCAAAAGGATGCGACGACGGCAGATATCGGCCTCGGCATATTGTTTCATACGGTTCAGTTTGGCATGAAGCAACTCCTTTTGCTCGGCCGATTGATCCGAATTATTGATCATATCCTGCCGGGTGATTATATCGAGATAGCTGTAAAACAGCACCGTGTCCGCGCTGGCACCGTCGCGTCCCGCCCGACCGATTTCCTGGTAAAAGCTCTCGACATTCGAGGGTAGGTTGTAATGGATCACCCAGCGCACATTGGATTTATCGATCCCCATTCCGAATGCGATCGTGGCGACGATGATCTGGATATCGTCCCTCAAAAAATTCTCCTGCACCTGCGAGCGCTTGTCGCCGGGCATGCCCGCGTGGTAGTACGCAACCCGAAAGCCGGCTTTTTGCAAGCTGGCCGCCACGGTTTCGGTGCCCTTTCGACTGAGGCAATAGATAATGCCCGGCTGGCCTTCGTGTTTGTTCACGAAGCGCTGGATTTGCTCGATACGCTTCCGCCCGGGCAGTACATTCAGGCTCAGGTTCGGCCTGTCGAAGCTGGAAATGAAGGTTTCGGCGTGTTCGATATTGAGCTGTTTGAGGATATCGCGGCGCGTCACGCGGTCGGCGGTGGCGGTGAGCGCCACGATCGGGACGTCGGGGAAGCGCAGTTTCAGCAGGTTCAGCTGACGGTATTCCGGCCGGAAATCGTGACCCCACGAGGAAATACAGTGTGATTCGTCGATCGCGAACAGGGTTACGTTCCATTCGCGGAGGAGGTCGAAGGTATTTCCTGCAAAAAGCCTTTCAGGCGCGATGTATAGCAATTTCAATTCACCCAGCCTGATTTGCCACATGATTTGGTCCTGCTCGGCGCCGGAAATTGTGGAATTCAGGAACGCTGCGTTAATGCCGTTTCCACGCAATGCTTCCACCTGATCTTTCATAAGGGCGATCAGCGGTGATATCACGATGGTGAGACCGTCGCGGAGCACGGCAGGGATCTGAAAACACACGGATTTACCGCCGCCTGTGGGCATCAGCACCATGCAGTCGCGGTTGGCCATGATGGTGTCGATAATTTCGGACTGCTGCGGGCGAAAGGAGTCGTATCCGAAATATTTTTTTAATGCTTCAAGTTTGTTGGTTGACATGCTATACTGATTAATGCTATTACTTCAAAAATTCCCTTTCGCGCTGCAAAAATAGGGGTTCAAAACTGATACATCACCTGCATTTTTGCTTCGCTGCGTTTGTTGCCTTCAATTTCGTTGAGTCCCGAGCTGATCTTCTCAATGTCAGAATACCGCGTTTGCGACCATCGGAGCCATATTTTAAGCTGTTTTGAAACCGTGTACCGCAGCATTACATAATGCCTTGTGCCGGTGTTATAATAGGCCGGAATCGAGAATGCATAGAGCATATCTTTCTCGTACACATATTGCCGGCTGTCGTAATCGTCGGTTTTGAAAAAGGCCACACGTCCGCTGATTTCCACTTTGGACAAATGCCAGGTAACATCCTGCACAACCGTAAATCCATTCGAACCAGCCGTACGCTCATTTTTAAGCCCGCCGTATTGGAGTCTAGTCCGGAATGCGCATTGAAGCGGAACTTCATAATTGATATTAAACATCGCCGTCCGTTTGATAGACCAAACCAGCGTCGGCTCACCGCTCTCTGCCGAAGGATCATTCACCTGCTTATGCTTTTCGTGAAAAAGCACATAGGCATTCAGCCGCCTGGAAGGCTTCCAGAGCCAATGCAGGAAGTAATCATAGCCGACAGACGGTCTATCGACCTGGTATTTCAGCCACGGAAACCGGAAATAATCGAAGTAAGCGCTCCATTGCCATTTCCGCGAAGGGGACCAGCGAATGCCCGCGTAAGCACCGCGTTCATTGATAGGGCGGGTGGCTTCGCTGATGGGGTTGCCGTAAAATGTGTGAAAGTTGCGGGCATAATGCCTGACCATCACCGAAACGTCGAGTTTCCTGCCAATGCTGGCGATAAGACCGCCGATCGCACCGGTGCCGCCGCTTTTGGAAATGGCACTTTCTGCGAAAAAGTGAATGTTCTGCCAGCGGTAGTCGCCGTGGAGGCCTGCTACCAAATTTTGTTTACCCGAAAATTCGTAGCGGTTGTAAGCCAGATCGCGCTTTTGGATAAATGAATTATAGCCGGTACGCAGCATTGTCAGCCCGATCTGCCCTCTGTGCGAAGCGAACCTGTGCATGAAATGCAGGCCCGCATTCTGTTCGCGAAGGGCATTGTGTTTCTCAATTTCCGAAGGCGTGCGGTGGTAGCCCGTAATGGGTAGCGAAGTGGTGACGGTGGAATGATTGCTGTCGGCGTCCTGCGTTGCGTCGCGTTTGGTTTTGGAGATGAAAATGGTGAGATCGGTGCGGGAAGTAATGCTGAATGCAGCTGCCATGCCGCGGAAAAAGTTGGCTTCGGTGGCGGAAGTGTAAGCTTTCAGGCCGGTGGTGCTTCGGTAAACAGTTCGGATCACTTCGGAGCCTTTGCCCAACGAAAACCCTGCGCCGGTGATCATTCCCTGCCCGGCCTGCATTTGGAAATCACCGATGATCAGGTTTTTAAGCCTTCCCCGGTTCATGATCTGGGCGTGAAATGAAGTGTAGTCAATACCGAAAACCTGCCTCTGCGCATTCCAATCCCATACTTCTTCACCGGAATCTTTTTCCAATGTAATGCCAAAACTATACGCACCGCTCCGCGCATTGCGGTAGCGCAGATATCCGTTGAAAGGCGGCCCCTGATAACGCGTCACGGCATTCGAGCTCGAATCCAGCGGTGCAAAACCCTTCTGCCGCTCCATGAGTTTACCCGAACGAAACATCAGGAAATGCTGACCCGGATTTTTAAGCGCATCCTGAATGGAAACCGCTTTGGTACTGACCGTTACAAATGGCAAAAGCCTGCGAATGGTGTAAATGTCGAACCCGGCAATGGCTTGGAGTTCGTAAAGTGAAAGCAATGCACCCGCCTTTTCCCGATAGTCAAAAAATGCCCGGATTTGTTCTTCGCTTAAAATAAAAGTAGTGGCCAAATCGTCCGGCGTGGCTGTATTCAGGTCGAGTGGGCTGGCATATAGCTGCAAAAGTGCTTCGAACAGCTCTTCCGAATCGTCGGGAGGAATGGGGAAGAGCTCGGCAATGAAGGTGTTGATGTCGATTTCGCCGCGCGGCGGATTTTGGCCCAGCGAAACAGCTGGTAGGTAAATGCAGAGCAATGCAGTTGCCCACAGGAAATATCCGAACGGAAACCCTTGAAGATCAAAAGCGTATGTTGTTTTCATCGATCTCAGCATACGCTTTTGATATGAATGAAAAGGTTAGAAGGCTTTCAGACTTAAATCCAGACTTCGCGCCTGATGCGTGAGCGCACCGCTGGAAATTCCATCCACACCGGTTTCGGCCACTGCGCGTAATGTTTTTTCGGTAATGTTGCCCGAAGCCTCCGTCTCGTACCGCCCGCCGATCCGCTTCACCGCTTCGCGCAGGTCGTCGAGATTGAAATTATCGAGCATAATAATGTCAACCTGCCCCACGCGCAGCACCTCGTCCACCTCGGCAAGGTTCCGCGTTTCGACTTCGATTTTGAGCTTCCGGCCGGTTTCTTTCAGGTACTTGTTGGCCCCGGTAATGGCCGCTTCGATGCCGCCGGCGTAATCCACGTGGTTGTCCTTCAACATGATCATGTCGTAGAGGCCCATCCGGTGGTTCACCGCGCCGCCGATTTTCACGGCCAGTTTTTCAAACAGCCTGAAATTCGGGGTCGTTTTGCGTGTATCGAGCAGTTTTACAGGCAAATCCTTGATCAGGTCCGACATTTGCCGTGCATAAGTGGCGATACCGCTCATGCGCTGCATAATGTTCAGCACCAGCCGTTCGGCTTTCAGGATCAGCCGCGCACTTCCTTCTACCGTAAAAACAATGTCTCCTGTTGATACGACGGCGCCGTCAAAAAGTAACACATCAATTTTCGGAAGGGGATGATTATAATATTTTGCGGTCTCATCGAAGATGATCTGCGCCACTTCCACACCCGCGAGCACACCGCCCTGCTTCACCAGGAGCTTGGCGCGCTTGGTAGCGTTTTCGGGCACGCTTGCGAGCGATGAATGGTCTCCGTCACCGATATCTTCCAGCAATGCGAGCCTGAGAAGATTCCGGAGTTCGTGGGGGTCAGTTTCCATTTTAGTAGAAATTAAAATCAGTAGGTTTGCTGCCGGTACGCCATATTGTAGCGGATGGCAATCGAAAAAATGTTGGAGTTGGTGGCCACCTTCGCGTCCTGTGACGTCACTTTCCGAATCAGGTAGCGGCCGTCCAGGAACAAATTGTGGGCCAGTGAATACGACAATCGCAAATCGGTAAACAAGGTCGTCGCTTTAATGCCCTGGCCGATCTTCTGGTTCAGCTCACTTTCTCCTTCACGGTCCACATGCCGGGTTTCGTAGCTCTTCAAAATGTCGCCTCCGTAGTTCATCAAAGGCTTGTCCGACGGATCTTTACCCTGCATGGCCGACATGACGGTGCCGTAAATCGACAGCCTCGGCGTGGCTTTGTAGCGGATAATCCCTAAATATTCCCGGAAGTTGGCCCCGAGCGGATGTGCAAGCGCCTGCCCGTAATGCATGTAATTGCGCCCGCCGTCCTTGTGCGAGTACGTGTAGGGGCGCACGACGTTGTATTCGGCCTGCAAGTCGAGGTTGGGTACGCCAAATGCGTCCACATATTTGGCGCCGAGCTGGAAGCTGTATTTGTTGGTCCAGGAGCCGCTGCCGTTGAAAAGGTATTTGGTCAGAAACTCGTCGAGGACGAATTGGCTGTAAATGGAAGCAGTTTTGCCCACCAGCCAGCGGAAGTCGAAACCAAGCAATGCATTGTCCTGGCTGCCGATGTAGGATTCGACGTAACGGTAGAAGATAATGGGATTGAGGTAGTTGAGGTCGTAGCCGCCGCCTACCGAGTCGCGGTTAAACACTTCCGCTTCGAATACGCCGACATTGATTTTGTCGGTCAGGTTCACGCTCAAATGGTGGATCGCAGCGAATTTCTTTTTCCTCAAAAATTCCGAAAATGCATCCTCGCCGCCATCTATCATGCTGGTCCAGAGGTTGGTATAATGAAACCGGCCCAGCTGTGTATCCACGCGCAGAAACAGGTAAGGACTGCTGTTGTCCGAAAGCACCAGCGAACGGTAACCGCTGCCGAAAGTATTGTAATCGTGCCCGAATTTGACATTAATGGCTTTCAATGGCCGGAAAGTAATGTAGCCGCGGGCCGAAAGGAAGTCGTTGCCGTGGTTGCGTGTCGCTTTGGCCAGCCCTTCGCCGGGGAAGCTGTATTTGGGGGCGAATGCATTGACGTACCTGGGAAAACGTCCCTGGTTGTCCGATACAAAAGTGTAAAAACCCAGCTTTTCGTTGATCATCCCCCGGATCTCCACGCCCCGGCCGGTAAACCACAGCGATTGATGCGACGTGGTGTCGTAGCTGTTGTCTCTTCCGATGAAATTGGTGGTGGTAAAATTGAAATGCAGGTCGAAATCTTTGTTGTGGATGCTGTAAAGGTCGGCCGGGTGGTGGAAAAACTTCCGTTTCTGTCCCGGCGGAGGCGATTTAAACCAGCCGAGTCGGGCAAGCCGGTTGTATTTGGCCGAATCGGTCGAGATCATTCCCTTGGTCCATTCCCAGCTGTCTTCGCGCAGGTAATCGATCGTTTCCCAGTCGCGGTCGGTCAGGTCCGTGGTACCTTCTTTCAAAATGGAATCGGTGAGCGCCACCACGGCTTTGCGTTCGAATGGCTTGGCATTGTAGTGAAAACCTTCGGAAAATTTGCCCCTTTTGATTTCCAGACGATCAATGAGATGATAATAGTCGTCATTGAGCGGAACGAATGAACTTTGCGCGTGTACGTATGCTGAGGATACCAGTGTTAAAAACAGTATTTTAAAATGCCGGATAATTCCCTGATACATAGGCAACAAAAATCTTCTGACACGGCAATATGAGCTCTTGCACGTAATTTTTAGAAATGGTCTTCCAAATTACGTCAATGAATTTGTATTATCTTGCATGGAGTAGTCTAAAAAACTGTCGCTCCCATGTTTTTACTTTCCCAGAAACCTTCCATAGCGGATCATTACCTGGCCGAATTACGTGATGTGAATTGTCAGACAGACCGGATGCGGTTTCGGCGGAATATGGAAAGGGTGGGTGAGCTGCTGGCTTACGAATTGTCCAAAACGCTCACCTTCAAAACGGAGAAAGTAGAAACGCCGCTCGGTACGGCACCGTGCCGCTCGATGCTGCAACCCATTGTGCTCGCTACGATCCTGCGCGCCGGGTTACCATTTCACCAGGGTTTCCTGAACATTTTTGACAAAGCCGATAATGCATTCATCGGTGCCTACCGCGGGCACCACATCAATGCCGAGGAGGAATTTACGGTGGAAATGGACTACATTACCAGCCCCGATCTTACCGGAAAAATCCTGGTCATGATCGACCCGATGCTCGCGACCGGCCGGTCGATGGAAAAGGTTTACCATGCATTGCTGCGCTTCGGCATTCCTTCGCAAACACATATAGCCTCCGTTATCGCCAGTCCGGAGGGCGTGCAATACCTGCAAAGCCGCATTCCGCAATGCCGCCTCTGGCTCGGGGCGGTGGACCAGAAGCTGAACGAACAATACTACATTGTACCAGGCCTTGGCGACGCCGGCGACCTGGCTTTCGGCGAGAAATAGCTTCGCGCTTTTCAGTTCAGCAATTCATCGAACATAATAGACACGTAATAGGTGCTGCCCACATTCGGGCTGGCATACGACTGGAAGTACGATTTCCCGAACAGGTTTGTCCCGCCCAGCTTGACGATTGATTTGATTGCCTGAATTTTCCGGCTCACCTGCGCATCCAGATTACTGATCGCCGGCACCCGCGTGTTCGAAAATATCGGAACATCCGTGGTGGTAGGCACCACAAAGCTCGATTCCCACAAAAAGGCCTGCTGATAGCGATAAACCACGTTGAAGCCCCAGTTATTGGCACTCGTAATGCGCCGGCCGAGGCTTACATTGTACCGGTATTTGGGTGTGTTAAACTGTGAATACTGCACTTCGGGCGACGGCGTGAAGTCTTTCAGCTCATTGTTCGCCACATTGCCGCCGATGTTGAATCCTTTGGGTAATACGTAGTTTAATCCGACAGCGAAACCGCGCGTGGTGATGGTTTCGGTCGTGTTCACCGTCCGCGCAAATCCCTGATAACTACCCACTCCAATACCCGATTCGAGCGGCAAACCCGGTGCTGCCGCAGCGGTAGGGACCACGATCACCGTTCCGCCGATCAGGTTTTTGTATTTACTGATGTAATAGTAGGCGTCGATAAACAGCCCTTTCGCAATAATGCCCTTGTAACCGATCTCGTAGGTGGCTATGCGCTCGGGTTTGAGTTTAACAGGTTGGTATTTAGGCAATTCTCCCAACGCATAGGCTTTGGCCAGGTCCGGCACGAGGGCGGGCACTTCCTTCGCCAGAATGCCGGGGAGCTGCGCAGCCAGCACGCCAGGAAGCGCCTGGTTCACGCCTGCTGCGATGGCGGCTTGTATCGCCGCTGGGTCATTCGGGATGGTGCCTGCGGCTACGCCCTGGGTTACCTGGGCAGTTACCGCGGTGGTCACCTGTTGGGTAATGGCCGTGGTTGCCTGCTGGGTCACCACCACCGTCGCATATTGCTGGGCGCTCTGCACGACCGATGGGTTGCTGTTTACGACGGCCATTACCGCCGCTTCGGAGAGGTTTTGACGGAGGATGCCGCTGGAAAGGTTGTAGCGGGAATCAAACTCGGGCAGGCCGCCAACGAGCGTTCCCGAAGGCGTTCGGAGGTCGATGTACTGGTTCTGCGTGGTTGGGATGCGGAAACCGGTTTGGTAGGAAAGGCGGATATTATGCTCTCCGAATGTGGTAACCGCCGACACCCGGGGCGTAAACTGTCCGTCGAAATTCTCGTTTTTATCGTAGCGGATCGAGCCGGTCAATTTCAAATGATCGGAGAGCAGGTTTTTGCCTGCCTGCACAAATGCGCCCCATTCCTGGATCGGGATGGTCCCATCGCGGCCTTCCTTAGTATCGGCAAACAAAGTGCCGGCAGAGCGGAGCGTGTAAAGACGATAGTTGGCGCCCGCGATCAGTTCTAGGAAGCGGACCTGATTTTTGAAATTATAAAAACCTTCGGCGTGGTACATGTTCGTTTTATCGGCAAAACCGCCTCCGCCATTCACAATCGGCATGTTCCGGTATTTGTCGAGCAGCTGGGTGAATGCTGCGCTGCCCGGTTGAGGCATACCCTGATCGGCAGTTTGCCGGGCGAGCACGTGTGCGTCCGCCTCCGCGGCACCCGCGCCGCGCGCCTGCACGAATGCACCCACATATTGCCCGAACCACGTGTTATTCGGCTTGATCTCACCGAGCATGGACACCGCGGCGAGGCCCGAAAGGTACGATTTCCCCGAGCGCTCCTGGGTCGTGTAGGCCCTCACCGTGAAATTGTCGCCCCGGAGTTCTAGTTTGGCCTGCGTGAGGTTGAAATCGCGCAGGGAATAGCGGCCGGTGCCGGTGTAAACGGTTGTTCCGTAACCATAATTAACCTGCGCGATGGCTTCCACCTTCTCGTTGAAGCGGTAATGCAGGGCTGCATTGGCCTTGAAACTTTTGGTATCGTAGTCCACAAGATCTTTCTCGCGGAAACCCGTCCGGCTCACGAATGTGTTTGGCACCAGATTTACAGCCGCCTGTGGGATCTGGCCTGCCGCTGCGAGTGTTTTGGCTACTGCGTTGATATTCGTCTGGATTTCATCTCCGTAAACGTTCGTTCCGTCATAGTCCAGGTCGGTGCCTTTTCCACGGTCCGGGTCTGCATTGCCGCCTACATTGAGGTTGGCATAATTGGTGGCTTCCCAATCCTTGGCCTGGATGTACGAGAGGTTTACCTTGAATGCGAACTTGTTATTGAATGCCTTCGCATAACGGATTGTTGCCTCGCCAAATGGCGTGGTCGCTTTCGAGCGGTTCTTTTCGTGCATGATCCCGCCTTTCAGGTTGGCGCTCAGTCCCTGGTACAGGAACGGGCTTTTGCTGTTCATCAGCACGAGGCCATTTACCGCATTCGGGCCATATAATGCCGATGCAGCGCCGGGGAGCACTTCCACGCTCTCGACGTCGAGCTCAGAAATGCCTATGATGTTATCGAGCGGGAAATTCAGCCCGGGTGCCTGGTTGTCCATGCCGTCGATCATTTGCACGGTACGCGGGTTACCCGTGGCGCCGAAGCCGCGCGTGTTGATGGATTTGAACAAAACACCCTGCGTCGTCATGTCGATGCCTTTAAGATTAGCCAATGCATCGTAAAAATTAGTGGCAGGGGTGTCGCGGATGCCGCGGATATCGAGCCTTTCGACCGCCACGGGCGATTTCATCACACTTTCCTCCACGCGGGACGCCGAAATCACGATTTCCTTGCCAAGTACCGGCTGCTCTACCATTTTAATTTCGAGGTCGGATATGCTGGCCGTCACCGCAATCTCCTGCGTTTGGAAACCAACTGAACTTACAATAATGGAAAATGGTGGATTTGAAGTGGTGGTCAATGCAAATTCGCCCTTTGTATCGGTGATCGTGCCGGTCACCTTGCCTTGTATACGAATGCTCACGCCCGCGAGCGGCTCCTGCGTGATGGATTCGGTAATCCTGCCTGTTAAACTAATCTGTGCAAAAGAATGTTGGCAAAACAACAATGTCAGGACCAAAAGGAGCGGGGTCCCAGAGGATGCATAAGTCGTTTTCATGGTTCTTAATGGGCTGATGTCTGTAACAAGTTACTAAGAATTTCATCTTGTTGTCATTATGTCCTATTTTTTCTTTGGGTATTTATAAAACTGATTTTCAGGTCCTGTGAGATGTATACAATGGCTGGCATATAAACGAATTTGCTGGCCGCGCGGATGATCGCTCAGAGTGCCACGAACTAATTTTCGGCCACTTTTCGGGGCAGTCTGCTAAGCATACTGACTCTTTATCATTAGTTTTGAGGGATTTTATTTAACGTTATCAAAAAAACTTACCTTACACAACACAGATGCAGGATACTTATGTGATTATCATGGCAGGCGGTGTAGGCACCCGCTTCTGGCCTTTCAGCCGGACGGACTTCCCGAAACAGTTCCATGATGTGCTCGGCACCGGCCGGTCACTTTTGCAGCAGACTGTCGACAGGTTCGAAGGCGTTTGCCCGATTGAAAATATTTATATCGTAACCAGCCAAGAATACAAGGAGCTGATTAAACAGCAGATTCCCGAGCTGACCGACGACCAGATACTCCTCGAACCGCACCGCCGGAACACCGCGCCCTGCATTGCTTATGCATGCTACAAAATCGCCGCGCGTAACCCGAACGCCAACGTGGTGGTGGCCCCCGCGGACCATATTATTTTGAAGGAGGAAGTCTTCCGCGATACCATCAGGGTCGCATTGGGCGCAACCCGCAACGAGGATATCCTCGTGACGCTCGGCATCCAGCCGACCCGTCCCGACACCGGTTACGGCTACATCCAGTACATTCCCGACAAGCTGACGGTCAAAAAGGTGAAGTCATTCACCGAAAAGCCGCACCTCGAACTTGCCTTGCAATTCCTTGACAGCGGTGATTTCGTGTGGAACGCCGGGATTTTCGTGTGGAATATCAATGCATTCAAGAAAGCACTGACGTCCTTCCAGCCCGACATCGCCGAGATTTTCCAGGGCGGAAACGAGCACTATTACCTCGATTCGGAAGATGCATTCGTTCAGCGGGCTTACCAGCATTGCGGCAGCATTTCGATCGACAATGGTATCATGGAAAAGGCTGAAAACGTGCACGTTGTGCTGGCGAGCTTCGGATGGTCGGACCTCGGCACGTGGAAATCCATGTACGAAGTATCGGAAAAAGACGCCAACCTGAATGTAACGGACGGCAACCTGATCCTGCACAACACCACGAACTCGATCATCAAAACGCCCAAAGACAAGCTGGTGGTGGTCAATGGCCTCGACGGTTTCATCGTAGCCGAGTTCGACGGCGTGCTCCTGATCTGCAAAAAAGACGACGAACAAAAAGTGAAGGAGTTCGTGGCGGAAGCCAAGGAACTCGACCCTAAATATGTTTGATACGGTGGATGGTTAATCCCAGCCGTTCGGAAAGCCAGGTCGTTTCGTCCTGGCTTTTGTGTTTTTAATTTGTAAATTCACAGTAAGGTACAGGTCAATCGAACAGCTCATGTCTAGTCGCGAAGAAATAACAGCAGAGTTAATGCAGCTTGTGAACGAGGTCAGTGACGATCGCTTGCATGACCTGCTACTTACCATCCGCGCATTTGCCGAGCAGGAGGCATATGCAGGGGTTGATACGCATTCTCCTGAATTTTTAGAAAAACTCAACGAATCTCTACGCTCTGCCGAAACAGGTCCTCTTTTCTCTAATGAAGAGGTATTTAATGAAATCAGGCGTGGTTTACGAGATAAAATGGAGTCCGCTCGCAAAGAAAGATTACACTGACATAATAAGTTATCTTTATGATGTCGGCGGTGATCGAAGTGCCGAAAAGTTTACGGATAGTCTTCAAGCCAGCTTGGAAAGGTTGGAGCGTTACCCCTACATCGGCACGGCAGACGAAATTATCCCTTCGATGCGGAAACTGCTACTTTACAAGCGGTACCGCTTGGCCTACACGGTGTTTGAAAATACTGTCCTGGTTATGAATATCACGCATTCCTCGCAGCGTCGCTAGCAGCTATCCTTTCAACACCTTCTCAATCTCAAAAAACCTTACATCCGCCTTCACATGCTCCAAAATCCGCTGCGAGCGCTCCGGCCGGGCATCGGTGATGAAAACCTGCGCTAAAAATCCCGTATCAATCAGCTCGATCAGTTTGTGAATGCGCCGGTCGTCAAGCTTGTCGAAGATATCGTCCAGCAGTAGGATGGGCGTTTTGCCTTTTTCTTCTTTTAATAGTTCGAATTGCGCGAGTTTCAGGGCGATCAGAAAGGACTTTTGCTGGCCTTGTGAGCCGAATTTTTTAAGCGTAACCCCGTCTATTTCGAAAACGTACTCATCCTTGTGAATGCCTTTGCCTGTGCGTTGCGCGTGGAGGTCGCGGCTGCGGTTGCGGCGGAATTCGGCGGGGAAGTCCGGGCTGACGACTTCGCTTTCGTAGATCACGTCCACTTTTTCGTGACCGCTGCTGAGGAATTCGTAAAATTTATAGAATAGCGGGACGAATTTTTCCATGAATGCCGCCCGGTGCTGGTGAATGCGCTGCGAAAGGACAATCAGGGGCTCGTTGTACGTTTCGAGCAGGTCTTCGTCGAGGTGATTGCGTTCGGCGAAAAATTTGAGAAGGCCGTTTCGCTGGGTTAATATCTTGTTGTACTGCAAAAAATCGGTCAGGTAACCGGGCACGGCCTGGCCCAGCACGCCGTCGAAAAAGCGGCGGCGTTCTTCGCTGCCCTCGCGGATGAGATCGGTATCGTCCGGGGCAATGAGGACAACAGGAAAAAGGCCGATATGGTCGCTGAGGCGGTCATAATGCTTTTTATCGGCCATAAACACCTTGCGCTGGCCGCGTTGTAGGCTGCATGTGATCTGAATGTGCTTACCGTGTTCGTTGAAAACGCCGTCAAGCAGGAAAAAATCGTTGATATGGCGGATGCCCAGCGCGTCCTGGTTATGGAATGCGCTTTTGGTAAGGGTCAGAAAATAGATCGCGTCGAGCAGGTTGGTCTTGCCGCTGCCGTTCTCGCCCACAATACAGTTCACATGTTCTCCAAAAACAAAGGCCTTCTCCTCATAGCTTTTAAAGTATGTAAGACGGAGCTTTTCTAGCCACATGAACTTCTTTGTTATTTAGTTTATGCTTATTTTCGCACATCATTGCGTGAGTACGGCAAAACAGACTCTGTTCATACCATAACTTTAAGACAAAGTTCTGTCTTTATAAACGAGAACCAAATACATGGCCACCGTTACTGAGAAAAAGAAAGCATCAGCCCCCAAAAAGTTACAGCATCCGAAGGAGCAATACATGTTCTGGTTCGAGAATATGCTTTTACAACGCCGTTTTGAAGAAAAATCGGGCCAGTTGTACGGTCAGCAGAAGATTCGTGGTTTTTGTCACCTCTACATCGGCCAGGAAGCCTGCTCTTCCGGCGCGGTGAGTGCCTTGAAAAAGGGCGACAAGTACATTACCGCTTATCGTGACCACGGTATTCCTCTCGCATTGGGCACCAGCCCGAACGCGATCATGGCTGAGCTTTACGGCAAAAAAACCGGTACTACCAAAGGTAAGGGCGGTTCCATGCACATTTTTGATAAAGAAGTAGGGTTCATCGGAGGCCACGGTATCGTGGGCGGCCAGATTCCCCTTGGCGCTGGTATCGCATTCGCCGAAAAATATAACAAAACCGATAACCTGTGTATCTGCTACTTCGGTGACGGAGCGATCCGCCAAGGTTCATTCCACGAAACGCTGAATATGGCGATGAGCTGGAAACTGCCCGTGATCTTCGTGGTCGAAAACAACGGTTATGCAATGGGTACTTCCGTAGCGCGTACTTCGAACGTGACGGAGCTTTACACATTGGGAGAAGCTTACGACATTCCTTCCGAGCCGGTTGACGGTATGAGCGTGGAGGCAATCCACGAAGCGGTTTCCCGCGCTGCCGAACGTGCACGCAAAGGCGAAGGACCTACTTTCCTCGAATTCCGTACGTATCGTTACCGCGGGCACTCGATGTCCGATCCGCAGAAATACCGTTCGAAAGAGGAGGTTGAAGAATACAAACACCGCGATCCGATCGAGCAGATCCGCGCGGTGATCCTTGAAAACAAGCTGGCTACGGAAGAGGAGCTGGATAACATCGATAAAAAAGTAAAAGAAATCGTTGCGGAATCCGTGCAGTTCGCCGAGGAATCGGAATGGCCGGACCCGAAAGAAGCTTACACGGATGTGTACGTGGAGAACGATTATCCTTTTGTAATGGATTAATTTGATCCAGAACGCATGAATAAAAAACCCGTCGGATCACTTCGACGGGTTTTTTAAGTAATTTCAACTTTTCGTAAACAGGGAATGATCCTGTTTTTCAGTTTCCACGTAGATTGAGTTCTAGTAATAAATTAAAATATGTCCCTGGACCAGGATTTTGAAAGAGAAGACGATGAAGACGGCGATGGCAAGGAAATGTCGTTTATCTCGCATCTCGAGGAATTAAGATGGCATGTGATCCGCGCTGGCGCTTCTATTCTGATATTCGCCATTATTGCGTTCATTTATATTCAGGAAATCTACCATTACGTGATCGTCGCGCCCTCGCGGCCCGATTTCTGGACTTACCGGATGCTTTGCAAGCTGTCGGAGATTACCGGGTATGAGGATTTGTGCGTGAAGGCATTGAATTTCAAAATGCAGTTCATCGGGATGGGGGATGCCTTTACGATGAGTATGACGTCGTCGGTCATCACCGGCTTGCTCTTCGCATTCCCGTATGCATTCTGGGAAATATGGCGTTTTATAGAGCCCGGACTGAAACCTTCCGAAAAAAGATCGGCGCGTGGAGCGGTATTTTATGTAACATCGTTATTCTTCTCGGGCGTACTTTTCGGCTATTATATCGTCTCGCCGCTCGCGATCAACTTTCTTGCCAACTACACTCTGGACCCGTCCATTATCAATGAATTCAGCGTGGCGTCGTACATTTCACTGGTCGCAACCCTGACCCTCGCTTGCGGTGTGGCTTTCCAGTTGCCAATCGTCGTATTTGTTTTGTCTAAAATCGGCATTCTTACGCCAGCTTTTATGCGTGAATACCGCAAGCATTCAATGATCGTTATCCTTATCGTGGCCGCGATCATCACGCCTTCGCCCGACATTTACAGCCAGATTCTCGTCGCAATTCCTTTGTTCCTGCTTTATGAGATCAGCATCATGGTGTCGGCAAAAGTGGAACGTGAAAAGCTGCGTGAAGAAACGCGCCTTGCTAAACTGGGCGGAACGTTAACCGAAGACTGATTCAATTAAAATATCAGGCAAAAAACTGCTTACAGACCTCGGCCAGCCGGTCGAGGTCTTCTTTTTGATGCAGGCTGCTGATCGCAATGCGGGTAACCGGGGTGTCGGTCGGCGAAGGGTAGGAGAAGCAGGAAGCCATAATGCCGTTGTTCAACAGGTGGTCGAACAACGCGGCATTCAACGAGCAGAAAACAGGGTAGTCCGGAACCGTCTGGAACGGTAAAATGCCATTCATTTTCGCATTGAAATAACGAACCTTCTCCATCAGAGTAGCCCGCGCGGCCGCATATTTATTTTGCTCTAAAAGCATTTTCAATGCGTAGGCATAGGCAGGCGCCGGCGGCGACGCGCCCGCGAACCATGGCGATTTCCGCAACGATTCAATCACATTTTCCGAACCCCAAACGGCCCCGGCGGGAATGCCCAGTGCCTTGTTGAGGGAGGACACAAAGATCGTTTGTTGTAAAAGTTGCGGGTTAATGCGTTCTGCCACGCCATTTCCACCAGCACCTACAATGCCTAGTGAGTGCGATTCGTCCACCAGCAACCATACATTGGCTTGTTGGGGAATGGTATTGAAAAGCGAAAAATCAAATGCCTTCACCATCGGAGATCCCACGGCATTCGTGCAGATGATATGTGCCGTATTCGGTTCAGCAGCATTGATCTTGCTGACCGTTTTTGTTGCCCAATCACTCCATTCGCCATTGTTTCGGTCAAATGCATTTCCCCATAATGCAGGATGTACACCCGGTGCGTAGTGGTAAGCAATCTGAGCAGTTTTCCCTGCCTGCTGAACGATGTTTTCAATCTCCTTCATCAGCAACTGTCCTGCCCACATCCCGCACGAAACGATCAATGCCGAATCAC
This sequence comes from Dyadobacter fermentans DSM 18053, assembly GCF_000023125.1. NCBI lineage: Bacteria > Pseudomonadati > Bacteroidota > Cytophagia > Cytophagales > Spirosomataceae > Dyadobacter > Dyadobacter fermentans. Next base: position 4,733,037 of record NC_013037.1, read on the forward strand.
TTTGCAGGAAAACAGCCAGTTGCCGTTCCGCATTTTCATAAATATCGAGTCGCAGACTATTATTTCTGGAGCTACCGTAGTGATTTCCGAAGCTTTCCGTAGCCACACTTAAATACCTACGAAGATCTTCGTCGTGGCCCATTCCAAGGTAATCGGTGCCGCTGAACCATAGAAATTGCGCCCCGTCGGTAGTTTCGACGATGCGGCCGGGAAGTTTGCTGGTGTGATAAGTGTTCACCGCGAAACGAATTCGGGTTTCAATGCAGCGCCGGTGCCGTTGCCTGTGGCATAAATTACCTTTCCAAAGTCGAAAGTTACGCCGGTGGCAGGATCGTTGCGGATCAGGAGCGAGCCGTCCATATCCACGTAGTCGAGCAGCGGGAGCAAATGTGCGATGGCTGAGATGCCTACGCTAGTCTCGGTCATGCAGCCTACCATCGTTTTCATGCCCAGCGACCTGGCTTCGGCGATCATCCGCAATGCCGCAGTGGGGCCACCGCATTTGGTGAGTTTGATGTTGATACCGTGAAACAAGCCCTGGCATTTGGCCACGTCCGCTTCGATAATGCAGCTTTCGTCGGCAATGACAGGCAATGCGCTCGCTTCAAACACTTTTTTCATGCCCGCGATGTCGTCGGCAGGCAATGGCTGCTCGATGAACTCGACACCTAATGCAGCCAGTTGGGGCGCAAGTTCGATGGTTTTTTCGGCCGTCCAGCCGCAGTTGGCATCCACGCGAAACAGCGCATCGGTATTTTTTCTTAATTCCGTAACAATGCGCAGGTCTTCGTCGGTTCCGAGTTTGATCTTGTAAATCGGCCAGGGAAGCTCCTGCATTTTGGCCACCATCTTTTCCACCGTGTCGATGCCGATCGTGAAGTTGGTCATCGGAATATGTTCCGGCGAGAGGCCCCATGCTTCGTAGAGTTTCAGGCCCCTTTTTTTGGCAAAATAATCCTGCGCAGCCTCGTCCAGGGCACATTGTGCAAATGGATGATCTTTAAGAAGCGGATGCGCAAGCGCCCAAAGCTCTTCCGCGGAGCCGTAACGGCCCTCTTCCACGATTTGCTTCACCCTGTCCAATGCGGCGATCATATTGTCGATCGTGACCCCATAATAGGGGTTGGAAGTGGCTTCGCCGAATCCTGCAAAGGTGCCGTCGTTCAGCTGTACGATCAGCGTTTGCTGCACGTCGCGCGAGTCGTGCGCGATGGTGAAGGTGTGTTTCAGTTGGAGGTCGAAAGTGTGGAAGGTAAGGCGCATAGGGTGTCGGAAATAGAGATTTCAGGGGCCTAATTTCGCATATCGAGGCCCCAGGATAGCTTGCTTCTCAGGGTATTCAGAAAACTGTCGTCTTTCATCTTGATGAGGCGCGCCCGGAAGCCTGCCTTACGCACCAGCAGCTGCGTGTTTTCATCCACAATGCGCGAACGCGCATCGAGCGACACGAGGAAGTTGCTGCTGCGGCTTTTCACTTCCAGGCGGATCACCGCAGTATCTTCCACCACCAGCGGTCGCACATTGAGGTTATGTGGGCTGATGGGCGTCACGATGAAGTTCTGCGAATGCGGCACAAGTACAGGCCCTCCGCAGCTCAATGAATAGCCCGTGGAGCCCGTGGGTGTGGAAATGATGAGGCCGTCGGCCCAGTAGGAATTCAGAAATTCGTCGTTCAGGTAAGTGTGGACGGTGATCATCGACGAAGTATCGGTTTTGGTGATCGTGAAGTCATTCAAACCGAAGTTCAGTCCGTCGAACAGGTCGATATTCGACTCTACCTCCACCAATGTGCGCTCGTCGATGCGAAACTGGCTGTTTTCGAGCGCGGCGATCATGTCGGTGATGCGTTCCGGCGAAACGGTCGCCAGGAAGCCCAGACGCCCCACATTGATCCCAATGGCCGGAATTTGCCGCTTGCCCACGTGCGAAATGGTTTCCAGCAGCGTGCCGTCGCCACCCATGCTCACGACCAGGCGCGCATCGCAGAGCTCTTCCGGTTTTTCGTAAACCTGTTCCGAATAATGCGAAATCCCGGCCTGATCCAGAAAAGTCCGGAACGACTTCGAAAGCTGAACCTCGACTTTTCGGCGCGACAGTTCATCGAACATGTTTTCAATGAAAGGTCTGGCGGACTCGTTAAAGTTGCGTCCGTGAATGGCGATTTTCATGAAGGAAAAATAAAACTTGTGGTATCATCCGAAAGATACGGGACAAATATGCCGATTCAAAAGCCGCAGGCACATTTGCCGACCGTCGGATGCTAGGTGGCGAGGTAGCGCAAAAGCATATCGAGGCGCTCCTGATCGAGGGTTTCGATGGGGTCGTTGGCATGTGCTTCTTCGACCTCATACCCGAACCGTTCCAATGTGGCGATAATGGGGGTAATGTGGGTCCGGTTGAGCTTCAAAGTCAGCCGGGCTTCGTTGGTAGGGTTGTAAATTTCGCCCGAAGAATAGTAACTGCTGAGTATTTTCACGCCATTCGATTCGATCAGCCGGCTGATTTCAGAGAGCGAATAGTCGCGTTCTTCTATTTTAAGGACAATCACGGCGCCTTTTTCCTGCACGCCCAGCTCGTTCACGAACCGCTCCACGAGGTCGTTCACCAGGATGCTTCCGGCAAATGTGCGGTCCTCATGCAGCACGGGAATGATCATGAGCCCGAACTGGTTTACCAGCCGGAGCAGCTCATAAGGATGCTGGTCTTCGGTGGCAAAAATGTCCTTATGCTGGATGATTACTTTGGAAAGGTGCTCCGAAATATCGGTAATGTCGAAGAGAATATCTTCGGACACAATGCCCTGGTAAACACCGGAGTCGGCGACGATCAGCTGCTTCACGCCAAACTCGTCCATCCAATCCAAAGCCGTACCCACCGAATCGCTCGGTTTCAGTACGGGAATCATTGGATTTATCAGAGTGGCTGCGAGCATGGGTCAGAACGTCATTTTTCGAAGCTATAAAAAAACAATATATAGATCAACTATCGTAACAAAAGAAATTTTCCCGCAATTCCCGGGTTTCAGGCCATGGGCACCGACACGTCTTTTTCGAGGAAGCTTTCCAGGATCACGTTGAACTCGTGCGGATGTTCCATCATCGGTGCATGGCAGCACTTATCGATAAAGTACAATTCAGAGTTGGCTATCAGGCGGTTAAATTCGTATCCGACATGCGGCGGCGTAATGGTGTCGTTCAGGCCCCACACGAGTAGCGTAGGCACGGTGATCTGATGCAGATCTTTGGCCAGATTATGACGCTGAGCCGATTTAGCGATTCCAACGATGCTCATGCATTTCGGAATGCTGGATGTGGTTTCGAACACCTCGTCGATCAGGTCTTTCGTCGCCACCTCCGGATCGTAGAAAGTATATGCTACGCGCTCCTTGATATAATCATAACTTCCGCGTTTCGGGAACGAGCCGCCCATTGAGTTTTCGAACAGGCCCGAGCTGCCCGTCAGGACCAGCCGCTGCACGTTCTCCTGGTTTTTCAGCGTGTATAGCAAGCCTATATGGCCACCCAGCGAGTTGCCGATAGCGGTAACGTTGGTTAGATTTTTAAATGAAACAAAGTCTTCCAGAAAGGCGAGCAGCGCTTCCAGGCCAGCCTCGCGCGGCGGAAGTTCATAAATCGGAAGAAGTGGAATAACGACCCGGTAACGACTTGAAAAATGGTCGATAATGCCATCCCAGTTACTCAATGCACCGAAAAGGCCATGCAAAAGCAGTAACGTCTCGCCCTTTCCCTCGTCGATAAATTTGAACCTGCCTTCTGCACGTACTGTATATTTCATTCTTTTTGTGGATTTAAGACCATTTATAACTTATCAAAGAAACTAGTGCATGATTAGGATACTCTACAAAACTAGTTATTTTTTTGATTGTACAATGGGACAAAGTAACAAACGCGGTCCGAATTTCTTGTAAATATTATATTAATATTATAAGAATTAGACAAATAACATAGAATGGTGCAATTCCGTTCGCTCTCCGCCCGGGTGCCCCGCGTACAGGCGGACAGGTAAATTTTCCGAAGCCGCGCCTTAACCTGATACCGGCCGGTTACACTAACGCCCGCCGCGGCGAATGCTTCTGTATGACCGCCGTCCCGGTATGTGTAACCGAAATTTAGCCAGAAATTAGTTTTAAAAGGTATTAGAAAAAAATTAAAACATACTCGCAATTGTTTGATTCTTCCCCCATGACAAAGCTATTCGTGATGCCGGTTGCGCTCCTGCTGATGCTGGCTGCACCGCTCTGTGCCCAGACGGAAATGCCGCTTTACCCCGGAAATATCCCCAATGCCACAGGTGCCGAGGACCAGGAAGCGAATAAAGACAATGTAGTCCGGAATGTTTCCAAGCCCACTCTTACGGCATTTTTGCCGCCAGCCGGCACTGCGAAAGGCCCCGCGGTGATCGTGTGCCCGGGCGGCGGCTATGGCGTGCTGGTGATCGAGCGCGAGGGATACCGGGTGGCGAAGGAGCTGAACAAGCAGGGCATTGCCGCATTCGTACTCAAATACCGGCTTCCGAGCGACCGTACCATGAAGGACAAGGCGCTGGGACCCTTACAGGACGCGCAGCAGGCCATTAAAACGGTCCGCGAGAAGGCCAGCGAATGGAACATCGATCCTGCCAAAATCGGAATTATGGGTTTCTCGGCCGGTGGCCATCTTGCTTCTACGGCTGGCACGCATTACGACAGCAGCTTCATCGACAATCCTCAAAAGACAAGCCTCCGCCCCGATTTCATGATCCTCGTTTATCCCGTGATCAGTTTTGAGGGCAAAATCGGCCACAAAGGCTCTGCGACTAACCTGCTCGGCGCTTCGGCCTCAGTCGAGCGCGCGCACTATTTTTCCAACGAAAAGCAGGTGACGGCCTCCACGCCGCCCGCTTACTTGACGCACGCCGGCGACGACGCGACGGTGCCGGTATCCAACAGCCTCCGCTTCTACGAGGCTTTGCAGGCGAAAGGCATTGCCGCCGACATGCACATTTACTCCCAGGGCCAGCATGGCTATCCGAAGACGCCATCGTTCGACGAGTGGTTTGGCCGGTGCCTGCATTGGATGCGCACAACGGGCTTTTTGCCGGGCAACTGATCAAACGGCCGGTGCCACGGCCTCGGATGCTTGGCGCAGCACATCAAGCCGTGCAAATGGCGAATTGGCGCTGATGTACTCGGGGATTGCCGATTTGAGAATGCTTACCATTCGTTCGGGCTCGCAGGATGTGAGCGCATTCTGCAATGCGGGCAGCCATTGCTGCATCCACGAGGCGGCGTCGCCGGAGAAGGCGGTGCTTTGGATTTTCCCCCTCGCGCAGGCCGGGCCGGAAGGCGGCTCTTCCGATAACTTTTCACCCGGTCGCAAGCCGGTAAAGCGGATTTGGATATCCGTCCCCGGCCCTAAGCCCGCAAGCTCGATCATCCGTTTGGCCATGTCGGCTACGCGCACAGGCTCACCCATGTCGAAGGAGAGAATTTCGTGGCCGTTACTGATCGCTGCGGCTGCCAGCACGAGCTGGCAGGCTTCGGTGACGGTCATCATGTACCGCTCGGCGTGCGGATGTGTGACGGTGATCGGTCCGCCTTCGCGGATTTGTTGTGCAAAACGGAGCAGAAACGAGCCATTGGAGCCCAGTACATTTCCAAAACGTGTGATGATGAACCGCGTCCGGTCGGGAAATCTGTTAGCCAGGTTTTGAAGGTATATTTCGGCAAAGCGTTTGGTGGCACCCATCACGCTGGCGGGCTTGATGGCTTTGTCGGTTGAAATGTAAACAAACTTGCCCACGCCATGCGATACTGCCAGGTCAGCCAGTATTTTGGTACCGAAAACATTCGTTTTGATCACCTCGTAAGGATGTCGCTCCATCAGTGGGACATGCTTGTAGGCAGCGGCGTGCAGCACGGTGTCGACCTTCGAATGCGCGAAAATGTCAGACATCCGCAGCGCATCGGTAATGCTGCCGATGCAGGTGTTAATGTCGGTTTGAGGATATTGTTCAGTCAGTAAAAGGTCGAGGTCGTGCAATGGGCTTTCTGCCTGATCCACGAGCACCAGCCTTGCGGGCGCACATGCGCAGACCTGCGCGGCAAGTTCGCTGCCGATCGTCCCGGCGGCGCCGGTGATGAGGACGGAGCGGCCTTTGATTTCCCGGATGATATTATCACGGTCGAGTACGATGGGGGAGCGGCCGAGGAGGTCTTCCGGCCTGAATGTGCAGGTGTGCGGTCTGGTTTGCATGGGATATCGTTTTAGAATAACTGATATCGTTGATACGCTCGCCGGATCATTTGGTCACAAAAAAAGAGCCGTAAAATGTACAGCTCTTTTCGTAAACCCATTAAGGAAAATGTATTTAGATAAGCCCCTCAAAAATACCGGGGGCCAGACCGAACAGGATCGTCAGGAATGTAGCGAGCACGAGAATGATCTGATAGAACGGTGCTACGCGGATTTTAACAGTGTCACCTTCCTTGAAATAGGATGAAATTATCACACGGAAATAGTAGTAGATACCCACTGTGGACATCAGCACCGCAAAAACAGCTATCCACATAATGCCACGCTCTGCCGCGCTCGTGAAAATGAAGAATTTACCCCAGAAACCGGCAGTAAGCGGAATCCCGGCCAATGAGAGCATCGAAACCGCCAGTACAAATGCCAGGAGCGGATTTTGCTTGGCAAGGCCATTAAATGCCTCGTAACGTTCATTGGGCTGGCCTTCGATGGTTTTTTCTTTCGAAACAAGCATGAGCACGCCGAATGCCGCGATGGTGGACAGCGAGTAGGCGAGTGAGTAGAAAATAATGGCGTTTTGCGTTGGCTTCGTCAGGGCTGTAAGCGCGATGAGCAGGTAACCGGCGTGTGAAATACCCGAGTAGGCGAGCATTCTTTTGAAACTGCCCTGGCTGGTAGCGCCAATGTTACCGACCAGCATGGTGAGCATCGCAATGACCGCGATGACGATCCACCAGAAGCCGTAAATCGCAAATGTGTGGTTCAGCAAGCGGAACAACGCAGCGAAGCCAGCGGTTTTCACGATCGTCGACATGAAAGTCGTGAAAATGGTAGGCGCGCCTTCATACACATCGGGCGTCCAGAAATGGAACGGCGCGGCCGAGACTTTGAACAGCATACCGATCAGCAGCAGCAGCAAGCCCGCGTAGAAGATGTAGGATTGAGATGCGATTGGCATATTAGATGCAAAGCCTTGTATCGCCATGAGCTTGAACGAGCCGGTAGCGCCGTAAAGCAGCGTTATTCCGAAAAGCATGAAACCGGTCGCGAATGCACCCATGAGCAGGTATTTCAATGCAGCTTCGTTCGAGCGCAGGTTGCGCTTGTTGCTTCCTGTGAGCACGTACATGGCTACTGAGAGTATCTCTACCCCGATGAAAAGCATGATCAGGTGATCGAAGCCGATCATCATAATAGCGCCTACGAGCGAAAAGAGCATCAGCCCGTAATATTCGGCCGGTTCGGCATCGGCATTATCCTGGAAACCACCCGAAATGGCCACGATCATAAATGCGGAAAGCAATACGATCCCGTTGAACGCGAGGGTAAGTTTATCCACCCGCAGCATGTCGTTGAAATAAAGGAGCGGTCCTTGTCCCCACTCAACAAAGTTGCTTACCAGCGCGAGGGCCAGGAAAAGCAGCGTAGATGGCAGGAGGACGTTTTTGGATTTCGAAAAGCCCAGGAAAAGCGTTATAACTCCAAAAACCGACAACAATATAATGGGATACATATTCTTAACTTAGTTATTGACCAGTTGCAACAGTTGGTTTACAGCAGGCTCAGTTATTTTCAGGAATGTGCTTGGGTAAATACCGATCCAGAATACCATCACGATCAGCGGCAGCAATACGGCGCGCTCGCTGGCAGTCAGGTCCTGGAAACCTTCCACCCATTTCGATTTCGGGCCGAACATGGATTTCTGGAACAAACGGAGCATATACACCGAACCCAGAATGATCGTCAGACCGGCCACTGCACCCAGCCAGCCTTTGTATGCGAATACGCTGGAGAGCAACAGGAATTCCCCTACGAAACCGTTGGTAAGAGGCAATGCAACGCTACCGAGCAGCAATATCATGAAGTACACGCTCAAATGCGGCGTGCTCTGGGTAATGCCCCCGAGCTGATCGAGATAGCGGGTTTTGGTTCTGGAATAAATAATGTCGACGATGAAGAACAGGCCGATTACGTTGATACCGTGTGCGAGCATCTGGATCAATGCGCCCTGCAAGCCGTTCAATGAAGACGAGAACACGCCGGCGGCCATCAGTCCCACGTGTGCGAAGGATGAATAGGCGATGAGCGTTTTCATATCGCTCTGCTGGATGGCGATGATGGAACCGTAGATGATACCGATCACCGAAAGGATCATCGCGAGGAAGCCCCATTGCTCCATGCCCAGCGGCACGATCGGCAACAGCAGGCGGATCAGCCCGTAAACCCCCATTTTAAGCATAATGCCCGATAGAAGCATCGTTGCAGGAGTGGGTGATTCGGTGTAAGTATCAGGCTGCCACGTATGGAACGGGAACAGCGGCATTTTAATCGCGAATGCAATAAAGAATGCCCAGAACAGCAGGCCCTGCGCGGCGGGGCTCAGTTGGAGCTGGTAAAATGCAGCAATTTCGGAGGAATGTTCGCCCGGCGTTTGGTAATAGAGGTAAACCAATGCCACGAACATGAACAAGCTTCCGAAAATCGTGTAGATGAAGAATTTGAAAGTGACTTTAATACGATTTTCTCCGCCCCAGATCGCCGACAGGAAGTACACCGGGATCAATGCAGCCTCGAAGAAAAGGTAAAAAAGGAATGCGTCGGTTGCCGTGAAAACGCCGATCAGCGCCGCTTCCATGAAGAGGATCAGCGAGTAGAATGATGCGGGGTTTTTGTAATCGTTCTTGAATGCGGAAAGGATGATCAGCGGCGTGAGGAAGGTCGTCAGGAGCACGAGCAACATGCTGATGCCGTCGATACCCGCTGCGAACGAAATGCCTCCGGAAGCAAGCCAGGCGTATTTGAAGCCAAACTGCGAGCCGGCCGCCGGGTCAAATTGCAGCCAGGTAAATATAGCCACGCCCAAAGAAGCGAGGCCGCCAACCAGCGCAAGCTGCTTCGCCATGCGTTCGCCGGCCAGGAGGGTGATCACGCCTGCCGCTATCGGTAATAGTATTAAAAGAAGAGTAAGCATATTTTCAAGTCGACAGTCCGAAACGAATGTGGAACGGATTTATGGATGATCGGATCAGAGTAACAGCTTCCAGAACAGGATGACCACAATGCCGATCACCATTGCGAACACATATTCGCCGGTGGAGCCGGTTTGGGTTTTCCTCAACAATTTCGCAAACAGGCCCACCAGCTTCACCACCGCATCGATGATAAGGTCGATCGCAAATTCGCCCGCGGCGTACAGGAAGTTGGAAAGCACTTTTACAGGTTTTACAAATACCGAGTCGTACAGCTCATCCACGTAGTATTTGTTGTAAATAACCCGCTGCAAGCCCGATTTTTCCTCCGTATCCGCTGCCGGCACCGCGCCTTTTTGCACATACATCACATAAGCCGCAATGGCCGAGATCAACGCCGCCGCCACCGAAATGGCCATCAGCATATATTCTTCGGAATGCGAAAGCGAAGTATGTGCAAATGCTGCCGGATTGGCGGTTTTGGCCAGGTCGTAAAGCGGCGCCATAAACTGCGCCAGCTGATGCGAACCGTGCAATGCTTCGGGAACGCCGATAAAACCACCTGCGGCCGAAAGAATGGCGAGGATGATCAGCGGAACGGTCATAGAAGCCGGTGATTCATGCAAATGGTGCTCTTGCTCATGCGTGCCGCGGAATGTACCGAAGAAAGTCAGGAACAATAGGCGGAACATGTAGAAGGAAGTCATAACTGAACCCAGCACACCAATTACCCAGAGGATTTTGTTGTGTTCAAAAACATGCGCAAGGATCTCATCTTTCGAGAAGAAACCTGCAAATGGCGGGATACCTGAAATCGCGATGGTGGCGATAAGGAATGTAAGGAATGTAACAGGCAATTTCTTGCGCAATCCACCCATTGAACGGATATCCTGCTCGTCGGACATGGCGTGGATAACGCTACCGGCGCCGAGGAAGAGCAATGCTTTGAAGAATGCGTGGGTGATCACATGGAACATCGACGCCGAGTAGGCCATCGCACCCAGACCCATGAACATATAACCCAGCTGGCTCACCGTAGAGTACGCGAGCACTTTCTTGATATCGTTTTGCAAGAGACCGATCGACGCGGCGAACAATGCGGTGGCGCCACCGATAATGCCTACGATTTCGAGCGTGGAAGGCGCGAGGGAATACAGCACGTTGGAGCGGATCACCATGTAAATACCCGCGGTAACCATCGTAGCGGCGTGGATCAGTGCGGATACAGGCGTAGGGCCGGCCATCGCGTCAGGAAGCCAGGTATACAAGGGAATCTGCGCCGATTTACCCATTGCTCCAACAAACAGGAATAATGTAATGGTGATAATCACCGGGTCACCCACCTGGAAGCCCGCAGCAGCCTTGCTGAAAACCTCCGTATATTCCACCGAACCGAATGTGGCGATGATCGTGAAGATCCCGAGCAGGAACCCAAGGTCACCCACACGGTTCATAATGAATGCCTTGCGGGCTGCATTGTTGTAGTTGGTGTTCTTGTTCCAGAAGCCGATGAGCAGGTAAGAACAAAGTCCCACACCTTCCCAGCCGATGAACATGATCACGTAGTTCGAGCCGAGCACCAGCAGGAGCATGAAAAACAAAAACAGGTTCAGGTAAGCGAAAAACTTGCCGAAACCTGAGTCGTGGTGCATGTAGCCAATCGAATAAATGTGGATCAGCGAGCCTACGCCGGTGATGATCATCAGCATGAGCAATGACAGCTGGTCGATCTGGAATGAGAACGGGATGTGGAGGTCGCCGACGGTGATCCAGTCGAAAAGCGGCAGGACGAACGGCTGGCTGCCGGCTGCAACGAATGCATTGAACGTCATGACGGACAATACGAAGCTGGCAACAACTGCCAACGTTCCGATAATGCCGACTGCGCCTTTGGGAATATTGGGAAATCCGATTCCGTTGATCAGAAAGCCAACGAGCGGCAGCAGCGGAATCAGGATGAGTAATGATGCGGACATGTCTATTTTTTAATCTTTAATCTCTTGATTATGTACCGGTTGCGTGCCGATAATTACCATTTCAGCTTGTTCAGGAACCCAACGTCCGTGTTTCTGGTGTTGCGGTAAATCATTACAATGATCGCAAGTCCCACGGCCACCTCGGCAGCGGCTACGGCCATGATGAAGAATACGAAAACCTGGGCTGACGGGTCGGACCGGTAAGAAGAGAATGCGATCAGCAGCAGGTTTGCGGCATTCAGCATCAATTCAATCGACATAAAAATGATGATCGCGTTCCTGCGGGTGAGCACGCCGATGATGCCGATCACAAAAAGCAGGGTTGCAAGAATTAGGTAACTTTGAAGTGGGATATGTTGAATAACCGCTGGTATGTTAACCTCTGGCATGGTAGGGTTTGGGATCATAGCAGGTTTACCTAATGGGATATCCGGTTAAAATAGTCAAAAATAGATTTCAGGCAAAAATAGACATAATTACTACTTACTCAAACCTGAGCCAAGATTATGTCAACGTTGGGTTAATCCCCTTAATTTAATCTCCGTCAATTTACGTTTGGTGTCGAGCGGGAACTCGCCTTTCATCATCCAGTCGAAGAATGAAGGCTCGTTTTTCAGGATGTCGGTCACGCGCTTTCCATTGTGTTTGCCAAAATTGAACACCTCTTCACCCTTGTCGTTATACACCATCCGGCCTGCGAAATCGACGATTCTGGACGCGGTAAGCTCATGCAGGACAGCAATGTCGTTCTTCACGGGCTCGGTCACCTTGCCATGCGAGTCGGTAATGGTAACGCCCTGATACTTTTCGATCTGGCCTTGCAGCACCTCGAATGTAGCGATCGTATCGGCCTCGGCGCTGTGTGCATTGTTGAGGGTTTTGCCGCAATAGAACTTGTAGGCGGCCGAAAGGTTACGCGGCTCCATCATGTGGTAAATGCGCTGGACGTCCACCATCCGGCGGTTTTTCACGTCAAAATCCACACCTACGCGCAGGAATTCCTCCACGAGCATTGGAATGTCGAAACGGTTGCTGTTGAAACCTGCCAGGTCGCATCCTTCGAGGAACGACGCCAGGTTTTTGGCAACGCTTTTAAAAGTGGGGGCGTCCTTTACATCCTCGTCGTAAATGCCGTGTATCAGGCTGCTTTCCAACGGGATAGGCATTTCGGGATTGATTCTCCGCGTGCGGATCTCGGTTTCGCCATTTACCAATGCCTTTACAACGGAAATCTCTACAATGCGGTCGCGGACGATATTGACTCCTGTTGTCTCAAGATCAAAAAAAGCAATGGGCTTTTTGAGATGGAGGGTATGCATGGGTTACTCTGGTTGATTTGGCACCGCGAAGTTAAGGTGAACGGCGTGATGGCACAAGGAATGGGCTTGTTTATAAAGATTATAAAAAAGAGGCAGGGGTGGTGAGGTGTTGTCGGGGGTAGTCAGGGGTAGTCAAGTGTGGTCAGACCAGGACAGGTATTATCAATGGCCACTGCAAAGCTCAAACTTCGTCCGTTAGTAAATTATGGTTGGTTTGCATGGATAGCAAGACTCTTCTCTTCTCCGAAATCACCGACTGCATTCAAAGAGTGGATGAAGCTAATATGTGTGCAGGGAGCTAGCTAATCCATGAATGCCGCTTGAAAAGTCAGTGCTAAGTCTTCTGAGGACATTAGTTAGGTTGCGAGGCAAACAGAGTTACTAATGTCTTAACAAACACTATGGAAAAGATACCGACGATTTATGAAAGGAATTGGTCCGGTGACAGAAAGGTGATAGATGTTCTTTCAGTCACGGATTTCGATTTTGATAATTCAGACGCGGCAGAAAAGTTAGACGGTACAAACGTTCGAATAACGGTAAGAAACGGTTATTTCGTGAGACTTGAAAAGCGTAGAAATCCTTCAAAGGAAGAAAAGATAAGAGGAATAAGCGAGCCTTGGTACATAGATGCCAACTTAGACGGTCCGGCTGACCAATATTTGTTCGAAGCAGCTAAAAACACGGATTTATCAGAAGTACCTGACGGGGAATGGAGCGCAGAGGCATTAGGGGAGAAAATACAAGGTAACCCCTTGCACCTTGAGGGCCATACATTGTTTATTTTTTCCCTGGAGTCTTGGAGAGAAAAAATACTATTTAAGGACGTGCCAACTAGTTTTTCCGAGCTTCGGACGTGGCTGGATCGTCAAAAGAGCATTGTTGGTAACGATTGCGGAATTGAAGGGATCGTTTGGCATGAAAGGCTAACAGGCCGGATGTGCAAGATAAAGCGAAAAGATTTTGGATGAGTAGAATATTACAATATTTTGGAATGGTACGCGCTGTCATCGCTTTGAGAGGAACATTTACAATATCAATATCTCCTATTACCGATGACAGCACTACACTGTATTTTATCTCAATAATTAGTCAATCCAATCATACGACTTGGTAACAGCCTTCTTCCAGCCTTTGTAGTATGCATTCCGCGTTTCCTCGGCCATATTAGGGTTCCAGGTGTGAGCAACGGCCCAGTTTTTCTTCAAATCATCGGTGCTTTTCCAATAGCCAACGGCCAGGCCCGCAGCGTAGGCGGCGCCGAGCGCGGTGGTTTCGGCTACGGCCGGTGAAACGACCTGGGTATCGAGAATATCCGATTGGAATTGCATTAGGAGCTGGTTATGCACCATACCGCCGTCGACACGTAGGCTGGCCAGTTCGATGCCGGAATCTTGTTCCATTGCTTTCACGACGTCCACCGTTTGGTAAGCCGTGGCTTCCAAAACTGCCCGGGCAATGTGCCCTTTGTTCACGTAGCGCGTAAGGCCTGCGATTACACCGCGGGCGTCGTTGCGCCAGTAGGGCGCGTACAAGCCTGAGAATGCTGGTACGAAATAGGCGCCGCCATTGTCTTCGACGGTTTGGGCGAGGGCTTCAATATCGCTGGCGTTCTGGATCAGGCCGAGGTTATCGCGCAGCCATTGCACCAGCGCGCCGGTGACGGCCACACTTCCTTCCAGCGCATATTGCACCGGCTGGTCGCCGAATTTGTAGGAAATGGTTGTCAGCAGGCCGTTTTCAGAGGTTTTCAGTTCGGTACCGGTGTTCATCACGAGGAAGCAGCCGGTTCCGTAGGTGTTTTTGGCCATGCCCGGTTCGAAGCAGGTTTGGCCTACCAATGCCGCATGCTGGTCGCCCAGGTCGCCGGCGACGGGCACGCCCGGCAGTACCTCGTGATCGGAATAACCATATATTTCGCTGCTGCTTTTGATGGCGGGCAGCATAATTTCGGGGATATTGTAGGCGGCCAGCATGGATTTGTCCCATTGCAATGTCCGCAGGTTCATCAGCTGCGTGCGGCTTGCATTGGTAACATCGGTTACGTGAATGCCGCCGTGCGTGCCGCCGGTAAGGTGCCAGATCAGGAAAGTATCGATGTTTCCGAAAATCGCTTCGCCTTTTTCAGCGTCTTCGCGGATGCCCTCTACGTTGTCCAGCAGCCATTTTAGTTTTAAACCACTAAAGTAAGTTGAAACAGGGAGGCCGGTAATGTCGCGGAATTGGTTGAGGCCGCCTTCCCGCTCGTATTTCGCGACGAGGTCGGTGGTGCGCGTGTCCTGCCACACCAATGCATTGTAGTAAGGCTTGCCGGTGCGCTTGTTCCATACCACCGTCGTTTCGCGCTGGTTGGTAATGCCCACGGCGGCGATGTCCTGCGCGTGCGCCGACACATTAATCCGCGCCAATGCGATCACTTCCAGGGTGTTTTTCCAGATTTCAGTGGGATTGTGCTCTACCCAGCCCGGCTGCGGGTAAATCTGTTCGTGCTCTTTTTGTCCTACCGAAACGATATTTCCCTGCTGGTTGAAAAGTATGCAGCGCGTGCTGGTAGTACCCTGGTCAATGGCGGCAATGTATTTGGACATAATGGTATTATGATTGATTTTATTTGTAGTAAAGCAAGTAAATAGGGAAAATTAACCGAGCAGGACAAACGGCCCGCCAATTTTATTGAACGGAACACATTTAAACCGCTGCCGGGCGTTGCCTATATTTACAAGACCGCTTAACAGACTATCCTCCATGAAGAAAAACCGGGTCAGAAAGGCATTGCTGGCATTAATTTGCCTCATAGCCCTTTTTTTCGCCCTCGACCTGGTATTTCCTTTCAAACCAAACATTCATTACGCCACCCAGATCACCGACCGCGAAGGCCGCGTTATTCATGCATTTCTGAGCAGGGAGGATAAATGGCGGCTCTATTCGAATGTGGATGAGATTACGCCGCTACTCCGCAAGACGCTGATTTATAAGGAAGACCAGTATTTTTACTATCATCCTGGTGTTAATCCGTTTGCCGTGGTGCGTGCGGCTGCAAGAAATGTTTTTTCAGGGAAACGAACGTCAGGGGCGTCCACGATTACCATGCAGGTCGTGCGGCTGATGGACCCGCGTCCGCGGACTTACCTGAACAAGTTCATCGAAATGTGGCACGCTGTTCAGCTGGAAATGCATTATTCCAAAGCGGAGATCCTGCAATTTTATATCAACCTTGTGCCTTATGGAGGTAATATCGAGGGCATCAAAGCGGCCTCGCTGCTCTATTTTGGAAAGGCACCGCAGTTGCTGAGCCTGGCGGAGATTACCGCGCTGACGATCGTGCCCAACCGTCCGTCGGGCCTCCGCCCGGGTACACGCAATGATGCGCTGCGCGAGGCGCGCAACAGCTGGCTGAAACGGTTTCAGGAGGATGGCCTGTTCGACACCCCGGTGATCCGGGATGCATTGGCAGAGCCGCTGAACATCCGCAGGCTGCAAACGCCGCGCCTGGCCCCGCATCTTTCGATCCGCCTCAAACAGCAGTTTCCCGACGAGCCCGTGATCCGCACCCATGTGAACATGCAGGCGCAAAGCCAGATCGAGGAACAGGTCAAAAATTATATCAACCGGCGGCAACTGATGAATATCCACAATGCCGCCGTGCTGGTCGTGAACAACGAAACCATGGAAGTGGAGGCTTACGTGGGCTCGGCCGATTTCAATAATCCGTTCGACGGCGGGCAGGTAGATGGCGTGAGGGCGGTGCGTTCGCCCGGCAGCACGCTGAAACCGCTATTGTACGCTGCCGCATTCGACGCAGGCATGATCACGCCGAAATCAGTTCTGAACGACGTGCCCGGCAATTTCAGCGGCTATGAGCCTGAAAATTTCGACAAGCATTTCAATGGCGCCGTCACGACAGAGTTTGCTTTGGCCAACTCGCTTAACATTCCCGCTGTGAAGGTTTTGAAGGAAATCGGGACACCCGCATTGATCGCCAAACTGCGTAAAGCGCGTTTCAAAACCGTGGATAAGCAAGCCAAAAACCTCGGCCTGTCGATGATTCTGGGAGGCTGCGGGGTTACCCTGGAAGAGCTGACGCGGCTGTTTGCCGCATTTGCCAATGAAGGGAAACTGCGGAACCTGCGCTTATCGGGCGCCGATGTTCAGGATAAAAACGGGACGACTTTTTTATCGGAGGAAGCCACTTTCCTCACCACGGGCATCCTCACGCAGATTACCCGGCCCGACCTGCCCACGAATTTTGATAATACCTATCATTTGCCGCGCATTGCGTGGAAAACCGGAACATCGTACGGTAAACGCGATGCGTGGAGCATCGGCTATAACCGCCGGTACACAGTGGGCGTTTGGGTGGGTAATTTTTCGGGGGAGGGCGTGCCGGAACTGAGCGGGGCCAATACGGCAACGCCACTGCTGTTTTCGATATTCAATGCGCTGGATTACAACTCGCCGAAGGGCTGGTACAAAACTCCGGCTAATATTTCAACCCGCAACGTTTGCCCCGTCAGCGGCGACATTCCGTCCGATTTCTGTGATCACCAGGTGCCCGACCAGTACATCTTGGGGGTGTCTGCCTATCATAAATGCCAGCATATGCGCTGGGTGTTTACGGATGCGAAAGGTAAAATGTCGTACTGCACCTATTGCCTCCCTGAAAGCGGGTTTGAGAAAAAGGCTTATCCCAACCTTGCGCCGGAGTTGATCGCGTTTTATGAAATGCAGAAGTTGCCTTATCCGAAGATTCCACCGCATAACCCGCTGTGTGAAAGGGTTTTTCACGAGGGCGCCCCGCTGATCGTCAGCCCGAACGACGGCAGCGAATACTACATTCGCAAGGATGAGCCGCAGCAGATCCAGCTCGCCTGCCAGGCCGCGAACGACGTCCAGGAGGTTTATTGGTATATCAATGATAAGTTATTCCAAAAGTCATCCCCGCAGGAAAGTATCTTCCTAACCCCGCCGCTGGGGCGTGTAAAGGTTTCGTGCAGCGACGATAAAGGGCGCAATGCGGACGTGTGGATTGTTGTGAAACGGATGTAATTACAACGGCTGGTCCTGCGCTTCCTGGTACAACACCTGAATGAGTGTCTGGCCGACGGCTTTCAGGGTTTTCGGATCAATGTTTTCCATGGTATCGTGTGATGTATGCCATTGATCGAAGAATGTTTTGCTGAGGTTATGCTGATTGGTGTGGATGATGTCGATCATCGGAATGCGTGCTACTTTGTTCACGGGCACGTGGTCGTCCGTGATGGCGCCGCCGGCTTCGTCGATGAAATAATTGCTGTAACCGAGGCGGCTGGCGGTTGTCCACACCTGCCGCACCACGTCACCTGCCATTTGCATGGAATAGCCTTCCTTGAAGAATGTCGCCCCTTTCGCGCCCACCATATCGAGCAGCACACCAAAATAAGCGGTGTAACCCGGGTTATGCTTGTTAGCAGCCCAATGCTTTGAGCCAAGGCAGAAGCCGCTGTATTCGATGCCGTTATCCCCGGAATCCGACGAGCCCCAGTCTTCCGCATCGAAGAAAATAATATCGACGCCGATGTCGGGTTTCTGGGCTTCTTTCGAAAGTACCCGCGCAACTTCCAATAGAACGCCTACGCCGCTCGCACCGTCGTTGGCGGCAAGAACCGGCTTGTTTTTGACCAGCGAATCCTGATCGGAGAACGGGCGCGAATCCCAGTGCGCAGCGAGTAATATGCGCTTGCTTGCTTTTGGGTTGAAGCTGCCGATGATGTTCCGGGCATTCAGTTTGGTACCGTCGTACGTTGTGGCGTTGAATGGTTGCTCGGTAGCTTCCCAGCCGTATTTTTTGAGCGTCGCAACCAGGTAATCGCCACAGGCTTTGTGCGGGGCGCTGTTGGGCACGCGCGCGCCGAAATCCACCTGTTTTTGTACAAATTGAAGGGCACTGTCGGCATTGAAGTCGGCACTTTTAACCAATGCGGCCGGTGCTTGCTCGGCGGTTTGTTCGGAACTGGTGTTGCTATTGCAGCCGTAAGCTCCGGCGATGATCGCAACTAGGATTGGTAATCTTTTGAAAAACAATCTATTAGAAAGAAATGGCATCTCCTGACTGAATATTGTTATTTTTTGTAAAACCAGCATTCACCTCCACCACGTACTGTACGATACCATTTGGCGGGATGCTTGCTTCTGAATAGGGCCGGGTGTTCTCTGCAATGGAAACGATCGTTTTGTCCGGGCCTACATATATAATGTCGAGCGGGATCGACGTGTTTTTCATCCAGAACGAATGCGTATCCGGCTGCTCGAAAATGAAGAGCATACCTACCGAATCGGGCAGGTAGGGCCGGAACATCAGGCCTTTATTTCGCTCCGCCTCGTTTTCCGCTATTTCGACATCGATTTTTTTATAAGTCTCACCCTTTCTGAGAAATGACACTTCGCCTTCCTTCACAAAAACGGGTGCGGGCCCTGCGGCCGGCGTTTCGGCGGTTTTATCTCCGCCGGAAAATGACCCGGCCAGGTAAGCGACGCCACCCAGCACGAATGCCGCCAAAAGTATGAATGCAAAAACCGACTGCCGCTTTTTCATGGTTATTCCTCGTAAGCCCAATCGATCCGGGTCTTGGTGTCACGGATCACCAGGCCCTGGTTTTTGAAATAAGAACGGATTTCGTCCACTTTTTCGTAGTTCTGCGAGAGTTTAAATTCGCGGTACAGTTTCAGCATTCCGTCCAGGATCGCGTGCCCTTCGGCGAGCTCTTCTTTCAAACCGAGCACATCCTCGAAGAAAATCACGAATTTTTCTTTCAGCGAAGTAAATACAGCCTCACCCAAAGCGACGGATTTAAGCTGACCTGTATTGAGCATGTTGATGTATTTCAACATGTTGAACAGGTTCGCGAATGCTACGGCGGTGTTCAGGTCGTCGTTCATGGCGTTGTAAAACCCGTCGATCGACTTTTCAATGTCGGCTTTTTTCGCGTCATCCGCATTTACGCCATCCTCATGCGTGTAGGTGAGCATTTTCGCGAGGCGCAGGCCGTTTGCTAGCTTTTTGTAGCCTTTTTGGGCGGCTTTCAATGCGTCGTTTGAAAAATCGAGTGTGCTGCGGTACTGGCTTTGGAGCATGAAAAAACGCACGGTCATCGGGCTGTACGCCTGTTCGAGCAACTCATGGTTGCCGGAAAACAGTTCGGCCGGAAGGAACGAGTTGCCGAGCGATTTCGACATTTTCTGTCCGTTGACGGTGAGCATGTTGGTATGCATCCAGTAGCGCACCGGTTCTTCGCCGGTGAGCGATTTGCCCTGCGCGATCTCGCATTCGTGGTGAGGGAATTTCAAGTCCATACCACCGCCATGAATGTCGAATTGTTTGCCTAAGTATTTGGCACTCATGCAAGTACATTCCAAATGCCAGCCGGGGAAGCCTTTGCCCCAGGGCGATTCCCATTGCATAATGTGCTCAGGACTGGCTTTTTTCCACAATGCAAAATCGAGCGGGTTGCGCTTTTCGGCCTGACCGTCGAGATCGCGGGTTTCGTTGAGGAGGTCCTCAATAATGCGCCCGGACAGCTTGCCGTATTCATTGCCGCCTGCCTGGTATTTGTTGATATCGAAATACACGGAGCCGTTGGACTCGTAAGCGACGCCTTTCTCGATCAGCGCCTCCACGGCTTCGATCTGTTCGATCAAATGTCCTGTTGCCGTTGGTTCGATGCTGGGGGAAAGGAGGTTGAAAACGGCTGTGACTTCATGAAAATCATTGGTATAGCGTTGCACGATCTCCATCGGTTCCAGCTTCTGGAGCTTGGCCATTTTCCCGATTTTGTCTTCCCCTTCGTCGCCGTCGCCTACCAGGTGGCCCACGTCGGTGATATTGCGGACGTAGCGCACTTTGTAACCGATGTGCGTCAGGTAGCGGAACAGGATATCGAAAGAGAGAAACGTGCGGATGTTGCCTAAATGCACATTGTTATAAACGGTCGGCCCGCACACATACATGCCGACATACGGAGGCGCAATGGGAACGAAAACATCCTTTTTACGGGTAAGCGTATTGAATATTTTAAGTGGCTGGAAAGTTTGTGCGGTCATTTATATGTACTTTCTTGATTACTGGTTTTTCTAATCTACGCTTTTGTATTTTTTCGATCCGGGTAATTAAGTGGTCGGCAGCTTTCAAACCCAGACTTACATATTTGGCACTCTGGCAGCCGTAATATCGCATTGCCGGATCAAGAACATAGTTTGCCAGAACAAATGTCCGAACCATTCGTTTATCGCACTTGTAAAGCGCATTTTGATAGACATCATCCGGCATTTCCGTTTGTCCCTTGACTCCGAGCAAGCCGTTAAGAGCTATTACCATGCCCTTATGCGCCACTCTTCCTGCCATTTTCACATATCTCCGATTATAGAACAGACGGTATTTTTTTAACGCTCTCTCTTCTAGAATCAGTTTCGCCTGATCCATGTGCATTCTTGCACGTTCGGTGGAATTCATAGGTGTATATAGTTGATTCTAATGCGATGTGACAAAAATAGCAAATAACCCAACATTGATTTGTAGGTCTGGGTGAGAATGAGCAGGCGGCGAGAGGCTATTCGGTCGTTTTGTTTATCTTCGCAGCGTTTTTGCGTTTAAAATCCAGTTTGAAACTAACTTAAAATCAATACAGTAATCACTTATGAGTTTACTTACCGTAGGATCTGTTGCATTCGATGCGCTCGAAACCCCGTTTGGAAAAACAGACAAAATTATCGGTGGTGCAGCCACTTACATCACACTAGCTGCTTCCTATTTTACCCAACAAAATAACCTCGTGGCAGTGGTAGGCGGTGATTTTCCGCAGGACATGATCGGTTTGCTCGAAGAACACGGCGTGGATACCAAGGGTTTGGAGATTGTGCAGGATGGCAAGACATTCTTCTGGTCGGGTAAGTACCATGAGGATATGAACACCCGCGACACGCTCATTACAGAGCTCAATGTCATGGAGCATTTCGACCCCATTATCCCCAATTCGTACCAGGGTACCGAGTACCTCATGCTCGGCAACACGGTTCCTGCAACCCAGAAACTGGTGATCGAGCGCCTGGCGAAACGCCCGAAGCTGATCATGCTCGATACCATGAACCTGTGGATGAACATCGCGCTGGACGATCTCAAATCGGTTTTGAAACTGGTGGACCTTCTCACCATCAACGACGAGGAAGCGCGCCTGCTTTCCGGCGAATATTCACTGCGCAAAGCTGCTAAGAAAATCATGGCAATGGGTCCTAAAACGCTCATCATCAAGAAGGGCGAACACGGCGCATTGCTGTTCCAGGACGACCGCATTTTCTTCGCGCCTGCATTGCCTTTGGAAGAAGTTTTCGATCCAACCGGCGCCGGTGATTCGTTTGCGGGCGGTTTTATCGGCTATCTGGCCGCTACCGACGATATTTCTTTCGAAAACATGAAGCGTGCGATTATCTACGGATCGGCCATGGCGTCGTTCTGCGTGGAGAAATTCGGTACCGAGCGCCTCGTGAACCTCTCGAAAGAAGAAATCAATGCCCGCGTACAGGAATTTGTGAAGCTGGCGAGCTTTGAGATACAATAAGTTTTAAAGTTTTGAGTAGATGAGTCTATGAGCTGAAATGCGTTTTTCACTTGTAGACTCTTTTTTTAGCGACATATTAGTCTTATTAAGCCCCAAAACGGTAACCCCACTGATAACCTGAAATTCGTGATGAAACTGTTGAACAAAAATCTCTGGATCGTAGTCTCGTTGACTTTTCCTGCGTTCGCTCAGGCGCAGCTTCATAACCACCCGGATTTACCGAAATCGAAGCACGAAACGGTCGTGATAGCGCATCGCGGCAACCATGTGAATGTGCCGGAAAACACATTGGCATCGACCCGGGAGGCCATCAACTGTGGAGCGGATTATGTGGAAGTGGATTTAAGGACAACCAAAGACGGTCATCTGATCGCCCTTCATGACGCGAAAGTCGATCGGACGACGAATGGTGCAGGTAAAGTTGCCGATATGAGCTGGGCAGAAGTGGCGGAATTGCAGGTTTTTAACCGAAACAAGAGAACCCACCGGATTCCCGAGTTTAAGGAGGTGCTGGCGCTGTGCAAGGGGAAAATTAACATTTACCTCGATTTCAAAGACGCCGATGTGGAAGAGACCTGGAAGCAAATCAAAGCGGCGGGAATGGAGCATCAAATCGTCATTTATATCAATAGCGAGGAGCAATATCATAAATGGAGGGAAGTTGCACCGCGTGTGCCGCTGATGGCAAGCCTGCCCAAGGAGGTTACCAATGAGGAGCAGTTGCGGAGTTTTATCAGCCGGATTTATGTGGATGTGCTGGATAATGTTACGACTCCTGAATTGGTGGAGGCCGCCCGCATCAAAAACGTATTCGTTTGGCTCGATGTACAAAATCCTGCCGAAGGTCCTGCATCATGGAACGAGGCATTGCGCAAAGGCGTGCATGGTCTGCAAACGGATAAGCCGGCTGACTTGGTTGCTTACATGCGTGATCATTTGTGAGCTTGCGTGACATTAGTAAGAGCAAAAACCGGGCAATCCGCATCGTGAGCGCCAGGCAAATAGCCTGTACTCATCAAAAACTCATTCACGATTTCTCCGCCGGTAAACTTAAAGGTCTTCTTAAAAAGCTTGATCCATTGTTCCTTGGTCAAAGGGTGATGCGCGTCGATCCAGCCTTTGAATGAGCCGTATTCCTGTTTCAATTCCAGAATTTTCTGCGCATTCACGATGGCTGCATTCACTTTCAGCCGGTTACGCACAATGCCCGGGTCGGCCAGCAGGCGTTCGCGGTCGGATTCGCCGTATGCGGCTACTTTTTCAATGGAGAAATTGTCGTAGGCCGACCGGAAACTGTACTGCTTCCGGAGCATTAATGTCCAGCTTAGTCCGGCCTGGTTGATTTCCAGCAACAGTCTCCCGAAAAGCTCGTCGTCGTCGTCGATCGGGAAGCCGTATTGGTGGTCGTGGTAATGTTTGTGGAGCAGGTAATCAGCCTGCTCCGACGGGTTGTTGTTGACGTAAGTGCAATATGACATCGCGTGATGAAGAAGTAGTATGTTAGTTTGGCTATTTCACAATACCGATCTGAACCTCGGTAATGTTGCGCTCCGGGTTTTCGAAATCCATATTCAGGTAAATTTCCCGGTTCTGGCCTGATGGCACGAGCTTTCGGGACATGATCTCGCCAAACAGCGAGCCATAAGTATTCGAGAGTCCATCCCAATTTCCATAAAGGTCCTCGCTGACGCATTCGAATGCTTCGAGCTGCTTCAACTGGTAGGGCGAATTGATCGTGTGTGTGGGTGGCGTAACGGGTAATGCAATGGTTAATGTAAAAACCGTATCCGCCTGGCCGTCCGCACCCTGGTAAATCCAATACACCGGGCCCGTGATTTCGAGGTCGTTTCGAACGGCATCCCGATACAATCTGCGGGCTTCTACACGTACATATTGAAGGATTTCCTTTAACGAAGTCCGCGTTTCAAAGCACAAAACGTGGATCGGCTGAATGGTTTTCGTTTGCATGGCTAACAGATGTTTCTACAAAGTTGGAAGCCCCGAATGACAACCCTATGTCAGCAGCATTTAATTTTTTTCGCTGTGTCGCCGTGCTTTTATCCTCCGCACCTGCTTTTGCATCCAGGGGTAGCTGATGTACACGAGCTTTGTGGCGCCTATGCCAATTCCCGCACCCATCAGCACATCCGCGAGCCAGTGGTGATTGCCGAGTACGCGCATGGTTCCTGCGGCCGTGGCCGTCCCGTAGCCGCCTATGCTATATAATATGCTGCGATGCCCGTACTCTTCGTGCAGGATCGTCGCATTGGCGAATGCCGTGGTGCTATGCCCCGATGGGAACGAGTGATTATCCTCGCCGTTCGGGCGCGGGTATTGTGAAATCCTTTTAAACCCCTGCGTTACGCCCTGCGCGATGATGTTGGAGAGCAATGCCAGGATCACCTGGTCGCCGAGCTTGTGGCGGCCCTTTACTCCGGCCGAGGCAAGTCCGAGGCTCACCACACCGGGCGCGTAGACGAGGTAATCGTCCACTTTGGTGCGGTAATCGGGATATCTGGAAGTGACGTGTTCCTGCAATTGCCGGCTGATCTTCCCCTGAACCACAAATGCAGCCAATCCGAGCGTCACCGGCGGTATTATATCTCCCGCTGTAACCTTCCAGAGTTTGACAGAATCTTCCTGCGCGAATGCGGCCTGCGGAAGAATTTGGAGCAAAAGAAAAAGGCATATCAGATATGCCTTCATGGTTTTTGGGATCATAAAATAGCTTCTCTCACACGTACGAGTCTTTCCAGTAGTCCTTCCAGCTGATCGAGCGGCAGCATATTGGCGCCGTCGGACTTGGCTTCGGAGGGATTGAAATGGGTTTCAATAAAAAGACCGTCCGCGCCCACTGCAATGGCGGCTTTGGCAATCGTTTCGATCAGTTTCGGTTTGCCGCCGGTTACGCCGGATGTTTGATTGGGCTGCTGCAATGAATGCGTGCAATCCATTACCACCGGCACGCCGAATGCAGCCATTTCCGGCAGGTTGCGATAATCCACCACCAGGTCGCCGTAGCCGAAGCTGTTACCGCGGTCGGTGAGGATTACCTGTGCGTCCGGATTTACCTCATTGATTTTTTCAGCGGCAAATTTCATTGATGCACCGGAAAGAAATTGCCCCTTTTTTACATTCACCGCCTTGCCCGTGCGTGCGGCGGCGGCCAGTAATTCGGTCTGGCGGCAGAGGAATGCAGGGATTTGGAGCACGTCCACATACTCCGCAGCCAACGCGGCCTCGTGCGATTCGTGGATGTCGGTTACAGTAGGAATGCCGAAAGTCTGACTTACTTCCTGCAAGATTTTCAGTGCTTTTTCATCGCCAATACCCGTAAATGAGTCGATTTTGGTGCGGTTGGCTTTGCGGTAGGAGCCTTTGAATATATAAGGAATGCGCAGGCGGTCGGTAACCGTAACGATATGTTCGGCGATCCGCAGGGCCATGTCCCGTCCTTCGATCGCACAGGGGCCGGCCATCAGGAAAAAGGAGGTCGAATCGGTATTTTTCAGCTTCGGTATCGAGATCATACGGGCGTTGGTATAGATATTGATAAATGTTTTGCGAATGTACGGCTATCTGTAATGTTCTGTTTACACGCCGCATATTTCTTGAAATACAGCCCTTCTAAAAGGCTGATTTCCTGCTTTTTTTTATTTTAAACAGGGATTGTGCAATAAAAAGGCCAGTTTAAAAAATTTTTGAAAAAGTGAACTGAAATATCTTTCTTTGTGGCGATTTTAACCAAAAAGTGATTATAAAATGTCAGCAATTGCAGAAAGAGTTAAGCAAATTATCGTCGAAAAACTCGGCGTTGAAGAGTCGGAGGTTACACCGGAAGCAAACTTCCAGAACGACTTGGGAGCGGACTCTCTAGACACCGTTGAATTGATTATGGAATTCGAAAAAGAATTCAATCTTTCTATCCCTGACGATCAGGCAGAGAACATCGGTACAGTTGGTCAGGCTGTTGCATATCTGGAAGAAAACGTGAAGTAATCTCGGTTTTTACCAGTACAATCTTCTATTCTGTCCCAATTTTATGAGTTTTAAGCGAGTTGTAATTACAGGAATGGGCGCTTTGACGCCCGTTGGCAATGATGTTCCTACCTTTTGGTCAAATCTGGTTGCAGGCGTAAGCGGTGCAGCCCCCATTACGCGGTTCGACGCTGAGAAGTTTCGTACCCGTTTTGCGTGTGAGGTAAAAGGCCTGGACGTTACGAATTACATCCCTCGGCAAGAAGCCCGTAAAATGGACCCCTTTACACAATACGCCGTCATCGCAGCAGATGAAGCGATGAAGGACGCCGGCTTTGACGCAGATACGCTTGATCTCGACAAAGCCGGTGTAATTTGGGGCTCCGGTATCGGTGGCCTCAAAACTTTCGAGGAAGAAGTGATGAACTATTCCGAGAACGGCAGAACTCCCCGCTTCAATCCCTTCTTTATCCCGAAAATGATCGTCGACAGCGCTTCGGGCGTACTGTCGATCCGCTATGGTTTCCGGGGTCCCAATTTTATCACGGTATCGGCCTGCGCTTCGGCGACCAACGCATTGATCGACGCATTCAACTATATCAAACTTGGTTTGATGAATGTGTGTATCTCCGGCGGTTCGGAAGCGGCAGTTACCATTGCCGGTGTGGGCGGTTTCAATGCATTAAAGGCATTGTCCGAAAGAAATGATTCGCCCGAAACCGCTTCAAGGCCTTATGACAAGGATCGCGACGGTTTTGTGCTCGGAGAAGGTGGCGCGGCCATTATTTTGGAAGAACTCGAACATGCGAAAGCACGCGGGGCCAAAATATATGCCGAAATGATCGGTGCCGGTATGTCGTCCGACGCCTATCACATCACGGCTCCGCACCCGGAAGGGCTCGGCGCTTATATTGTAATGAAGAATGCAGTCGAAAACGCAGGTATCAAGCCTGAGGACATCGATTACATCAACACCCACGGTACATCTACCCCGATCGGTGATCCGCAGGAGATCAAAGCCATAGAAAAATTCTTCGGCGAGCATGCATATGATCTGAATATCAGCTCAACGAAATCGATGACAGGGCATTTATTGGGAGGAGCAGGAGCGATTGAAGCTGCCGCCTGTATCATGGCGATCAAAGACCAGGTCGTGCCGCCTACCATTAACCACTTTACCGACGACCCGGAAATCAATCCGCGGTTGAAGCTTACATTCAACAAAGCTGAAAAACGTCGCGTAAATATCGCTTTGAGCAATACTTTCGGTTTCGGAGGTCATAATGCGTCAGTCGTTTTCAAGAAATACGAAGACTGATTAAATCTCTACCATTGGCAAAGCGAATTCTTATACCGATACTTTCCCTGTTCAGAAGTGGAACTGCCGAGGACAAAAAATTTAAGGAGTCGATTGCGCATGTTATAGGCGACAAGCCTTCCAATCTCGGCGTGTATCAGCTGGCTTTCCGGCACACTTCCGCTTCCCGTGAAACCGCTATCAAAGGTTTCAGGGAGTCGAACGAGCGCCTTGAATACCTGGGCGACGCGGTGCTGGGCATGGTGGTAGCAGAATTTCTTTTTACCAAATATCCTTACAAAGACGAGGGCTTCCTCACCGAAATCCGTTCACGGATTGTGAACCGCGAGTCGCTGAACCAGATTTCGCGTAAGCTGGGCCTCGATCGCCTGATCGAATACGACGGTAACCGCCGCGGCATGTCGCCCCGCTCATCCATGTACGGCGACGCGCTCGAAGCATTCGTCGGCGCTATTTACCTCGATAAGGGTTTCCGCTTCACTCGCACCTTCATTATAAGCAAGCTCATCACGCATTACGACCTGGATAGCATTATCCAGAATAATGTGAACTTCAAAAGCCTCATCATCGAATGGGCGCAGCGCGAGGGCAAAGAAATCCGTTTTGAAATCCTCGAAGAACGGGGCACCCGGCACCACCGCGAGTTCATTTCCCAGATCCTCGTGAACGACGAGCCATTCGCCATCGGCAATGGTTTCACGAAAAAGAAAGCCGAGCAATCCGCCTCGGAACAGGCTTGCGCCATTCTTGAATTGAAATAATAAATCTTACTGAGAATGTCCGCTCATTGGTTTCCCAATGGGCTTATGTCATTTTTGATGCGCTGCAAAGACCGAATCGGTCATTTTGTCGCTAACTTTTTTCATGAAACTACCAAATTCGGCCATTTTGTCTGGTAGTTTTTGCTTTTTCCGCCTCGGAACAGAAGTTGTTATATAGAGGACATAACCGCAAGGTTAGCAAAACTGAGAAAACTAAAAACATAAAACCTGATAACAATGAGCACATTAGTCAAACATTTCGCAGGTCCTTCTTATTTGAACGGATTTTTTGGTAAGGATCTTTTTAACGAGTACAACACCCCTGCATTTGCGGGCACCGTACCAGCTGTGAACGTGGTTGAAAACGAAGAAGGTTTCCGCATTGAAGTTGCGGCTCCGGGCCTTCAAAAATCTGATTTCAAGCTGAACCTCGAAAAAAATCAGCTTACCATTTCAGCTGAAAAAGAGCAGAAGGAAGAAAACAAAAACGAGAAGTACACCAGGAAGGAATTCAAATATACTTCCTTCCAAAGAACCTTCACATTACCTAACACAATTGATGGCGACAGGATCGAGGCAAATTATGCCGATGGCATTCTGAGCATCGCGCTTCCGAAACGTGAGGAAGCGAAAGAAAAACCGGCCCGTCTGATCGATATCGCTTAGTCGGAAGGACCTCACTTAATGGGCGTTATTCGTAAGGATAACGCCTTTTTTATGGAGGCCGAAGGATAATCCCCTGGCAGGATATTTTAGTAAATTCCCAAATGGAATATCTTTGTTAAAAGATGTTAAACGGTTCTACAACGGGAATAATTTGTAAGTCGATTTGCGTTATTTGTCTATAAAATATAACCCCAACATATGTCTATGAAAACAAATTGGAAAGGTTTGGTGTTGGTTGGGTTGATTTCAAGCGCGTCAACCATAGCTGGCCTCAAAATTCTGGCTCCCGATAATGATAAGGATGTAATTTTTAAAGAAGCCGGTTCCGAACCCCTTGCCCGTTTTACCTCGGCCGGCGCTCCTGCCGGTGCTCCCGGTGACTTTGTGTATGCAGCCGAAGCGACTACGCCCACGGTGGTTCACATTAAGTCCACAAGCACAAGACAGTCGTCACGCGGCCAGCAGCAGATCCCGGATATTTTCCGCGACTTTTTCGGCGATGACTTCGGCAGCCCGCGCGGCCCGCAGCAGTCGGAAGCAACCGGTTCCGGTGTGATTATTTCTAACGACGGCTACATTGTGACCAACAACCACGTGGTGGAAGGCGCGCAGGAACTGGAAGTGACGCTGCATAACAAAAGCAAATTCAGAGCGAAAATCATTGGCACCGACCCTTCTACCGACATTGCGGTAATCAAAATCGAAAGTAAGGACTTGCCGGCCGTTACGCTGGGTAATTCCGATGCCGTGAAAGTAGGGGAGTGGGTGGTTGCCGTGGGTAACCCTTTCAACCTCGAATCTACCGTTACAGCCGGTATCGTAAGTGCGAAAGGCCGCGGGTTGGGCATTATCGGCCAGTCGCGCCGCAACCAGATGCAGCCAACGTCATCCGCTCCCGGTGATTCTCCGCTGGAATCGTTTATCCAGACCGACGCCGTGGTGAACCCCGGTAATAGTGGTGGTGCATTGGTGAACCTCAAAGGCGAGCTGATCGGTATCAACACTGCTATCGCAAGCCCCACCGGCAGTTTCGCAGGTTACGCATTCGCTGTGCCATCGAGCATTGTGAAGAAAGTATCTAGCGATTTGATCAAATTCGGTAATGTGCAGCGTGGTTACCTGGGTATTTCCCTCGACGATCTCGACAGCCGTAAAGCAGAAGAATACGGTGTGAAAGTGAACGACGGCGTTTACGTTCGTGATTTCACCGAAAATAGCGCCGCAAAAGCAGGTGGAGTAGCCAAAGGCGACGTGATCGTGAAAGTGGACGGTATGAATATCCACTCTATTCCTGAATTGCAGCAATCCATCGGTTTGCACAAACCTGGCGATAAGGTGAATGTGACCGTCAACCGCGATGGCAAGGAAAAAGACCTCAGCATCACATTGCGTAACCGCACAGGTGGTTCTGAAATCATCAAACGCGACGAATCCGCTGCGGTAATGAGCTCGCTGGGCGCGCAATTCGGTAACCTGAGCGACCAGGAAAAGCAACGACTATCGCGCTATAAAATCGACGGTGGTGTGAAAGTACTCTCGATCAACGGTGGCAAGTTTGCCCGCTCGCAGGTGGAAGAAGGTTTCATCATTACCAAAGTGAATGGCAAGGCTGTTAAAACCGTGAAAGAGTTCGAAGCGGCGATTGCCGGCAAAGAAGAGTCGATGGTGCAGTTTGAAGGACTTTATCCTGATGCGCCTTACGATGTGTACTCGTTCGGATTCAGATTGTAATTCATAGTAGAATGCATAAATAAAGGGCTGCGATGATCACCATCGCAGCCCTTCTTGTTTTCAAATGCTTCGTAATTAAAGCAGGAATTTCAGTTTTATCACCTCTTTTTCCGTCAGGAAGCGCCATTTACCACGTGGCAAATCCTTTTTGTTCAAACCTGCGAAAACAGTACGGTCGAGTTTCTGAACTTCGTAGCCCAGGTGTTCGAACATCCGGCGAACGATGCGGTTGCGGCCGCTGTGGATTTCAAGGCCCACCACCTGCGCGTCTGGCGTTACCAAACCTACTTCGTCGGGGCGGATGAAACCGTCTTCCAGTTCCACTCCGGCTTTCAGCTGCTCAAAATCCTCAGTCGTAATCGGCTTGTCGAGTTCGGCCTGGTAGATCTTCTTGATGCCGCTGGAAGGGTGCGTCAGCTTTTCGGCCAGTTCACCATCATTGGTGAGCAACAGCAGCCCGGTGGTATTGCGGTCGAGGCGGCCTACGGGGTACACGCGCTCGGAGCATGCGCCGGCGATAATGTCGAGCACCGTTTTGCGCTCTTCGGGATCGTCGGTGGTGGTGATGTAATCCTTCGGTTTGTTGATGAGAATGTACACCATTTTCTCCGGGTTCAATGCTTTCTTGCCGTATTTCACCACATCGGTCGGGCGCACTTTATAACCCATTTCAGTGACGATCTTGCCATTCACCGAAATCTGGCCGGAAGAAATCAGGTCGTCGGCCTCTCGGCGTGAGCAAATGCCCGCATTAGCAATGTAGCGGTTCAGGCGGATCTCGTCGGTTTCCTCCTTGTCCTTATGTCTTGCCGAAGGCTTCTTTTTTTGCTCGTAATTGTCAAGATTGTAGCGCGGTGCCGTTTCGTACCGTCCTACTCGTCTCTCCAACCCGCTGCGGTCCTGCTCTTCTTCGTCCTGGAAACGGGAGCGGTAAGGCTTTTCGTCCCTATCTTCTTTTTTTTTAAAAGAGCCTTCGCTACGGTCAAATGAGCGCGAAGGCCTGTCCGATCTTGCATCGCGGTCACCTCTTTCGAATCGCGGCTTATCAAAGCCCGGCTTGGACTCGCGGCCGCCGTCTCTTTCAAATCGTGGTTTAAATTCGCGATCGCCGCTTTCTCTATCGAAACGAGGTTTGAACTCACGGTCACCGTTGTCTTTATCTAAACGAGGCTTGAATTCGCGATCGCCATTACCTCTTTCAGGGCGGGATTTGAAATCGCGGGAATCTCTGTCCGGACGTGGTCTGAACTCGCGCTCGTCGTTATCCCGGTCGAAACGCGGTTTGAACTCGCGGTTACGCTCTCCGCCGAAGCCGCCTCTTTCGGGACGGTCGCCGAATGGTTTTCTGTCGCCGAAGCGGTCGCCGGAACGGAAATCTTTTTTACCAAAATCCTTCTTGAAACCACGCTCGGCAGAATCGCCTTCGCGACGGAACGGGCGATCGTTGCCGCCTTTATCCCATTTCTTGAAATCGGGTTTGCCAAAGCCAGGCTTGTCGAAACGCGGCTTATCAAAGGCCCCACGATCTTCCCTTGGCTTCTCATGATCGAAGCTCGGGCGTGCTTTCTGACCTTTGTTATCGGCCGAAGCGGAGAATTTCAGACTGGATTTTTTAATGCTGGGCTTGCTAAACCGACTTTCTACCTCGGGTTTAGCACGTTTGAAGAAGCCGCCTCCGCCTTTGGAGCCACCGGCTGACGGGCGGGAACTGTTTCCGCCTCGGGAGTTATTTCTGTTTCTCATCAGGAATGCAGTATCACTACTGGATTTATTTTCCTCTTACAAATTTACCTTGTAACCGATTAGTGCTTTAATTCGCACAAAATGGTTTGAATCGCCACTAAAACTGGTTAGCCAACGTATCTGATGGTCAGAGTACTAGTGTTATAAAAAATTAGCCTGCAAAGATACGTGAATTTTTCCGGGTAAAAATTTTTGAATGTGTTTATGTCAAAAATGATATGGAAACGTTTATAAGTACTATCGGAGAAATGCCGCCGGAAGTGGCCATTTTTACCTAACTAAACCTTCATTAACAAGTGTATTATGTCAGTTGAGGCGCAGGCGCAACCGTTGTGGAAGCCGGGGAGGGCTCTTTTGGAACAGTCCAATCTGAAAAAGTATATGGATTGGCTGTTTGTCAAAAAAGGCCTTTATTTCCGGTCGTATCATGATTTGTGGGAATGGTCGGTGACCGACCTGGAAGATTTCTGGGAAAGCCTCTGGAATTATTTCAATATCAAATCGCACGACCTCTACCTGGAAGTGCTGCAAAAGCCGCTGAACGGACTGATCGGCACCCGGTGGTTTACCCGGTCGAAACTGAACTACGCCGAACATATTTTCAGGAACAGAACGAAGGACCGTCCGGCGCTCATTTTTCAATCGGAGCGGTCGGAACTTGTGGAGATTTCCTGGGAAACGCTGGAAGCGCAGGTGGCAGCCGTTTCTACCTGGCTGAAACAGCGGGGCGTAAGGCCGGGCGACCGTGTTGCGGCCGTACTTCCGAATATTCCGCAGGCTGTGGTCGCATTCCTGGCGACGAACGCGGTAGGGGCCGTCTGGTCGTCCTGTTCGCCCGATTTCGGCAAACCCGCCATTACCGAACGGTTCGCGCAAATCGAGCCGAAGGTGCTGTTCACCGTGGACGGGTATGTTTATAATGGCAAAACCTACGACATTACCTCGTTCGCCGGAGAGCTTTCCGCCGCGCTGCCCAGCGTTGGCGACACGGTTTTGATCGACAATATTTTTTCAGAAACCCGCCCCGACCGATTTACGGCCTGGGAAGACATTCTGCATTTCGAAAACTTCGGGATCGATTTCGAGCCTGTACCGTTCGATCACCCGATCTGGATACTCTATTCGTCGGGAACCACCGCCAAGCCGAAAGCCATTACCCACAGCGTAGGCGGCTGCCTCATCGAGCATATGAAAGCATTGGTGCTGCACCAGAACGTGAAACCGGGCGACCGGTATTTCTGGTATTCCACCACCGGCTGGATGATGTGGAACTACGCATTGAGCTCGCTGCTTTGCGGTGCCACGCTGGTAATGTACGACGGTGCGCCGGCCTACCCATCGTCACAAATGCTCTGGACTTTGGTTGAAAAGGCCAAAATCACGCATTTTGGCAGCGGGGCGGCATTTTTTATCGCGTCCATGAAAAGCGGCGTAAGCATTACCTCTGAGCGGCTGGGCCATCTGGAAACGATCGGCTCCACCGGGTCGCCGCTCCCGCCGGAGACTTTTGAATGGATTTATAAGCAGGTCAAAAAGGATGTGTGGCTGATTTCGCTCAGCGGGGGTACGGACGTATGCAGCGCATTTGTAGGCGGGTGCCCGCTTCTGCCCGTGTATGCAGGCGAAATCCAATGCCGGATGCTCGGAGCGAAGATCGAGGCCTTCGACGAGCAGGGCCAGCCCGTCTTGAACGAACTGGGCGAAATGGTGATTACGCAGCCCATGCCGTCCATGCCGATTTATTTCTGGAACGACTACCATCACGAAAAATACCTTTCCAGCTATTTCGAAATGTACCCGCACGTGTGGCGCCATGGCGACTGGATTAAAGTTACGGACCGGAAATCGGTGATCATTTACGGCCGGTCCGATGCCACGCTCAACCGCGGCGGGGTCCGCATTGGCACCGCCGAGATTTACCGGGCGGTGGAGAGCATCCCCGATGTAAAAGACAGCCTGGCCGTTTATCTCGAAAAATCGAACGGCGAGGGCACGATATCGCTGTTTGTCGTCCTTGCCAAAGACAAGGAACTGACCGACGAACTCAAAACGCAGATTAAGGATACATTACGCACCCAATACAGCCCGCGCCACGTGCCCGACACCATCGAGCAGGTTGGCGACATTCCTTACACAATCAACGGAAAAAAGATGGAAGCGCCGATGAAGCGGATACTCATGGGGCAAGACCCGGCGAAGTGCATCAACATTGACACGATGCGGAATCCCGAGTCATTAAAAGCATTCATCTAGGAATACGTGCTGTTGGTCTGTTAACGCCCTGCATTCATTTGCATTAGGCAACCAAAATCGTTTAATTCACGTTGGGGAAATATCCTATTCCCCTATGCCGGCCCATACTCCTAATTTTGACAGGTATGAACTCAGAAAGACCTCAGCCCCCGATCCAGAACTCGAAATCCGTAGTTCGCTTGCCTATTATCATCGCGATCACGCTGGCGGCGGGAGTGCTGCTGGGGAGCACGTTTTTCAGCGGAGGTAAAAAACTGTCCGATGTTGCCAAAGGGTACAGCAAATTCAGGGAAGTATTAATGCTCGTCGAAAACAACTATGTCGATTCGGTCAATACCGAGGAACTGGTGGATTTCTCGATCTCCAAAATGCTCGAAAAGCTTGATCCGCATACGGCCTATTTCAATTCCGAGGAAGCTACCGCGGCACGCTCGCAGCTCGAATCGGGATTTGACGGCATCGGGGTCGAATTCAATATTTACAACGACACGGTTTACGTGGTAACGCCATTGAGCGGAGGTCCGTCGGAGGCTGCCGGTATCCAGAGTGGCGATCGCATTATTTCAGTGAATAAAGAAAACCTGTCGGGTCCGGGCGTTAGCAATGCGCAGGTTTACAAGCTCTTGCGTGGCAAACGCGGAACAAAAGTGGACCTGGCCATTGAAAGGGTGGGCCTGAACGACAAAATGAATTTCTCGGTAGTTCGCGACCGTATTCCCACTTATTCGGTGGATGCGGCCTATATGGTGGATCAGGAAATCGGTTATATCAAGGTGAGCCGTTTTTCCGAAACCACTTACGACGAGTTTAAATCGGCATTGAAAACATTGAAAGCGGATGGTTTGAAAAACCTCATTCTCGACCTCCGCGGCAATCCGGGTGGTTATATGGAACGCGCCACAAGCATGGCCGACGAGTTTATTTCCGGCGATAAGCTGCTGGTTTACACTGAAGGAAAAGACAGCCGGTTCGATCGCAAAACGCGTTCGCACGTGGCAGGCATGTTCGAGCAGGGCCCGCTGATCGTGCTCGTGGACGAAGGCAGCGCCTCAGCTTCCGAAATCCTCGCGGGTGCATTGCAGGATCACGACCGCGCGCTGGTGGTGGGAAGAAGGTCTTATGGAAAAGGTTTGGTACAAATGCCGATCAAACTATCGGACGGCTCGGAGCTGCGCCTTACCATCTCGCGCTACTTCACACCGAGCGGCCGCAGCATCCAGA
The DNA here is from genome assembly GCF_000023125.1 of Dyadobacter fermentans DSM 18053. NCBI lineage: Bacteria > Pseudomonadati > Bacteroidota > Cytophagia > Cytophagales > Spirosomataceae > Dyadobacter > Dyadobacter fermentans. The sequence continues at coordinate 4,768,810 of NC_013037.1, forward strand.
AACCTTACGAGCTCGGCAAGGGCGAAGATTACAGCCAGGACCTCACGCACCGGTACGAAAGCGGAGAGCTGTTTAACGTAGACAGCATTAAATTCGATAAAAGCAAGGTATACAAAACCGATGGCGGCCGTATCGTGTACGGCGGCGGAGGCATTACACCGGATATTTTCGTGCCGAAAGACACATTGCTCAACAGCAAATATCTTTTTGAATTGTATTCCAAAAACATCATCCGCGAATATGCATTGCGGTATGCCAATGAAAACCAGAGAAAACTGGAAAAACTGCCGTTTAAAGAGTTCCTGAAAACGTTCGAAGTGAGCGACGCCATGGTGGTCGAGCTGGTGAAAGACGCGTCCAAAGCGGGAATTAAACCGAACGAGAAGGAACTGAACCTTTCAAGACCGCTCATTACCTCGCAAACGAAGGCGATCATCGGTCGTTACGTGTGGGGCAGAAAGCAGAAAAGCGGGCTGAATAACGAAGTGTTCCAGGTGCTGAACCCGACCGACAATGTGTATCAGCACGCGGTACAGCTTTTCAGCCAGGCGGCGCAGTTGGAAAAAGGCGAATTCAGCAGTCTTAATATTCCCAAAAACAAAAAGTAATTCACTCCACACCATTCACTCAATGTCCCGTATTGCATTTATTACCGGAGCTACATCCGGTATCGGTAAGGCCACGGCGGAAGCGTTCGCCGGTGCCGGAATAGACCTTATTTTGTGCGGCCGCCGCCAGGATCGTCTCGACGAGATTGCAGCTGAACTCGCCCCGAAAGTGAAAGTAACGACGCTCATTTTCGACGTTCGCGACAAAGGCGCCGTGCTCGCGGCGGTGGGTGCGCTGCCCGACGAGTGGAAAAACATCGATATTCTGGTCAACAATGCAGGCAATGCCCACGGCCTGGGAACACTCGACGAAGGCGATACCGACGACTGGGACGCGATGATCGACGGGAATGTGAAGGGCCTACTGTATGTTTCCAAAGCCATCATTCCGCTCCTGCTCGAACGCGGCAAGGGCCATATTGTGAACATCAGCTCCATTGCCGGAAAGCAAACTTATGTGAACGGCGCCGTGTATTGTGCCTCGAAGGCGGCTGTGGAGGTGATCAGCGAAGGAATGCGCCTTGAACTGACGCAACACGGCATTAGAACTACCAATGTGGCGCCCGGCGCGGTGGAAACCGAATTCTCGCTGGTTCGCTTTAAAGGCGATGAGGAACGCGCCGATAAGGTGTACCAGGGCTTCGAACCGTTACAGCCCGGCGACATCGCCGACGCGATCCTTTACGCCGTGAATGCGCCTGACCGTGTTACGATTGCAGATATCACGATCCTCGCCGGAGCGCAGTCCACCGCCACCACCATTCATAGGAAATAGAATTTTATTTGGCCGCCGGCCTTTATTCAGGCGGAAATCAGTACCTTCGTCATTCTTTTTGAGGCCCCGACTTCTATAAACAGGAAGTCGGGGATATTTTGAATGTCTATGAAAAGCTTTGAGCAGAGTTCCCCCGCCGGTTCGCCGGCCGCCGAATCCGTAGCGGCAGTTTCCACTGCGGCAGCCACTACTTCCCAGACCGTTTTTCCGATCCTTCTGGCGCTAAGTTTCTCCCATTTGCTGAACGACACGATGCAATCGCTCATCCCGTCGATTTACCCGATGGTGAAGGACTCGTTCAACCTCAGCTTTACCCAAATCGGCCTCATTACGTTCACATTCCAGGTGAGTGCGTCGGTATTTCAGCCGCTGGTGGGCTCATTCACAGATAAAAGGCCGCAGCCCTATGCATTGGCGGTAGGCATGTGTTTTACATTGCTCGGGCTGATTTCGCTTTCAATGGCTAACAGTTTCCAGATTGTACTGCTTTCGGTAGGGCTTATCGGGATCGGTTCGGCGGTATTTCACCCGGAAGCTTCGCGTGTGGCGCGTATGGCCTCGGGCGGGAAGCACGGGATGGCGCAGTCGCTGTTTCAGGTGGGCGGTAATGCGGGCAGTTCGCTCGGTCCGTTGCTGGCGGCGTTGATTTTGCTGCCTTATGGCCGTTTCCAGGTGATCTGGTTCTCGCTGGTGGCATTGCTGGCGATCATCATCCTGTCGTGGGTAGGCGGCTGGTATAAGCAAAACCTGACGACGGTTGTGAAGAAAGCAGCCACTTCGGTGACGCAGGAAAGCCATCTTCCCAAATCAAAAGTGGTGATTTCGATTACGATCCTCCTTTTGCTGATCTTCTCGAAATACATTTATATGGCCAGCCTTTCGAGCTATTTCACCTTTTATCTGATCGATAAATTCGGCGTTTCCATTCAAAGCTCGCAGATTTACCTGTTTGCATTCCTTTTTGCGGTGGCGGCGGGGACGTTTGTCGGCGGACCGGTGGGTGATAAAATCGGCCGGAAATATGTGATCTGGATCTCAATCCTCGGTGCGGCGCCGTTTGCATTGCTGCTGCCTTATGTCAACTTGTTCTGGACGGGCGTTTTGAGCTGCATCATCGGTCTGATCCTCTCCTCGGCATTCTCGGCGATCCTCGTGTACGCACAGGAACTGATCCCGGGCAAAGTAGGAATGATCGCAGGGCTATTCTTCGGCTTCGCATTCGGCATCGCCGGCATCGGTTCCGCCATTCTGGGCACCCTGGCAGACAAAACCAGCATCGAATATGTATTCTGGATCTGCTCCTTCCTCCCGCTGATCGGGTTGCTGACAGGGTTTTTGCCGAATTTGGAGAAGAAACATCAATAGGCGATCCTCAAAATCAAGCCAGGATCAGGGCATAAGCCTAAATAATAATCCCGATCTTCTGTATGGCAAACGCCGGGGAAATCTCCGTGGTGGTTGCCGATGTCGCTGATCACCTGGAAATGCAGATGCGGGGGCCAATGGCCGTTTTCCGGGTACGGGCCGATTTCGGCGAAGCGTTCGCCGGATTTGATGACTTTGCCCGCTTCCAGGCCTTCCAACGAGCTGAGCGACAAGTGACCGTAGAGTGTGAAAAACCGCGTTCCGGCGAGCTCGTGCGCGAGGATGATCGTCGGGCCGTAGTCTCCGTAATGGTTGTTGAATGCGAAACTGTGCACCGTTCCGTCCAGGGGAGCGTGGAGCGGCGTTCCGGCGTCCGTCCAGATATCAATGCCCAAATGAATACTTCGGGGCTTTTCCGCATCGGCTGTGAAGTGCTTGCGCTGCCGGTAAATCACCCGGTCCTCGCCGTAGCCCCCAACGCCGTTGCAGCTATTTCCTGAAAGCAGCTCGTTAAACACATAATCAGTAAAATCGGAGGTTTCGGATAAATCCCGCGCGAGCAGCTCGCTGTTCCGGGCCGTAAAGTCAAGCCGGCGATACGGTTTGCCGTTTTGCACAACAGGCGCAAAGTAAGGATGTTCGCGAAACAGGCGGGCGAGTTCGGGCATGGTAGGGATTCGTTTTAAAGCAATCAGGCAAGCCGTTGCCGACTTGCCTGACTAGCTGTTCATTATTTCGGATCGAGTGCTTGCTTGATCCGCTGCGACACATCCTGCAAATGATAGCGGGTGTTTTTGTCCGCGCTTTTCGCGATGGCCGCGTTTAAGGTCGTTTTCAGGCTTTCCAGATGGGCCCGGGCTACGGAAGGCAAATCGGTTTTTTCCAGCTCTACGGATCGTGTGGAGAAGCCGTAAGTTACACCCACGGGAATGGCCTGCACATTTGCGCGGCCGGGTTTCAGCAAGCTGATCAGTTTTTCGGCATACACTTTCTGCAAATTCCTGCGGTAGAGGTCTATCGGTTTTCCGGCCTTCGCCTCCGACCAGATTCCCGCTTCAAGGTCGGTAAAGAGGTCGTCGAGCGTGTAGTTTTTGGAAGAAATGCCGGTTTCCATCAACCGCACCGCGCGGTCGCCCTGGAAAAGGGCGGTTAGGGCGTATTCCTGCAATGCTTTCACGGCCTCTACGCCGGTTTCGGGCTTCACCTTGTTAAGGATATTCTGGTCGAGCAGCCAGGTAGGTGTTTTAAAAAGCTGTGCATTCAGGAAGTCGATCGCTTCTTTCTGGGTTGCTTTGGGCACGGTCGTGAAAGTGGGGCCTTCCATGTCGTAGGTCGTCGGCGTGTCGTAAATGCCGCCCACATTCTTGATCACATGGCCCAGGTAGCGGCGGTATTGCGTTACCACATTACCGTAAATCTCATCCAGTTCCTTATAACTTTCCCCATCTTCCTTACTCCATTCGATCAGGTTCGGGACAATGCGTTTCAGGTTTTTAATACCATATTCAGATGCCTTCATCGCATTGTCGCCCAGGTCTTCGGTCTGGTAACGCGGGTCGTACGGGCTGATTTCCGTTCCAAAATGCAGACGGTCGTCTTTGTACGCTTCTTTTGTCATCGTGTTCAGGGCTGCCTTTTCGGCCTGGGCATTGCTGGCGTCGGGGAAATTGCTATAACCCCACTGAATGGCCCATTTATCGTAGTCGCCAATGCGCGGAAATAGGTCGGTAATGCCGTCTTCGGGCTGTGCCACGTAGTTGAAGCGCGCATAGTCCATGATCGACGACGTGTGTCCGTGCTGTTCCACCCAAGCCTTGTCGCGCAGCTTTTCTACCGGCGTGGCCGAGCTCGCGCCCATATTGTGGCGCAGGCCCAATGTATGGCCAATCTCGTGCGACGAAACGAAACGGACAAGCTGGCCCATCAATTCGTCATCAAATTTCTTGGTACGCGCCTTCGGGTCCACAGCGGCGGCCTGGATGATGTACCAGTTGCGCAGCAGGCGCATTACATTATGGTACCAGCCGATGTGGCTTTCGAGGATCTCACCGCTGCGCGGGTCATGCACGTTAGGCCCGTAAGCATTCTGAATGTCGGCTGCGAAATAGCGGATCACCGAGTAACGCGCGTCTTCGAGGCTCATGGTCGTGTCGCCTTCGGGCCAGTATTCGCCGCGGATGGCGTTTTTCCAGCCTGCTTTTTCGAATGCCACCTGCCAGTCGTCCACGCCGGCTTTCAGGTATTTCCGCCATTTTTCAGGCGTAGCGGGGTCGATGTAGTACACAATCGGTTTTTTAGGTTCGATCAGCTCGCCGTTTTGCTGCTTCTTCGCATCCTCTGCATTTTTAGGTTCGAGCCGCCATCTCACGGCGAAAACCTCGGTGTCCGATCGCTGCGATTCCTCTCCGAAAGTAGCGTACTGATTGGCAAAATAGCCTACACGGCTGTCGAAAATGCGCTTTTTCATGGGCGATTTCGGCAGCAGGATCAGCGAGGAGTTCATTTCGAAAGTCACCACGCCCGCGTCGAGGCCGGCGGGAAGATATTGACCGATGGATGGAACCGGCGTAGGCGTGAGCTGCTGAGGCGTTACGTTATAGGTTTTAACCGTCCGGATTTCGGTATTGATCGGGTAGGTGCTGATTTTGGAAATAAATGACGCCTCCTTCTTGAATGTGGCGAGTTTGAGCAGCTGCTTACTCACTGAGCTGAGCGAAAACACCTGATTATCCGAGTTGAAAAATTCGGTAACATCTATCACCGACGTTTTAGCAGGCTCCTTTTTAACCGCCTTAATATCGAATACACCAATAATCGGATCGGAGCTGGAGTTTTTTACGGCCTGGAAAATGGGCTTGGTGCTATCCGGGCTGGTCACCACCATCGTAACCGACCGCAGCAGCAGGTTGTTATCCATTCCTCTTTCCCAGCGGATCATTTGCCGGTTGACCTCTTCGCCGCCGAAAATTCCACCGCCCGCAGCCGTTTTGGAATAGCGGGTAACAGCCATAATGTCGCGGTTCAGGAGGGAATCAGGTATTTCAAAATACCATTTATCATCCACTTTGTGAACGGAGATCATGCCGCTCTGGCTCACTGCATTGGTGCTGTCGATGAGGTCTTTAAATGCTTTGGGACTCTTTTTCTTGTCGTCTTTCAGCTTGTCTTTCACCGCCGATGCCACTGCATCCACGGCCTTTTCGATTTTTACATCTTCCTGTTTTTCTTTCTTTTTCTTCCGCTGTGCCTGCGCGTCGTGCATACACACGGTAGCCAGCGCTGCGAGGAGAAGGTAACGCATTAATCGCATAGAGTTGGTTTGATTTTCAGATAAATATGAGTTTTAAAAAGGGGTTAGAGGCGGCTATTTGGCCATCAGTTCGGCCAGGACGCCTTCTTTGAGGGCATACTTGGATACCTGGATCTGCCGGATACCATGCGTTTTGAGCACGTAGTCTATCAGGCAAACGGCCACGACGATCATGTCCACGCGGAGTTCGATCATGCCGGGAATGGCCATGCGCTCGTCATGGTTGCCCGAGAGGATGAGCGCATACGCACGGTAAAATTCTTCCAGGGGAATGTCGAAATCCGTTTGCTCTGCCGGGGGCCAGGCGCCGGCGTGGTGGTGAAAATGGATGTCCACCAGCGTGTCGAACGTGCCCGAGGAGCCCACGAGCTTTTCGGGCGCATATTGGTGCACCGCATTTGCGAGAGGGATGAGGTTTTCGTCGAAATGATTGTAGAGGCTCCGGCGGTCGGCCTGCGAGAGCGGGTCGTTGCGCATGAATTTCTCCATGAGCCGCTGCCCGCCGATCTCGAAACTCTGCTTCCAGAAAATCTGCGAGCGGTTGCCGATAATGAATTCGACGCTCCCGCCGCCGATGTCCATGATGAGCGAGGGGCCGTCGCCAATGTCGGCGCCGTGTCGGACGCCCTTGTAAATGTATTCGGCCTCGCGGTTGCCGTCGATGACCGTCACTTCGATATTCGTTTTTTCGAGGATTTCGGAGCAGAATGCCTGCCGGTTTTCCGCATTGCGCACCGCGCTGGTGCCGAATGCGAAAGTTTTCTCGGGCATTACTTCAAAGGAGTCGAGCTTTTCGCGGAAATAGGAGAGGACGGCGAGCGCGCGGTCCTGTGCTTCGGGTGTGATAATGCGCTTGTTGATGCCGCCGAGGCCGATGCGCGCCGGCCTGCTTTCGTGGAAAACCGTCTTGAAATGAGCGCCGTTGGGCTCCGCGATCAGGAGGTGAAAAGTGTTGGTGCCTAAATCAATTATTCCCAGTCTCGAACTCATATCGGGCTGTTTAATCTGTTAATGACTTTCGTTTCAGTGTAATGGATACAAAAATAAATGAATTTTAACGACTTGTTTCTTGATTTTCTGTCGGATATAGTTTTTCTTTGCAGTCCGATTTCAGAAACCAATTCAAAGAACAAAAGAAATTATAAGCATGCTTATTATTAACATTAAAGACAACGAATCGATTGATCGCGCTCTTAAGCGTTACAAGAAGAAATTTGAAAGAACTGGTACAATGCGTGAGCTGCGTGCCCGTACAGCTTTCGAAAAACCATCTGTTAAGCGTCGTTTCGAAGTTTTGCGTGCCGTTTACAAAGAGAAAACTTACGGTCATCTAGAAGACTAATCCTTCGAGGAATGGTTCTCTGAAAGACTTCAATAGGATTATTGTATCCATATCATACGAGAGGAGCTGTCTTGAATTAGACGGCTCCTTTTTGTATGTTCGGAACATGATAACGCCGTTTCTGGAATTCCTCCAATTCGAAAAGCGCGCCAGTGCGCACACGATTAAATCGTACCAGACTGATCTCGAACAGTTTCAGAAATACCTCCTTTTTCAATACGAATGCAATGAACCCGAAACGGCTAAGGCGCCCATGCTGCGCTCCTGGGTAGTGAGTATGATGGAGGAAGGGCTTAATCCGTCGTCCATTAACCGCAAAATCGCGGCACTCCGTACGTTTTATGGCTATTTGAGGAAAAAAAAGCACATCGATTCCGATCCGACCAAAATACTTTCTGCATTAAAAACCCGTAAAAAACTGCCTGCATTCGTGGAAGAGAAGTCCATGGAACTGCTGTTTGAAGAAGGCGTATTTTCAGAAGATTTCAGCGGGCTGCGCGACCGGGTGATCATGGAACTGCTCTATGGCAGCGGCATCCGGCTGTCGGAACTGGTGGAGCTGGAATTGAAGGATTTGAATTTGCCGGCGCGGACGATCCGGGTTTTCGGGAAGCGGGCAAAGGAACGGATTGTGCCCGTTTCCACTTCCCTGGCGCAATTGCTTCACAAATATACGGAGCAGCGCGCGCCGGAGGAAGATACCGATGTGCTGCTTTTAACCGACTCAAACAAAGCCATTTACCCGGTTTTTGTGCAGCGGAAAGTAAAGCAATACCTTTCCGCCGTCACCACCCTTTCCCAGAAAAGCCCGCACGTGCTCCGGCACACCTACGCCACGCATTTGCTCAACCGCGGCGCCGATCTGAATGCGATCAAGGAGTTATTGGGCCATGCCAACCTGGCCGCTACGCAAATTTACACCCACAACTCCATCGAAAAGCTTAAAAAAACGCATCAACAAGCGCACCCCAAAGCCTGAAACCCATTTTTTAGGGTTATATTTGCCTTCAGTGCAAATTTCAAAATATAATTTCGTCACTCCATTATGAATAATAGTTTCCAGGACGCAGTTGTAACGAAGTATAATATTTTTAATAGCCTGTTTCTGAGCTTGCCCTACCGAGGTATCTTTCAAACAGGCTCTTTGCTTCCGATACTGACCCAACAAAGCGAGAACGGCTTTCAGGAAGGCAAATCTCCCAAGGAAATCATCGAGCATTTTTTTTCAGAGCTCCTGGAAACGGCTACTCCAAAGGAACGTGCTGATTTACTTTTTGCATTTATCCAATATATCGAACGCCAGGTCGTGCTGTTCGACTCGGTGGAGGATGCAGCGTTCGACGAAACGCATGACCTTACGGGCAAAGGTTCGGTTACCTACCTTACCGAACGGCTCGAAAGCGACGAACTGAAAAAGAAATTGCTCGCCAAGCTGGAAGATTTCAGCGTCCGGATTGTGCTCACGGCCCATCCGACGCAATTTTACTCCGGCAAAGTGCTCGGGATCATCAACGACCTCGAAGACGCGATCAAGGAAAACGACTTCGCGGAAGTGAACCAGTTATTGCTCCAACTTGGAAAAACCGCATTTATCAACCACGAAAAGCCAACGCCGTTCGACGAGGCGGTGAGCCTGTGCTGGTTCCTCGAAAATGTATATTACGACGCCATCCCGTCTATCCTGGAAAAGCTCATTAACGGGCTGGGAATGAGCGTACACGACTGGCCTTACCCGAATGTGTTCCGCCTGGGCTTCTGGCCCGGTGGCGACCGCGACGGTAACCCGTTCGTAAACCCCGATATTACCCTGAAAGTAGCGGCGCGACTGCGTGAAACGCTGCTCCGCGGCTATTACCGCGATCTGCGCCAATTGAAACGCCGCCTTACATTCAAAGGAGTGGACGATGCGATTTCGCTGGCCGAGAAAAAGATGAACAGCACCATTTTCGGGCCGTTCGAGGAAGGTTATAACAATGCGCAGGAGCTGATCGACGAATTTTTGAAAGCCCGCGAAGTGCTTGTGAACAAGCATCAGGGGCTATTCGTGGAGCTGCTCGACAATTTTATATTGAAACTGAACCTGTTCGGATTCTTCTTCGCGAGCCTCGATGTGCGTCAGGACAGCCGCAAGCACGGCAAGGCCTGGGAGGACATTTTGAAAAGACTCGAAAAGAAAATTCCGCTGCTTAAATACAGCGATTACGAAGGCTGGGACGAAGCAAAAAAGATCGACCTGCTGCTTTCGCTCAACATTCCGCTTCGGGATGAAGACTACGAGGACGAACTTACGAAAGACATTCTCGGCTCGATCCGGGCCATTAAAACGATCCAGGAAGCGAACGGCGAAAAAGGCGCTCATCGCTACGTGATCAGCAACAACACTTCGGCATTGAATGTAATGCAGGTGGTGGCGCTGGCCAAAAACCTCATCGCCGACGAAGCCGGCAAGCTGGCGCTCGACGTGGTTCCGCTTTTCGAAACCGTAGATGACCTCGCGAATGCACCGGGCATTATGCGCACGCTCTACGAAAATGACTATTACCGCAACCATTTGAGCAACCGTGAAAACCACCAGACGATCATGGTAGGCTTCTCGGATGGGACCAAAGACGGCGGTTATCTGCGCGCCAACTGGTCGATCTATCGTGCGAAGGAGGAGTTGACCAAAGTTTCGCGTGAATTTGGGATCAAAGTGACGTTCTTCGACGGCCGTGGAGGACCTCCGGCACGCGGCGGCGGCAATAACCATAACTTCTATTCGTCGCTTGGCAAAGATATAGAGGATAAAGAAATCCAGCTAACCGTTCAGGGCCAGACTATTAGCTCGAACTACGGAACGGTTACCACGGCGATGTACAACCTGGAAAGGCTCTTCACCGCCGGCCTTGAAAACCACCTTTTCAAAGGCCACCGCGAGGACGAACTGACAGAAGCCGACAAAGAGCTGATCGAAGAAATGGCTGAAATCGCCTACAATTCTTACCTCGATCTGAAAAATCACCCGATGTTCGTCAAATACCTCGACAAAAAGACGCCACTGCGTTTTTACGGACAGACCAACATCGGAAGCCGTCCTACGAAACGCGGCAATGATGACGAAGGGTTGAAGTTCGAGGACCTGCGCGCGATTCCGTTCGTAGGCTCATGGGCGCAGATGAAGCAGAACGTTCCTGGTTTCTACGGCTTTGGAACGGCCATCCGCGAGTTGGGAAAAACGAACAAGGTCGACGAAATCAAAAAGTTATATCAAAAATCCCTGTTCTTCCGGACGCTCATCGAAAATTCGATGCAGTCGCTCTCGAAGGCATTCTTCCCGGCCACGAAATACCTGCGCGACGAGGAAGAATACCGCGAGTTCTGGGATAAAATGTACGAGGAATTCCTCCTCACACGCGAGCTTCTGCTGGAAGTCTCCGGCCAGAAAGAGCTTTTGGACAGCAACAACGTCACCAAAGTCTCGATCAAAACCCGCGAACGCATCGTACTGCCGCTGATCACCATTCAGCAATATGCATTGCAAATGCTCTCCGGCGATCCGAAAGATTTGCCGGTGGATGTGGAAACCTACAACCAGCTGATCATCCGGGCCATGTTCGGGATCATCAACGCGGCACGGAATTCGGCGTAGGATTTTCCGAAACCCGATATTGTCAGGAGCCGGACGTTAGCCCGGCTTTTGTTGTTTATTGACTGATTTTTTGCTTTTGATTACTTAGAGCCGTTTAAGAGCCAGAACCTCAGGATGGTACTTCCTCATCATCATCCAATAGCACCCCGCCCCAACGACAATTGATAACGCAAGTTCTGCTGCTTTGGGAAGGAAGCCGGCTGAGGCGTACCGGACTGCCCATATCACACCGAGCATCGCGACGCTGTAAATGCCGTTTCGTGTAATGACTTGTGTTAGTGCGAGATGCGTTACCGAGATGATCTTTCTAACAAAATGATTATACACGAAAAAGCCGATCAGGCTTGTGACCACAATGCTTGTCGCTACGCCTTCCAGTCCAAAATCGAGGACGAGGGCGATTACAATCCCAGACGCCGTTACCATCCTGGTAATGAAAATGATCTTCAAATAGGCTTTGGTGTGACCTATCGCCTGATAAATGGCGCCCGGGAATACCGACACCTCAAACAACGAAGCTAATCCGAGGATTCTCAGCACGGGAATCGCGTCGACCCACTTCTCTCCCATGATCACCGGTACAGCCAGGTCGCATACGGCCGAAAAGCCGACGATTACCGGAAAGCCGATCAGCGTCGCCAGTGATGCCGTTTTTAGATAGTAATCCGCCATAGCCGACCGGTCGGTCTGGATTTTCGAGAATGCGGCGAAGATTACCTGTGAAATTCGCCCTTTGATATTTGATACCGGCCAGATGTACAGGTTGTACGCAAGGCTGTATACGCCGAGTACGCCCGTGCCCATCCATTTTCCAATGAGAATGTCATCGATTTTTCGACCGAAAACGAGCAGGAATTGAGACAGCGATTGCGGCAATCCGAAACGTAGCAGTTCCCGGACTTCGGCCAGGGCCGGCTGAAACCTAAACCTTGGCCAGGCGAAAAAGCAGAATGAGGCCGTTCGGACACCCTGCGCTACCAGCAGCTTCACGCCCAGCGCCAGCCATCCGTAACCCGCATACGCGAGCCAAACGGCGGTAATCCCCGCGGCAATCGTGCTGAGCAGCGATGTGAATGCGATTTTGTCGAATGCGAGCTTCCTTTGCAGCCCTGCCAGCGGGAATATTTCGATGGCCTGCAAGGGTATCGACCACATAATGAGCAGGAAAACGTCACGCAGCTGTGGTTTGCCGTAGAATGCCGCAAGCAATGGCGATGCGAAACCAATGGTGAGCATCATTATGCCTGCCACTGTGCAGCTCACGAGCAATGCCGCGGAATAGAAGCGGTCGGTGAGGTGGGCGCGTTGGGTGAGGGCGGAGGTGATACCCAGTGAACCCAGCGTTTCGATCAACCCCGAAAGGGCCATCGCGGCAGCCAGCAGGCCAAAATCGCCCGGCCCCAGCAGGCGGCTGAGCAACAGGGTGAACCCGATGTTGCTCAGCTGTCCTCCAAAAGAAACAATGAGATTCCACCTGATCCCGGAGAAAACGGAACGTTCGAACGTATCGGGAGTGGTGTTTTCCAATTGGAAGCGCTTTTCGGATTTGTATCAGGAAAATTTGTAGGGGATCTCGGGCGAATCCAACGGGATGCGCCAGTGATCGGGATCGTCGTATTGGTAAGCCTTGTCCACGATGTTCAGTAACGCCGCGTGCTCATTCGTGAAGTTCTGAACGCCATGCCATACGCGCGGCGGCACGATGATCAGCAACGGCCTCAATGCACCGCAGCGGAATTCATTGATTTGCCCGTAAGTAGGCGATTCCTCGCGGGCGTCGTACAGCACCACTTTGATCAGCCCCGTGTTTACGAAAATGCGATCGGTGGTGATTTCGTGCGCGTGCCAGGCCGAAATGCCTCCGGGCAACAGCGATACCTGGAAAATCTGGTCCACGGTCAGGTTGTCCAGTTCCCAGTCCTGCCGGTAGATTTCCGTCAGGAAGCCATTATTTTTAACTACATTCTTGACCTCCTTCACCTTCACGCCGTCGATCAGGCTCAGGTTGGAAGGGTTCCATTGCGCAGTAATGCTTTTGGGATCTTTGATTGCACCGCCGATGGCCCATTTCGATTCGTTTGTCATTTATATTCGTGAGAGTTTAAGTGAGTCCTCGTTTTTTGCGGTAACTGGCTATCAATCCGCCTTTTTTGTACGCCCGCCTCATATTGAATTCGATCGTGTTGAAGCCGAGGGCGATGAAAGCAGTTTTGATTTTTTTGGTAAAAAACCGCCAGTAGTAGGTTTTTTCGTCGTAATAATTTTCTTCAAAAGACCTGTATAAATACTTGATGGCCAGCTGTTCCCTGAAATGGGGATTGTCACGCAGCTGCTCAAAACAATGCTGGCTGTCCGAAAACATGCGGTCTTTGTAAGCATTCTTCCGCGAGCTGGACGGCATGGCGATCACGGTGAAATGCCTGGTAGGTTCAATGCGCTTTCCGGCTTCGTATGCGCGTTTCAGCCAGTCGTGTGAAGGCACCACGTAAAGCTCCCGGGCCGGGCGCCACAGGCCTACATCCTTCACCAGCTCGTTTTTGAATAACCAGTTGCTTGCAGGCACAAATATGCGTGAGGGGTGGTAGCCATACTTTTCGGAAGTTACCCCGCTGAGGTAAAACCGGTATTGTTCTTCACCGTGATCAATGAATCCGGCCGCCAGCACCAGGTCGGCGCCGGTAGATTGCAGGCGGCGAAGCGAAAATTCCAGGTGATCGGGAAACCAGAGGTCGTCGTGATTGAGAAAAGCGATGTACTCGCCCCGGGCGCGGCGCAGGCCCTCGTTGTTAGGGCCGGATTGTTCCCCGAAATTTTTTTCCAGGTTGATAAATGTGATCCTCGGATCGCGAAATCCCGCGACCACTTCGGCCGTATCGTCGGTACAGCAATCGCCGATCACAATCAGCTCCCAGTTCCTGAAAGTTTGGTTCAGAACTGAATGAATGCTGTATGCAAGGATATTGCTCCGGTTGTAAGTAGCGGTGATGATTGATATGAGGGGGCCTTCCATGCACCTAGAAAGCATTCAGGTAAAGCAAGTTACTCATGTCGTAAGAAATGAACGGTATCTCGTAAACTTTTCAGGCAATAATTAGTAGACGAATTGTTGCGCGCGCTTATATTTGGTGTTACTCAGTTATAGCGAACCTCTACTCACTTCCACATCATGACACATCAGTCGGATCATCGTGCCTATTTTTTTAAGATAGACACGACTATCAAAAAGATTCGGAATGCCCTCCAAAAACAGCTTACCGAAGCGGGGTTCGACCTCACGGTCGACCAATGGGTATTGATCGATCATATTTTCAGAAAACAGGGCATCAGCCAGAACGAACTGGCGGAAATGACATTCAAAGATCCTCCCACGGTCACAAGAATCATCGATTTGCTCGAAAAGAAGGGATTGGTAGAACGCGGCCCCGCCGCCGGTGACCGCCGGAAGTTCAACCTTTTTCTTACCAAAAACGGCGAGGCCATCTACAACCAGGCATTTCCGATCGTGGCCGACATCCGCCGGAAAGGATGGGGCAGCCTCAGCGACTCCGATTACCAGCATTTCGTGCGGATCATGGATTCTATTTACCAAAATTTTACCTGATTTGACAAAATTTTTACCACGCCATTAAGTGGAAGAATGACAGCTTTTTAGGTCGTTCTTCCACTTTTTATTTACCGGCAAGTATGCTTGCCCGCGGATTTACGAGCGCTTCGCATTAAACCTTTCGGTACCATTTTGTATCTAAACCATAGAATGGTGCCGCAACCAGGCAGGTTGGACAGCCGTTCGGGTTTGTATTACTATCATTTTATCCATTTGTAAAGCCATGAAAAAGTTCTTTTTGCTCGGCGCTCTTCTTACTTCATCACTGATTACCCCCGCGTTTTCACAAGTCAAATCGGAGCTGCAATACCAGGTGCCGAATATAGAAGTGGCAGGTTTCGCTGAAATGGAGGTCGTGCCGGACGAGATTTATTTCAACATTTCGCTGCGCGAGTATTACCAGGACGAGAAAAACCAGAAGGACAAGGTAAACATCACCACGCTGGAAAAGCAGCTGATCAAGGCTGTGGCGGATGCCGGGCTGCCGAAAGAGGCATTGTCGATCAGTGGGGTGGGCGGTTACCAGAATTATGTGGACAAAAAGAAAAAGCCCGCTACGTTCCTGGAAGCCAAGCAATATGAGCTGAAAGTATCGAGCGCGGAAAAGCTGGACGGCATTATGTCGAAGGTGGAAAGCCGCGGCGTGCAATATGCGAATGTCGCCCGGGTGGATCACTCGAAGCGCGAAGAATTTAAAAAGCAGGTGAAAATCGATGCTTTGAAAGCGGCAAAAGTAAAAGCGGAATACTTGCTGGCGGCATTAGACCAAAAGCTGGGTAAAGTGCTCGAAATCAAAGAACTGGATGAAAACCTTTATTTCCCTCAACCAGTGTTTGCCAAAGCCAATGTGCGCGCATTTGCGGCGGAGTCTGCGGATGCCGTTCAGGACAGTGATGTACAGTATCAGAAAATCAAAATCAGTTATCGTATGCAGGCTGCATTTGAAATCAAATAGGCCGTTTCACGCATAAACCTCTCTTTCAGGTGCCCGGCAAGTATTTTGCCGGGCATAATTTTTTCGGTGTGATGCATCCGGATTTGTTGATCCGTTCTTTTGTTGAAAGTATTAGTTTCTTTAAATTGAATAATGAATCTCAAACTAAGTAACTGGAAATCATGAGCATTAACGCAAAACACCTGGCCACATTCATTTTGGGAGCCGCCGCAGGCGTGGCAGCACACAAATACCTTCAGACCGAGGAGGGAGAGAAGCTTCTGGAAGACCTCAAAACAAAGGCGAACAACCTGAAAGCCGAAGCCGAAGGGGCCATCGATAAAGCTCCTGAGTATTTCGAAGAACTTAAAACCAAGGGCGCCGAAACCCTGAAAGGCAATTTCCCCGACGCGGAGGGCTTTTTCAAGGATCTGTTCGAGAAGTTCAAGGGCACCAAAGGCTCCGCATCCAGCGGAACGGATGTGACCACACCCACACCCGACCCGATTTCGTAACAGCGCTATATCATGAATGCCGGAGGACGCCCCAGCGGAGTGCTCCGGCATTTCTATTGCCCTACCAGGCCGTGGATCTGCGCATATTGAATGAGCATGATCGTTTTGGCGTCGTTAATCTCCCCGCTCGCCACCATGTCAATTGCCTCGCGGAACGGAATTTCCATTACTTCGATGTTCTCCTGCTCGGTCGCGCAGCCGCCGCCGTCGCCTACCTTCATGTCGTCGGAATATTCGGCCACGAAAAAGTAGAGGATTTCGGTCACCGAACCGGGCGACATATAGGCTTCGAAAATTTTCTTCACCGCGCTCACTTTGTAGCCTGTTTCTTCCTCCGTTTCGCGCTTGATGCATTCCTCGGGATTGTCCCTGTCAAGCAGCCCCGCGCAGGCTTCGATCATCATGCCGGTTTCGTTGCCATTGGTGTAGGTAGGAAGCCGGAATTGTCTCGTAAGCACAACCGTCTGTTTTTCAGCATTATAGAGCAGTATCACCGCTCCGTTTCCACGGTCGTATGCCTCGCGCGCCTGGCGCTCCCAGGAGCCGTCGGCACGCTGGTAATCGAATGTGTATTTGCGAAGGGTATACCAGTTATTGGAAAGCACTTCTTCGGAAGCAATGTTTACACGCGGATTAGCCATTGATTAAAAATGATTAATTGTGATTAATAATGATCAAAACTAATCAAAACTTTTCTGTTGGCAAAAAACATTGCGCCAATGGTAGATATTTCCATTTACGGATTACTTTGCGGTTGTATCTCAGCCGACGTTCGATGAAACCTGCTTCCTACTGGATTGAAAAATTAAATCTCCTGCCGCACCCTGAAGGCGGCTACTATGCCGAAACCTACTGGGCGCCCGAAACCATACCGCAGCATGCATTGCCCGCGCGTTTCGGCGGCGACAGGGCATTTTCCACCGGCATTTACTTCCTCCTCGAATCGCACAACTTCTCCGCATTTCACCGCATTCAGGCGGACGAAATGTGGCATTTCTATGCCGGGGAAGCATTAGAAGTATTTGTGATAGATGAAAAAACCGGGGAGCTGACCGTCATCCGGCTCGGCAACGATCCTGATAATGGCGAGACGTTCCAGGCCGTGGTGCCGGCAGGTGCGTGGTTCGGTTCACGGCCGGCGGCCGGCAGCTCGTACGCGCTTGTAGGCTGCACCGTAGCGCCCGGCTTCGATTTCGCCGATTTTGAAATGGCGGCATGCGATGCATTAACACAGCAATACCCGCAGCACGCCGCATTGATCGCCGGGCTTACGCATTGCTAACTATCTGTTTTTGAGCTAATAACCAATGCTGGTATCATCTCCGCGAGGATCGGAGCCGCCTTCGAGGGAGCCGTCGGGGAGGACGAGGATGCAGTCCATCCGGCCGATGGAATTACGCTGCTGTTCGAGGATGTAGCCCTTGCCCTGCAATTTCTGAATAGCCTCGGTGGAGAATGCGTTGGCTTCAAACGTGGTTTTATCCGGCAGCCATTGGTGGTGGAATTTCAAAGCGTTCACGGCCTGCTGCATCGTCATGCCATGTTCCAGCACGTTCAGGATGGTCTGGTACACCGAGGTGATGATCGTGGAGCCGCCGGGCGTTCCGACCACCATCAGTAATTTTCCATCCCGCTCGATGATCGTGGGCGTCATCGACGACAGCATCCGCTTGCCGGGCGCGATCGCATTGGCTTTATTGCCGATCAGCCCGTACATATTCGGAGCTCCGGCTTTTATGCTGAAATCGTCCATTTCATTGTTCATGAAAAATCCCCCGCCTTTGACCACCACGCGGCTTCCATAACCGCCGTTCAATGTGGTGGTCACTGATACCGCATTCCCTTCCTTGTCCACGACCGAAAAATGCGTGGTTTCCAGGCTCTCGTAGCCGGGTAGCTCGCCGCCGCGGATGTTTTTGCTGTCGGTGGCCTTGTCCCAGGAGAAATCAGCCCACCGGTTTTTAAGGTACTCGCTGCTGATGAGCTCGTTGATGGGCACTTTTACATAATCGGGGTCGCCGAGGAACTTGGCACGGTCGGCGTACACGCGGCGCTCCGCTTCGATCATCACCTGAATGGTGGAGTCGCTGTGCCAGCCCCATTGCCTCAGCGGGTGCTGCTCGGTGAGGCGCATGAGCTGCAGTAGCGCTACGCCCCCGCTCGACGGCGGCGCCATGGTGATCACCTTGTAGCCCTTGTAACCTTCGGTAATGGTTTCGCGCCATTGCGCGCGGTAGTCGGCAAGGTCCTGCTTGCTGATGATGCCTTCGTTGCTGCGGTTAATGTCTTTGACGAGCTGTTTGGCTACTTTTCCAGCATAGAAACCATCACGGCCTTTCTTTTGAATGCGTTTCAAAACTTTGGACAAGTCCTTCTGAACGAGCAGATCGCCCGCTGTCCAGTCCTTACCGGCCGGGTTGAGGAAGTACGACGAACCCGGATTGATGGCCAGCAGGTCGCTTTTAATCGCATTAAGGCTGCGTGCCTCGCGCTCGGTGAGTACTACCCCATTTGCGGCAATGTCGATGGCTGGCTGCAAAACCTGTTTCCAGCTTAGTTTACCAAATTTTGCATGCGCCTGCACCATTCCGTCCACCGATCCGGGCACGCCCGACGCGAGCCGGCCCAGCGTGCTGGACTCGGGAATGATATTGCCCGCTTTATCGAGATACATATCCGCATGGCTTTTGCCCGGCGCTTTCTCACGGAAATCGATGCTGTAACTTTTGCCGTCCTTGTCCCGCAACACCAAAAAACCGCCTCCGCCGATGTTACCGGCAGAAGGATGCACTACGGCTAATGCAAACTGCACCGCTACCGCCGCGTCCACGGCATTGCCGCCCGCTTTCAAAATATCCACGCCTACTTGAGACGCCACCGGATGTGCAGCCGCGACCATTCCATTGCGCGCGATCACGCCTTTGCGGTCGCTGAAAAACGGTTTCTGATTGGGATCGTCGGAAAGGAACTGGTAGAAGCCGGTGGATTCCCGGACGGGATTTTGGGCGTTGGAAATGCCGGAAAATGAGCCGGCCAGCAGCATTAACGCGTAATGTAATTTCATATAGGAGTGTCAGGTTAATGTTGTAATTTATTAAATCGAACCCTTTTTCTTACCTTTTATACCAATTTATTTCAGCGCATTAAGGCGATGCATTAACTTTTGAATTCAATTGTCCGTAACGTCATGATGAAGTTTTTACGACAGGTCTGGGAGAGTTTCCGCTTCGCCTCGGGAGCACTCAAATCCAATATCACCCGCACCATTCTATCGCTGCTTGGCGTAACGGTAGGGATATTTGCGATCGTGGCGGTTTTCACCATCGTCGACTCGCTCGAACGCAGCATCCGCGACAGCCTGAGCTTTATCGGCGACAAGGTGATTTATGTTCAAAAATGGCCATGGGGCTTCGGCGGTGAATACCAATGGTGGAAATACTTCCAATGGCCCGAGCCAACCTTTGCCGAATACAAATACCTGTACGACAACATGGAGAGTGCCAGCGCGGTGGCCATCATGGATTTCAGGGGCAGTACCACGCTCAAAAACGGCTCCAACAGCATTAATGCGATGATCCAGGGTGTGTCTTTTGAATACAACCTCATTTCCGATATTCCCGTACAGAACGGCCGCTATTTCATTCCGCTCGAAACCAACAATGCGCGGAACGTGGCCGTGGTGGGTGCCGACATTGCCGAATCCCTCTTTCCCGGCCAGGACCCCGTCGGGAAGCCGTTCAAGCTGTCGGGACATAAGTTTACGATCGTTGGCGTGCGGGAGAAAAAGGGTGAAAGCCTGGTTGATTTTGGCGGCAGTCCGGATAAAATCTGCATTATTCCGTTCTCTTCTTTTTCCAAATTGTTCCAATCCGGCCGCCGGAATGCGGACATTGTCGTGAAGGGCTTTCCTACCGACGAGGGGATGAAGGAAGTCGAAGCGGAGATTGTCGGGCTGATGCGCACCAAACGGGGCATAAAACCGCGGGAAGGCAATAATTTCTCGCTGAACCGCCCCGAGGCGGCAGCTCAGGCCATTTCCGGGCTGTTTGCGGTGCTAACCGTGGCCGGCTGGGTGATAGGAAGTTTTTCGATCCTGGTAGGCGGTTTCGGGATTGCGAACATCATGTTTGTATCTGTGAAAGAGCGCACGAACCTGATCGGCATTCAGAAATCGCTCGGTGCCAAAAACTATTCGATCCTCTTCCAGTTTTTGTTTGAAGCTGTGATGCTGAGCCTCGTAGGCGGCTTTGTGGGCATATTCCTGGTGTACTTGCTGACGTTCCTGAAACTCGGCTCGCTCGAAATACTGCTCACGCCGGGCAACATTTTGCTGGGTCTGGGTGTGTCGAGCATCATCGGGGTGCTCTCGGGCATTATTCCGGCGATGCTGGCTGCGCGAATGGACCCGGTGATCGCCATCCGCTCGAAATAATCACTAGGAAAAATCAAACCGTTTTGCGAAGTTCGCTTCTATCACCAACACTGATCGACTGTTATGCGTAAATGGGTCATTTTCGCCGTAGTTCTGGCCATCATATTCGGAGTTCTATACTATATCACTTTTGGATATTACAGTGAAGGAAAGCGCGGAGGATATGTGACCAGGCTCAGCAACCGGGGTTATTTATTCAAAACCTACGAAGGCGAGCTTCGGATGGGAGGGCTTTTCGAAGGCGACGGCACCATGAATTCCTCGCAATGGGTATTCTCGGTAAGCGGCAAGAACAAGGATGCAATCTCCAAGCTGGAAGATGCCATCAAAAACGGCCACCGGGTTTCTTTAACCTATGAAGAAAAATTCTTTAAACTGCCTTGGAACGGCGATACGAAGTTTTTTGTGACGGATGTGGAAGTGCTCGAAACCGGCCGGCCCGCAGGTCCTCCGCCTTCGGCATTGCCCGCCCCGACGGAAATTGATACAACCGAAACCTTATAACCAGAAGCCGGAGCTACCCTCCGGCTTTTTTGGCTTTATAACTCTTACCGGTCAGCCAGGTGATCACTTTGTCGCGATGATCGCCCTGGATCTGGATTTCGCCGTCTTTGACTGTTCCTCCGCTGCCGCAAAGGCCTTTTAACTGCTTGCCGAGCGTTTCGAGGTCGGCATTGTTGCCGATAAATCCCTTTACTACCGTAATCACCTTCCCGCCGCCTTTGCGGTCGAGCCAGATGCGGAGGTCCTGCTGTTGCGGTGCGAGTGTTTCGAGCTCGTCGTCCTGATCGTTGTATTCAAACTCCGGATTGGTGGAATACACAATGCCCGAGCGGTTTTTCTTCGACATAATATCAAATGTTAATGGAAGCTAAATGATCACCTGGATGCTTCCGGGCTTGATGCTGACTTCTATTTTCGTCGTGTCCAGTTGCAGCGGCTCGCCGTCGTAATGGATCATCGGCGGCGTATCGGTTTCCACCACCGCCTGCACGGCGCGCTGGTAGTCGATGTAAGTCGACTGTTTCAACTGCTTCGTAAACAGCCCGTACGCCAGCGCGGTGCCGTACCACTGCGGAAATGGGCTGATAGTGCAAATATCGAGCAGCCCATCCTGCAAGCTGGCCTGCGGCGCTACCCACGCATTATTCCCAAACTGGCCCGCATTGGCAAATGACAGCGAAAACGCCCGCTTCTCCACGCCGTTGAGGCGGAATGCCTGCGGTTTGTACGACCAATACGCTTTGAACGACACATTCACGTAAGTGGCAAGTCCCCGTGCTTTCTGCTGACTGAACAAATGCCCCACGTAAGCGTCAAAACCCATTCCGGCTGTGCAGAAGAAAGGAATGCCGTTGAGTTCGGCGCTGTCGATCGTGGTCGGTTTGCCTTCGAAAAGCCGTTTCAGCGCCGCGTCGAGCAGGAGTGGGAGGCCGAGGTGCCTGGCCAGGCCGTTTCCCGAGCCAAGCGGCAGAATGCCGATCGGAATGCCGCTGCCTACGAGGGGTTTGGCGATCTCATTCACCGTTCCATCGCCTCCAACGGCCACAATCGCCTTCCATTTCTCCGCATGCATGTGCTTGCGTACGAGCTCGGTGGCGTGTGCAGGCTCTTCCGTGAAGAGGATCTCTGCCGACGACCCGTTTTTTCCGGCCACTTCCTCGATCCGCTCACGCACGGTCCCGCTGTTTTTGCCGATCGACGTGCCCGAATTGGGATTTAATATAAAAAGATACGGATGCGTCACTGGTCAGGCAAAAAATAGGAACAGGATGAAGATAAAGACAATGATGAACAGGTAATACAAACCGTCGACGAAAGGATATTTCTGCCGGTCTAGTTTCTTGAAAATACTGTCGAACTTGCTCATACCTGCTGGATCAATGATATTTCGGCAAGGCATTTGGCTGCGGCGCCGATCTTTCAGCTATATTTAGAATCGTCTATTGCATTACAAAAATCCACAAAAAATATGAGAAACTGGCTTTTCACGCTCATTCTGATTGCTGTTGCCGTATCAGCGAAAGCGCAGTCCGCGGGCGACAAGGACCAAATCCTGGCAATTCTGCAGCGCCAGGAGGCCGATTGGAACAAGGGCGACATTAAGTCGTTCATGAACGGCTATTGGGAATCCGATTCGCTGATGTTTGTGGGGAAAGCCGGCATTACGTATGGTTACAAGCCTACTTATGAAGGTTATCTCAAACGCTATCCTGATCGTGCGACGATGGGCAAGCTGAAATTCACCTTCCTCAATTTCTCATTCCCCGGGGCGGGCGTGGCATTCGTGGTAGGGAAGTTTCATTTGACCCGTCCCGAAAAAGGCGATCTGGAAGGGCATTACACGCTTTTGTTCAAAAAGATCAAAGGCAAATGGCTGATCGTGTGCGATCACACGAGCGGATAACAAAACAGCCGGACTGAGAAGCCCGGCTGTTTTGTTTATCATACTTTAAGCATGCTATACTTTTTTGAATTTCAGCACAACGTCGATGGCTGGCGAGCCTGGAAGGACCGCAGCGTCGTCGACCGCTACTTCCAAATCCGAGCCATTCAGCGTGTATTTAAATGATTTGCTGTTGTTCGAACCATCTTTCAGGATCAGATTGCCGTCCTTGGTTTCCCATTTAGCGCCATTGATTGGTATCACGGTATTAATGAGTGTGACAGCAGTGGGGCAATCGGCCGTTGTGATGTTATAGTCGGTCTTGAATGTCAGTTTCAGGCTGTAAATGCATGGGACCAGTGCCGCGGGGTCAACCGGTAATGTAGCTCCGGGAGCTGGTGCAACGGCGGTAAGCTGCCACGTTGCTGCAATCGGATCGGTGCTGGCGGGTGGCGTTGGTTCTTCATCATCATCCTTACAAGCGAAAACAACGGAAAGGATCATCAGCATGGCTAGCAAGGACGACTTGCTGAGGGCGTAGGCTTTGTTCATAATTGTGGAAGTGAAAGAGTTGAGATCAATAGAATTGATTAGCGTTAGCTTCTAACGCTCAAACTTAGTGAAAAATGCTTTTACTGGGAATTTTTATGACTTAGCGGAAAATTTGGCCGTCGCCGCTTCCTGTGCGCAGAAAAAGAGCGATCAAATCCGCTGCGGCTTGTCCAGGCAGTTTTTCCCCGTTTTGCACGGCTTCGTCGGCCGACGGAATGTGTGTTTTAACCAATTCGTTTTCATAAAACAGTTCTTCCAGCGAATAGCGGATCTGTTCGCGCAGCCAGTCCACGCGCTGCGCCCGCCTGTTTGCGAGCAGGTAACCGCTCGCGGAGGTTTGGGCATGGTAACCGGAGATCAGGGTCCAGATCGGTTCCAGGCCCGTCGCTTCCAATGCAGAACACGCTACTACCCGGACGGGTACTTTCGATGGAGTTTCTGGCAAAAGGTGAATTGCTTTCCGGTATTCGGTTACGGCCTGGGCGGCGGCTTGCTCATTTCCATTGTCGGCCTTATTCACGGCCACGGCGTCCACCATTTCCATAATGCCCTTTTTGATGCCCTGTAATTCGTCGCCCGCGCCTGCGAGCATGAGGAGCAGGAAAAAGTCGGTCATGCCTTTCACGAGCGTTTCCGACTGGCCTACACCCACCGTTTCGACCAATATGATGTCGTAACCCGCCGCCTCGCAGAGCAGGATCGCCTCGCGCGTGTGCCGCGCCACGCCTCCGAGCGAGAGGTTGGTCGCCGAAGGCCGGATGTAGGCGTCGGGGTTGCGCGCAAGCCGTTCCATGCGCGTTTTATCCCCCAAAATACTCCCGCCCGATTGCTTGCTGCTGGGGTCCACCGCCAGCACGGCCACACGCTTGCTCAGCGACGTGAGATAGGTGCCGAATGCCTCGATGAATGTGCTTTTTCCCACACCGGGCACGCCGGTCACGCCAATGCGGATGGAGTTGCCGGTGTGTGGCAGGATTTTTTGGAGAACCTGGCCCGCCAATGCACGGTCGGCGGGAAGGCTGCTTTCCATGATGGTGATGGCGCGACTAAGCATGGCCCGGTCTCCTGCGAGCACACCTTTGGTATATGTTTCAACAGAGAGTCGCTGGCGCATGGGAAGGTGATTTTTGCGTTGGCAGACGAACGGCGTCGTCTGTCGCTAAAATGAAAGTTTTTGATTTAAAACAGGTGAAAAGGTGTATATTGCTCGTTTACAACCCAATATTTTCAATTTTTAATCATTATAATGAAAATTTCAGTATTTCGTCTGGGCGTCATTGCAATGAGCTGCCTGGGCTTCTTCAACAACACTATTGCACAGGAGGCGGAGAAGGTGAAATATGATCACCATGTCCTTTTTCATCCCCTGTTTAATTTCCAGCCGGGCAACGAATACCGGACGGGAAGCGGTGCTCCGGGGCCAAAGTACTGGCAAAACCGGGCCGATTACAAGATTAACGTTACGCTCGAAGAGGAAAAAGGCACTGTGAGCGGGGAGGTGGAGCTTACCTATAAAAACAATAGTCCCGAAAACCTGGAATTTATCTGGCTGCAACTCGACCAGAATGCATTCGGAAGCCATTCGAGAGGTGCGCAGACGACGCCGGTAACGGGCGGCCGTTTTGGCAACGCAGGTTTCGATGGAGGCGATTCCATTAAATCGGTAAGCGTGCAGCAAGGCAAAGGCTCGTTCGTGGATGCGGAATACAAAATCACCGACACCCGCATGCAGATCCGCCTCAAAACACCCATGAAAGGTAATGGCGATGTGATCAAAATCAAGCTGGCCTATTCATTCAAAATCCCCGAATACGGCTCCGACCGCATGGGAACGCTCGAAACCAAGAATGGTATCGTGTACGAAATGGCCCAATGGTATCCGCGCGTGGCTGTTTTCGACGACATCGAAGGCTGGAACCTGCTGCCCTACCTCGGCGCCGGCGAGTTTTACCTCGAATATGGCGATTTTGAATACAATGTAACTGTTCCCTGGGACCATATCGTGGTAGGTTCGGGCGAATTGCTCAATCCGAATGAAGTACTCACCGCCGAGCAGCGCAAAAGACTGGCTGACGCCGCAAAAAGCGACCAGACCGTCGTGATACGCAGCGCGGAGGAGGTGACCAACCCCAACACGCGGCCTAAGCAATCGGGCACGCTCACATGGCGCTTCCGCTGCTTGCAGGCGCGCGACATTGCCTGGGCAAGTTCCAAAGCATTTGTATGGGATGCGGCGCGGATGAACCTGCCGAAAGGCAAAACGGCACTGGCGCAGTCGGTGTACCCTGCCGAGGATGGCGGGCTGGAAGGCTGGGGCCGCTCTACGGAATATGTGAAGGGCTGTATCGAGTTTTATTCCAACTACATTCATGAATACACCTACCCCGTGGCGACCAACGTGGCCGGCATCGTGGGTGGTATGGAATACCCGGGCATTGTGTTCTGCAGCAGCAAAAGCCGCAAGGACGATTTGTGGGGCGTAACCGACCACGAGTTTGGTCACAACTGGTTCCCGATGATCGTTGGTAACAACGAGCGCAAATATGGATGGATGGATGAGGGTTTCAACACGTTCATCAACTTCCTTTCGAGCGATAACTTCAATAATGGCGAATACAAAACGACCCAGATGAACGATATGCACCGTCTGGCGCCGATTATCTTCCGCCCGAAAGCCGACCCGATCATGACGATCCCCGACGTGGTGCAGGCCGTAAACCTGGGCTGGGAAGCGTATTACAAGCCTGCTTTGGGCCTGAAAATGCTTCGGGAGCAGGTTTTAGGCAAAGAGCGCTTCGACTATGCGTTCAAAATTTACGTGCAGCGCTGGGCATTCAAGCATCCTACGCCTTACGACTTCTTCCGTACGATGGAGGACGCCGCCGGCGAAGACCTGGGCTGGTTCTGGAAAGGCTGGTTCTTCGAGAACTACAAGCTCGACCAGGCGGTGAAGCAGGTTGCCTACGTGGAGCAAAACCCGCAAAAAGGATCTTACATTACGATCGAGAACCTGGACCAGCTGGCGATGCCTGTGAAAGTGGATATCGAGGAAGTGAGCGGCAAAAAGACGCGCGTAGAACTGCCGGTGGAAGTATGGCAGCGCGGCGGTACGTGGACTTTTAAAGCGGCTACTCAGCAGCCAATCCGCTCGGTAACGATCGACCCGGACCGCAACCTTCCGGACATTAATCCTGAAAACAATGTGTGGAAACCGGCCTCATACAACTCCGAGCCCGATGTGAACTAGGCATTCAGAAATGCACAAAAAAACCTTCCGGCCAGAGCAGCCGGAAGGTTTTTTTTATTTTAATATTTTGAATATCAAATAGTAAGCAGCATTGCGCCGTAAGAATACCCGCCGCCGAACACGGTGATCACGATATTCTCTCCCTTTTTGAATTTATCCTTATTTTCCGAAAGGGCGATAGCGCAGCCTGCGCAGCCGGTATTTCCGAGGTATTGAATGTTCGAAATTAGTTTTTCGGCAGGAATACCCAGGGTGTTGATCACATTCAGGCTGATGCGGTGATTGGCCTGGTGCGGGATCAGATAATCGAGGTCGTTGATCGTCAGACCGCATTCCTGCAACACCTGCTGGCTCACTTTGGGCATGTACACGCATGCATTCTGGAACACATCGCGGCCGAATGGCATCACCACGCCGCGGTCGTTGGGCCTCAGCACCACCGCTTCGATCGCCTTGCCGCTGGTGGCCGCACCGCCGGTAATGAGCTTTTTGATCTGCATATCGCCCTCCGTTTGCCGTTCTTTGGAAATCAGCAGCGCCGAGGCGCCATCCCCCCACAAATGCCCGGAAACGGTATCCATCTCATTGTAATAGGCCGTATTGTGATCCGATACCACCACCAATGCCTTGGACGCCTTACCCATCGCAAAATAACCTTCCACGATCTCGATCGCGTTAAGGAGCGACGAGCAGGCCGAGGAAATGCTGACAACCGGAATGTCGGGGATTTGGAGCTGGTGCTGTACCGCGTGGGCCAGGGTTACGATCGTATCATAGGGCGTGTAAGTAGCGCCAACGATCAGATCTATCTCGTTTTTACTGTATGGAATGGTTTCAAGTAACGATTCGACGGCCCGGATGGCCATGGTCGAGGTATTTTCGTCTGCTGATGCTTTACGTCTTTCTGAGATTCCCGTTCTTTCTACGATCCACTCGTTGGATAGGTTGTTGAGATTTGTAAAATATTCATTACCAATAACTTCGCTTGGCAGATAATGACTAACCGTATTAATATACATGATTGAGAAGTTGACTTCGCAAGCTACAATTCTTTTCGATTCCGAAAGTTAAATATTTCGTAGAAATCGTAGTACTTGATATTTGAACAATTCAATAATAAACTTATAAAATTATACTGTGTGTTTTTGGATGTTTGGGTTAACTGATGAGTATGTTGTTGTAAAATGCCAGCAACAGCTTTTCTTCCGAGGCCCAGTTGTATACCGTTTCCGCTGCCTTCCGCGCATTGCGGCCCATTTCGTGTCGTAAACTTCCATTATTCATGCATTGTTCGAGCGCGTAGCACAGGGCGTCGGCGTCGTAAGGTGAAATGCAGAAACCGCAGGCGGCTTGCCCGACAATTTGCTTGTATAATGGGAAGTCGGAGGTAATCAGCGGCAATTTTAATGCCATATACTCGAACAGCTTCGTCGGAAGCGATTCGGGATAATCCGCAACTGGTTTCAGCAGGGCAATGCCCGCCACCGCCCGCGCGGCCACACGCATGGCAATTTTCTGATCGGTGTAACCGTGGAATGTGATATGGCCGGCAACCTGCTGATAACCCGGAAGGCTCTTCAATGCGGTGCTGCTCACGCGCACCGGGCCGAAAAGATGCAGGTGGAAATCGGCGTAGCCGCTTTTCAGCCTGGCCAGCGCCTCGATCATCGTGTCGAGGCAACGCTCCATCGAAACAACTCCCAAATAGAAAAATTCCGGCCTCTGCACGGGCACGGCCTCGTTTCCGAGCGCATCGATCACCGGCAATGACACATAGTTATGGATTACGACGGAAGATTTAGCCAGGTCCGTATATTCTTCGAGATAGGCATCGTCCGTGAAAATGCAATGGAACTTCCTCCGCGCCAGTTTATCGAAGAATTTGAAAAGTACCCTGAATATCAGACTGTTGTTATAAGTTTTAATGGCAAACTTCTTGAACAGGTTCTCCTGAACTTCATAAATCACCCGCGCACCAATGCATTGAAACAGGAGCGCCAGGGGAATGAGCTCGGGCACGAAAATGTGGACAATGTGCGGCCTCAGCATCAGGCATTTCACCAACGCCACGGGATGTGCAAAAAGTAACCTGGGAAGCAGCCTTTCAAACCGCGGCAGGCTGATCAGCCTTTTTTCGGAGGCATACAGCTGCGGCAATGCACAAAACACCTCGTAGCCGCTACGCAGCGAAGGGACGATTTTGTACATGATGCGCGAGTCCGTCGCCGGATGCACGGTGCTGATCAGCAACACGCGTTTCATGCGCCGGTCACGATCGCAACGCCCGATGATGTACCAATGCGCGCCGCGCCCGCGTCGATCATCGCGATGGCCTGCTCGTACGTTTTAATCCCGCCCGAAGCTTTGATTTTCACTTCCGGAGGAAGAATGCTGCGCATTTTTCGCACGATTTCCACATCGGCGCCGGCAGGGGCAAAGCCCGTGGAGGTTTTGACAAAATCGGCTTTCGCTTCGGCGCAGATTTCGCAGGCGGTGTAAAGGTCGAAAGCATCGAGGTAAGCCGTTTCGATGATCACTTTCAGCAAGGCGTTCCGCTCGTGGGCTATGTCGGCAAGCTGCCGGAGTTCCTCGCGGATGCTCAGATAGGCCATTGATTTGAACTGCGCCAGGTTCATGACCACATCCAGCTCGGTAGCACCATATTGCAGGGCTTCGCGTGCTTCGGCTAACTTTGTGGCCGTCGTGGAATAGCCCATCGGAAAGCCGATCACCGTGGCGACCTCGATCTTAATGGGGCAGAATTCCAGCATTTCCATCACGTAAGGCACGTAAACGGGCGGCACGCACACCGCTTTAAACTGGTGTATCCAAGCTTCCTCGCAGATTTTGCGGATGGCGGTTTCGCTGGCTGTCGGACTGAGCAGCGTGTGGTCGATGTAGGAGGAGAGGTTTTCCATTCAGTGTGTTGACGAATCGGTTTAAAAAGTAAAAACCCCGCCGGCAAAGGCAGGGTTTTATATGTTGACGGGCATTGTTATGCCTTGCTTTTTTCCTTTTTCGCAGCCTTTTTAGCAGGCTCTTCCTTTGCTTCCGCTTCTTCTGCAACCGGCTCCGCTACGGGTTCCGCTTCGCCTTCCGATGCTGCAAATGCCTCAGGAATGTATTTTGAAAGCAGGTTATACCAGGTAATGACCTTCTTGATGTCTGAAACATACACTTTTGAGCGGTCGAACTCAGGAAGTACCTCAGCAAGAAACTCGATCAGCTCTTTGTCCGACGAGGTTTTAACAGCCAGTTTCACTTCTTCGCCGTGCACTTCGCGGATTTTCAGGAACACCTCCGACAGGGCAACGGATTCCTCTGCGCCATCTGTAAAGATTGAAACGTCTTTCAGCACCGATACGCGCGCCGTTGGGCCGATCAGCGTTTTTTCACGTTTCTCATCCAGGCCTTCTACGATTACACCCGCACGGCTGGGTTTCAGAATGCGGAACAACCCTGGTTTTCCAGATACGTTGGCTACTTCTTTCAGCAATTCCATTCCTGTTGACTCTACTTTTTCACTCATCCTTTCTTACTATGGTTATATCTTGATGTTAATGTTGGATGCGGCAATCAATTTTTGCGCAAAATAACGGAAAGATTGCCCGCGAAACAACCGATATCCTATTTTGTCTTCACAAACGACTGATTATAAGTTTCTATTGCCGTCAGAATGGGCTCGCGGCCTTCATTTTTCTCCGCCGACGTTACGTACATTTCGGGCACTTCTTCCCAAAGTTCCGCCATTTTACGCTTGTAAGCCTCCACCTGGCTGGCTACCTGGGCCGGTTTGAGTTTGTCGGCTTTGGTAAAAATAATTTCAAACGGAATGCCCGCTTCGCCAAGAGCGGCCATAAAGTTCAGGTCGACGGCCATGGCGCTGTGGCGGACGTCCACCAGCACGAACGTGCAAATAAGGTTTTCGCGGTAATGCAGGTAATCGTGGATCATTTTTTCCCATTTTTCGCGCTCAACCTTGCTTACTTTGGCATAGCCGTAGCCAGGCAAATCGACGAGGTACCACGCGTCATCGATGATGAAATGGTTGATCATCTGCGTTTTTCCAGGCTGCTGCGACGTTTTTGCCAGGGCTTTTTTGCTAGTCAGCATGTTAATCAGCGACGATTTACCCACATTGGAACGGCCGATGAATGCATATTCGGGAAGGACGGGCTCCGGGCATTTCTGGTAATCGGAGTTACTCATCACGTATCTGGCTTCCTGAACTTTCATGATTATCTGGTGTTAATGAAGTTGCGAAGTTACCCTTTTTGCGCTTCTGATCCGCAAATCGCTGTGGAATAGCCGTGGAGGCCATGATTGTGTAAAATAAAACAAAGGCTTATTTTCGTTAATGCATTATCAAATCATAAAATGTCGTTGAAAATGAAAAGTTTGAAGAATCTCGGATTTGCAATGGCTGCGCTGATGCTCGCCATGTCGGTTGCAACGGCCGGGGAAGGGGATAAAAAAGCCACCGCTGCGTCGACAATCGCAGCCGATAAAGGCATTCAGTTCACGGAAGCCAAGTGGGCGGAAATTTTGAAGCAAGCCAAAAAGGAGAACAAGCTGATCTTCCTCGACGCTTATACTACCTGGTGCGGCCCGTGCAAGCTTTTGCAAAAGAACGTCTTCACACGCGACGACGTCGCCGCGACTTTCAATGGTAATTTCATCAATGTGAAAATAGACATGGAGAGCGGCGAAGGTCCGGCGCTAACCAAAAAATATCCGATAGAAGGTTATCCCACCTTGTTTTTCATTAATTCAAAAGGCAAAGTGGTGAAACAGCTGCTGGGCTACCAGCAGCCTGCCGACCTGATCAAGGCGGCCAAGGCGGTGCAGAAGGGGCCAACTAGCTAATCGGTTTAAGATATAAATGCAAAAACCCCGCGGAACTGCTCCACGGGGTTTTTTATGTGTTTTGCAAAATCTTATTCGTAGTAGTTTGGAACGCGGTGGCCGCTGCTTTCCAGCAAACGGTCCTTGCGGAACAGCTGCACGTCGGCCGCAACCATGTCGTTCACGAGCGCTTTGAGGTCGTATTTCGGTTTCCAGCCCAATTTCTCCATGGATTTCGTTGGATCGCCGATCAGCAATTCCACTTCGGTCGGACGGAAGTAACGTGGGTCAACCGCCACTACTTCTTTGCCGACTTCCACCTGGAACTCGGGATTATTGCATTTTACGACCTTCGCGATTTCGTTCACGCCTTCTCCTGTGAATTCGACTTCAATGCCTACTTCGGCAAATGCCATTCTCACGAACTCGCGGATGCGCGTGGTAACACCCGTCGCAATCACGAAATCCTCCGGTGTTTCCTGTTGCAGAATGAGCCACATGGCTTCCACGAAGTCTTTTGCGTGGCCCCAGTCGCGCTGCGCGTCGAGGTTACCGAGGAACACTTTATCCTGCAAGCCCAATGCGATACGGGCAACGGCGCGGGTGATTTTGCGTGTTACGAAAGTTTCACCACGCAAAGGAGATTCGTGGTTGAACAAAATCCCGTTCACCGCAAACATATTATACGCCTCGCGGTAGTTGACAGTGATCCAGTAACCATAAAGCTTGGCCACTGCATACGGGGAGCGGGGATAAAACGGCGTACGCTCCGATTGCGGCACTTCCTGCACCAATCCGTACAGTTCGGAAGTAGATGCCTGGTATATTTTGGTTTTTTCGGTAAGCCCCAGCAAACGAACGGCTTCGAGGATGCGGAGCGTTCCGATGCCGTCGACGTTGGCAGTGTATTCAGGTTCTTCGAAACTTACCTGCACGTGCGACATGGCGCCGAGGTTATATATCTCGTCGGGCTGCACTTCCTGGATGATCCGGATGATGTTCGTCGAATCGCTCAGGTCGCCGTAATGAAGGTGAAAGCGCACGTTTTTCTCATGCGGGTCTTCGTAAATATGGTCGATCCGCTGGGTGTTGAACAACGAACTGCGGCGTTTGATACCATGTACCTCGTATCCCTTGCTCAAAAGGAGCTCGGCCAAATAGGAGCCATCCTGGCCGGTGATCCCTGTAATTAGCGCTTTCTTCATTCTGTTTTGGTAGTATGTATATGTGGATAATGTTATCCGGTTAAAAAGTAATTACAAATAAAATCGGGCGGCCTGCTAGTTATGGTCCCCGGCGGGGTTTACCAGAAGGCTCCGTTTGATATCCACCCTGTCGGCGAGGATCACCGCGGAGGCATATTGCTCACGGATCAGATCGAGATATTGCTCGGCGTCGCTCCGGTACATGAAATCGCCCACCTTCACGCGGTAGGTCGGCTGGGTGTACGAAACGTAGGGATTGAGATCCGGAAAGGCCTGGTAAATATAGGACTTGGCACCATCCGCTTCCTGCCGCACGTTACCCACATATATCTGGATTCTAAATCCATTGATATAGCGGATCGACTTGTTTTGCTTCGCCAGCGTATCCAGTGCCGATTCGAGCTTCTTATTGACATACAGCGGCTTATCAGCGCTGGGTTTCGGAGTGTTGCCGCTTCCGGCAGGTGCTGCGGGTTCTGCACGGGTTACGACGGCCGGTTCTACATATTCGTAGCGCGGGCGCACGGACGACAGGTCTTCCTTGTATTCGGAACCTGAGCTCACTACCGACTTTTTGCTACAACCCGAAATCAAAATGATACCAAGATGCAGAGCCCATAAAAATTTCTTTTTTAGCGTCATATCCTGAACCATTGTAACTGAGCCCACAAACTTAATCAAAATTGGATGAATCACCATACCAGTTATTTTTGAATGTAATACCTAACTTTACCAGGTTTATTCCCGATTTCAATGCAAGTACAATCCAACGTTTCACTCCGCGATCTCAATACATTCGGGCTTGATGCCGATGCCCGGTTTTTTATCAATGTGCGGTCTGTTGAAGAATTGACAGCCATTTTGCGCGATCCTGAATGGAAGAACTTTCCCAAATTCATCCTTGGCGGCGGCAGCAATATCCTGCTCACAAAGGATATTGATGCGCTGGTGATCCATCCCGATATCAAGGGTATTACTATTGTGGAGGAAACTGAGGAAACGGTTGTACTGGAAGTGGGTGCCGGCGAGGTTTGGCACGATTTCGTCATGCATTGTGTGGACAAAGGCTATGGCGGTGTGGAAAACCTCTCGCTCATTCCCGGAACAGTGGGCGCGGCGCCAATGCAAAACATCGGGGCTTATGGTGTCGAGATCAGGAGCGTGATCGTTTCCGTAGAAGCGGTGGATATCGAAACCGGCGAGATACGTGTTTTCAGCAACGCAGAATGCGAATTCGGCTATCGCGAAAGCGTTTTTAAAAAAGCATTGAAAAACAAATACGTGATTACCGGCGCCACTTTCAGGCTCAGCAAACAGCCCGTGCTGAATGCGGCTTACGGCGACGTGCAGAAGACCTTGCAGGAAATGGGCGCCGATAATCCCACGATCCGCGACATCAGCGCGGCGATCATGCAGATCCGCCGCAGCAAACTGCCCGATCCGGCGGAAATCGGGAACGCAGGTAGTTTTTTCAAGAACCCCGAAATACCGGTTGCGCAGTTTGCATCACTTCATGAAATGCACCCGGAAGTGCCCGGCTATCCCGTGGACGCCGAAACCGTGAAGGTGCCGGCCGGCTGGCTGATCGAACAGGCAGGCTGGAAGGGTTACCGCGAGGGGGCGATCGGCGTGCATGCGCGGCAGGCGCTCGTGCTGGTCAATTATGGCGGCGGTACGGGGGCGGAGATCAAGGCATTATCAGAGAAAATTCAGGCGTCGGTGGCCGAAAAGTTCGGCATCCGGCTCAATGCAGAAGTCAATTTTATTTAGCAGCACTATGCACCGCAAAAAGTTATATACCTCATTAGCCCTTCTTGTAGTATTCATCCTAGTTTTTTTCCTGAAAGAGCGGTTTACCGTCGATCCTTACCAGGATGAGCACCACTATGTGCCTACGGCCGAGCTGTTCAGCACTGAGCCCATTCCCTCGCTGCACCTGCTTCAAACTTACAATGAGCTGAATACGCCTATTCCGTTCATTCTCGGGGGCTGGGTGATCAATGTGTTCGGGAATGACATTCAAAACCTGCGCTTGCTTACGGCATTCACGAGTTTTGCATTGCTGATGCTTTTCGTTTGGTACAGCCCCGGGCGTACGAAGCGTTTCTGGCTCTGTCTGGGCGGTTTGCTGATTTTCCCTAATTATTACCTGGTGAGTGTTTACTACTACACCGATATTTTTGCGATGGTGTTCACGCTCGGCGGTGTGATCGCCTACCTGCGGAAATGGCATTGGGTGGGTTTCCTCTCGCTGGCTGCGGCGGTGTGCTGCCGGCAGTACATGCTGGCTTTTCCCGCCGCGATCCTGGCTTATGAAGTGTTCCGCAATGTAAAATGGAGCGCCAATCCGGTAGCGGTGGTGAAGAGCGTATTTTCGGATACGGCCTGGATATGGTATGCGCTGGCGGTGCTGACGATCGTTCCGTGGGTGCTTATCTGGCAAGGCCCCGCGCCGGCATCGGTAATGGCCGACCAGCATTACGATTCCGACAAGTTGGTGCAGTACAATTTCGGCTACCTGATGTACGCCTCGGCGGTGGTGGCGGTGTACTATATCCTGCCCGAAACGCTCGTGACCCGCCGCTTTTCACATTACCTGACCTACCCGCGCAAGCATCCGGTGATGTTCGCGTCGTTTTTAGCGATCATCGCCGTTATCATCGCGTTTTTTCCTGCCAAACAGGCCTATAACCCATATTTTACATGGCCATATCTAGGTTATGTGGATGAGCTGCTGATGAAGATCGGTATCGCCGGATTGCTGAAACAGATCGTTTTCGGCGCATTGGCGTTGGTGACGCTCGTTCGTTTTATAGCTCCGCGTTTCAACCTGGCGGCGTGGGTTTACCTGCTCAATGTGCTGCTGCTCGGTAAGGCACAATTGTCGTGGGATAAATATTCCCTGCCGATGATCATGGTTTTGTGGTTCCTGGCCATGTACGACGAGCATTGGCTGCCATCGGGGACGCGTACCGAAAACGAACCCGAGGCATTGAATGTGAAATACTAAAGAGTATATTTAGCCATTAGCAAACAGCTTTCTTAATGCAATGAATTTTACACACTTAAGGCCCTTATTTTTCTGCTTTTTCATGAGCTGCATGATCGCCAGCGCACAGGCCCAGCGATTCTATTCCGTGGTTTTCGACAAGTTGCCGAAGGACATGCAGCTTTATGCGCGTGCCGACGATAACCTGGCCGATGTGCCCATTTCCGGCAGGATCGAACTCGAAGGCTGGGACCATATGTCGGTGGTAGTTTTGAGAAACAACGAGCGTGTCGGTTACCAGCGGTCGGCCATCAACTATGGCGGCAAAACGACCGGTTCTTTCAGCCTCACGCCGAAGATCAAGGCGGAAATGGCGGATTACTCGTTCGAAGTGTATGCCTGCCACGAAGCCGATTCGGTACAGATTGTCCGGCGGAATGAAGTGGTAGCGGGCGATTTTTACGTGATCAGCGGGCAGTCCAATGCATCGGCCACGATATTTGGCGCGTGGTCGAGCAAATATGCCCGCACGATCGCGCGGGTACCGGACGCCGAACCTTCCATATTGCCCGGCGATACGCTGTGGACTGCCGCGGCGTGGTCGTGGACATACGTGGGGGCGTGGGGGCTGGAAATGCAGCGCACCATCCTGGAACGCGACAGCATTCCTACCTGTGTGATTAATGGATCGCTTCCCGGTGCGAAACTGAGTGAATTTTTGAAAAGAAACCCGCAGGACTCTTCCAGCTTCTCGCTTTACGGCGGTTTGGTCAAAAGGGTTCGCGTGGCTAATCCGGCCCGCATCCGGGCGTTCATCTGGATGCATGGCGAGCAGGAAGTGTTCGAGAATATCGGCAGCTATGCCGAGCAATACGACGAGCTGTACAAGCATTGGGTCCACGATTATCCGGAAGTAGAGCAGTTTGTGGTCGTTCAGTCGAACCTCATCATCCTGCGCAACGACATTCAAAACCCGGTCGGCGGCTCGGTACGTGATTTTTTACGGAGAACAAGGTATTTATATCCCAAAACAGACCATTTCGCAGCGATCGGCACGCCTGGCTATGACGCCGTGCATTACAGCAGGGCGGGTTTCGAGGAGTTTGGCCGCCGGATGTACCGCTTTTTGGCCCCCACGGTCTACGGCTCGAAAGACACCGATAATGTGAGGTGCCCGGACATTAAAAAGGCGTTTTACACCAATGCGGAGAAAAAGGAGATTACCCTCGTTTTTGAGGAAGGCCAGGACTTGAAGTGGCCCGCCGATTCGACGGTGACAGGCCAGGACGGCAAACCGCTCGTGCTAAGCCTTAAAAACTTCTTTTTCCTCGACGGTGACGAAAAGAAGGCTCCTTTTTCGGCAGGAAAAGCCGAAGGTAACCAGGTAACGTTGACGCTGAAAGAACCGTCCACTGCGACAAAACTAAGCTACCTGCCTTCTTTTTACCCAGAAAACCTTCCGTTGATTGAACCGTTTTCATTCAACATCGCGGTCTTTACCGGTCCTTATTTGCGCAACAAGCGCGGGTTGGGCGCATTCTCCTTCGATAACGTAGGCATCGGCGTGCGACTGGCTAATGTGGAATTATCGACTAACCGGACATTCAACTCCGTGATTGTATCGTGGAAAGCGGTGGAAGGAGCGAAAAGTTACGTGCTCGAAAAGAAAACTGCCGATAATGCGTCTTACGAGCCATTGAAAACCCTCGATGCCAATACATTGCTTTTCGAGGATAAGGATGTGGAAATCAATGCGGCCTACACGTATCGCATTCAGGCCGTGAGCGACGTTTCCGAATCGCCTTATGCGACGGCGCGCGTGGAGCTGACGCCGATTTTGGGCGTAGAGCAAAACGGACAGGAACTGAGCTGGCAGATTTACCCCAACCCGGTTGATGATATACTGAAAGTAGGCTTCAAAAACCCGGAATCCGGCGTGATCCAGGTATTTAATGCCTCCGGTCAATCGAAAGTGCGCTCGGCTTACCGGGCCGCCAAAGACTGGGAAATGAATATCTCCAAATGGCCGGCAGGCACTTATCTCTTGCAGGTGGAGCAAAAGAACGGCTTTAAGGCTACGCAGAAGTTTATTAAGCGATAGTCTTACTGCGAGGATGGAGGAAGGGAGGATGGACGAAGTTCCGTCCTAGCTTCCTAATCCGTAGCGCACAATGCAGTAGAGTGCGCGGAAGCCGTCTTTCCAGTTGATTTTTTTACCCTCCTCATACGTGCGGCCATAGTACGACACGCCCACTTCGTAAATGCGTATTTTCGGGATTTTGGAGATTTTAGCCGTCACTTCCGGCTCGAAACCGAAACGTTTTTCGAGCAGCGTGAGGCTTTTGAGCTGATCGGCGCGGAAGAGCTTGTAGCATGTTTCCATGTCCGTCAGATTGAGGTTGGTGAACATGTTGCTCAGGAACGTCAGGAACTTGTTCCCGATGGTGTGCCAGAAAAAAAGGATGCGGTGCGGTCTTCCGCCCATAAAGCGGGAGCCATACACCACATCCGCATATCCTTCGATAACCGGTTTTAGCAATATATTGAATTCCTGGGGATCATATTCAAGGTCGGCGTCCTGAACGATAATGTAGTCGCCCGTGGCCCTGCGGATGCCTGTGTGCAATGCCGCCCCTTTTCCCTGGTTGTATTCATGCCGGAAGTAAGCCACTTCCAGCTCGGGATTCTCTTCTATAAATCTTTTAGCAACCGCTTCCGTGTTGTCGGCGGAACAGTCGTTCACAATTACGATCTCCTTTTGAAAATTGCCTATCAGGTCAACGGATTTGAGTTTATCCAGCACATTTCGGATTGTCTTTTCTTCATTGTAGGCAGGAACGATAACCGATAATTTCATCAGGGAAGAATAAGAGTGATACTGTTTAAGAGTGAATCTTTATTGTTTCGGGGTTATTCGTTACTCAAAACACAGTGAAGCTGCTCCAAGCAGTCCGGCGTCGTTAGCAAGCGTTGCGCGTTTGATGCTGATAGTTTTAAGGTAATAAGGCGTGAGCCAGTACTTGAAACGATCGTTAATCGCGGGCAAAATAAACTCAAACGAAGCAGAAATACCACCGCCGATCAAAATTGTTGTGATATCGAGGATACGAACCATCGACACGAGGCCTTCGCCGAGCAGGTAACCCATTTCGTGGAAAACGGCTTTTGCGAGTTCGTCGCCTGCCGAAGCTGCGGCTACGAGGCCGGTTGTGGAAATGGTGCCGTCTGCCGGGAGCTGCGTGGTGCCGGTGTAAGCCGCGCGCATGGCATTGGCCATATCGAGCAGTTCTTTCTTACCGATGTTGCGTTCGAGTACTTTTCCGTTTTTGGAAGGCACGTGGCCGGGCTCCATCGCATTGCCGCCGCCGCCTTTGAACACTTTCTTGTCGATAATCGCCGCGCCGCCGATGCCGGTGCCGAGCGTTACGAAGATGTAGTCTTCCGGAAGTTTGTCTTCGCCAAAATAATATTCACCCAAAGCTGCCGCATTCGCGTCGTTTTCGAGGTAAAAATCGTGCTGCGGGAAGCGTGCTTTCAAATCCGGAACAATGGTGATCCCGTCGATTTCGGGGATTGCCGTGATTTCGATCAGCGTGGTTCTGTCGCGGGAAATGAGTCCCGGAACACCGATCCCTACTTTTTTGACTTCGGGATATTCAACCAGCTGGAGCGCTATTGCATCGCCTAATCTGTCTATAAAATGCCCGGAGCTGCGCCAGCTGGCGGTATCGTGACTGTAAAAATTCGAGATTCTTCCATCCGTAGCGTCAACGATCCCCATTTTTACGTTAGTACCGCCCACGTCTATACCGAGGTATTGTTCCATGAAATGAAAATATGGGTTTAATAAATAATTTTAAAAATGCGGCAATTTAGTAAAATTGCGCTATTCTTCACTCATCAATCCAAATCTCCCAACTGCGGACGGATCAAAATTTCCTCCACAACTGCCCTGGGAGACAATGCATAGGCCGCCCAGATCGACTCGGCCACGTCGCCGGAATCCATGAAACGGTCCTCGGGGAGGTCGGTGCCCTTCCAGCTGTCGGTGTAGGTAGCGCCCGGCAGGATGGCCGTCACCCGCACGTCGTAGGGCTTCATTTCCTCGCGGAGCACCTTGGTCATGCCGTACAATGCGAATTTTGAAATGCAGTAGGAGCCGCCGTTGGGGTAGGCGATAATGCTGGCAGTAGAGCAAATGGTGAAAATATGGCCCTTTTTGCGCTCCATCATCCCCGCGAGCAAGCCGCGCGTGAGGTGATAGGCACTATAAAGGTTCGTTTCCATCGTCTTTTCCAGCGTGCCTTCGGTTTCGTTATGGACTTGCCCCGGGATAAATACGCCGGTGTTGTTGATCAATACTTCCGGCCGTTGGTTATGGGTGTGGATAAATGCGATGAACGCGTCCACATCGGCCCGAACCGAGAGGTCGGCCGTTAAATAAGTCAGTTTAGATTGGGGAAAACTTTCGCTGAATGTTTGTTGCAGTGCGAGCAGGTCGCTCTCGTTTCTTGCGCAGGTAATTACATCGAAGCCTTGTGCTAAAAATTTTTCTATCGCTGCCCTTCCGATCCCTTTTGTTCCACCGGTTACAACCGCTAATGGATTCATTTTTCTGATTGCTTCTTTTTTTGCCTAATTTTCCCGAAAATATTGAATACAATTAAGATATCATGTCTGTAATCGGTAAATACTTCATTTTTTTAGGAACGCTGTTCGGGAAGGGCGAGAAATTATCGGTTTACTGGCGGAGGCTGATGGAGGAATGCGTGGGCATCGGCGTGAGTTCGATCTTTATCGTCGCGATCGTTTCCACATTTATCGGCGCAGTTTCGTGTATTCAAACAGCCTACAACCTCGTGAGCCCCATTATCCCCATTTCCACCGTGGCATTGATCGTCCGTGACATGGAAATCCTCGAACTCGCGCCTACCATTACCTGTATCGTTCTCGCCGGGAAGGTGGGTTCCAACATTGCCAGCGAGCTGGGCACGATGCGCATTACCGAGCAAATCGACGCGTTGGAGGTAATGGGGATTAATTCGTCGTCCTACCTCGTGCTTCCGAAAGTCGTCGCGGCGATGCTCACATTCCCGATGCTTGTAATATTTTCCGCATTTCTGGGCATTCTGGGCGGATATTTGGCAGGTACACTAACGGGCGTGATCACCGAACGCGATTATCTCTACGGCATCCGCGACTCGTTTGTGCCTTACAACATCTTTTTTATGTGTGTGAAACCCTTCGTTTTCGGCTTCCTCATCGCCTCCATTTCCTCGTTCAAGGGATTTTTTACGTCGGGTGGTGCGTTGGAAGTGGGTAAAGCCAGCACACAAGCCGTTACCAACAGCTGTATTTCGATTCTGGTGGCCGATTACCTGCTTGCACAGCTGCTTTTGTAATGCACTAAAAACCAACGGGTTTGTTCTCAACTGAGCTACAAAATGATTGAAATCAACAATATCAATAAGGCATTCAACGGTAAGGAAGTTTTGAAAGGCATTTCGGCCCAATTCAAAAAGGGCGAAACTAACCTGATCATCGGCGGGAGCGGCACAGGGAAAAGCGTGTTGCTCAAATGCATGATCGGCCTCGTGAAGCCCGACCAGGGTAATGTGCTTTACAACGGACGCGATTTTTACAATTGCGACAAGGAAACCCAGCAGTCGATCCGCCGCGAAATGGGCGTGCTGTTTCAGGGAGGTGCATTGTTTGATTCCAAAACAGTGGAGGAGAATGTGCGATTTCCGCTGGATATGCTCACTTCCCAAT
This sequence comes from Dyadobacter fermentans DSM 18053, assembly GCF_000023125.1. Taxonomy (NCBI): domain Bacteria; kingdom Pseudomonadati; phylum Bacteroidota; class Cytophagia; order Cytophagales; family Spirosomataceae; genus Dyadobacter; species Dyadobacter fermentans. The sequence continues at coordinate 4,810,319 of NC_013037.1, forward strand.
CGGCGGAGGAAAAGCAGGAGCGGGTGGCATTCTGCTTGCAGCGCGTAGGCCTCGAACAGGCCGCCAAACGGATGCCGTCCGAAATCAGCGGAGGAATGAAGAAGCGCGTGGGCATTGCGCGGGCCATTGTGATGAACCCGGCCTACCTCTTTTGCGATGAACCGAACTCCGGCCTGGACCCATTAACCTCGGTAAAAATCGACGAGCTGATCAAGGAAATCACCGACGAATATCAGATCACCACCATCATCATCACCCACGATATGAACTCGGTGATGGAGATTGGCGAAAACATCATGTTCCTTTACCAGGGCAATAAACTTTGGGAAGGCGTGAATACGGATATCACCAAGACGACCGTGCCCGAGTTGAAAGAATTCCTTTTCTCGAACAAATTGCTGCGTGAAATGCAGGAATAGGCTGCATTACCGCCTTTTCAGTGCCGGAATATTTTTTCGTTCTACCAAAAAAACCACGGCCACGCACAAGGCGAACACGCCCATGTGCACCGGTACGGAAACCCAGAGATCGGGTATTTTAATGAGGGAAGAGGCGTAAATCAGCAATGCGCCGCCGCCAATGTAACCGAGTGCCGAAGTGACGTCATAAGGCACCGGGTAATACTTCCGCCCGAAATAATAGCAAAGCGACAGCATCACAAATCCCGACAATGCGAATGCGATGGCGAAACCGTGGTAGCCGATCTGCGGCACGAGCACGAAGCTGGTGGAGATGGTAATTCCCGCGCCGGTGAGTGTGAGCCAGGTGCCGTACTGCGTTTTGTCGGTCAGTTTAAACCACGTAGCTACATTGTAATACACACCCAGGAACAGGTAGCCCGCCAGCAGCCAGGGCACTACGCTCAATCCTTCGTGATAAATCTTCTTCTTTAAGAATAGCTCGGCAAACAGGTCGAGGTTGAGGCAAATGCCCACCCACATGAGCACGCAGATGATGATAAAATACTTGGTAACCTTGGCAAAAACCGGTGGTGCGTTCTTGTCCTCACCCTTCGAAAAGAAAAATGGTTCGGCAGCATATTTAAATGCCTGGATGGCCAGGTTCATGAAAATGGACAGCTTATAGCATTGCACATAAATCCCGATGGCGGTCTCGTTGCTGCGGCCGGGATAAAAGCCCTCCGGAAGCAGAAATTGGATGAATGCGCGGTCGAAAAGCATGTTGAGCACGCCGCCCACATTCATGATCATGACCGGGAATGCGTACACCCACACCGGCTTGAAAAGGTCGCCGTTGAATATAAACCGGAAGTCGGCAAACTCTTTGCGAAGCATCCAGAAGAACGCGAGATTGGCGATAAGGTTAGCCAAAACAATGTAATCCGGCGCGTGCAGCGGGTTATAGAACAGATCAACAGCCGGTTGCAGGAATGAAAGGTATTTTCCAGCATGAATATCCCGGCAGACAAGCAGGAAGAAAAGATTGAGGAAAATGTTGATAAGAATGTTGGTCACCCGGATGACCACGAACTTTTTCCCTTTCCCTTCCAGCCGTAGCCGCGCAAACGGGATCGACACGATGCCGTCCGTAGCCATGATGATCGCGAACATCTTCACGATGGATGTCGCTTCAGGGTATTTGATGAGCTCGGCGAGTGGCTGCGCAAATACGAACATGAAAGTGGAGCAAACCATGCTCACCACGATCACAGCGCTTAATATGACATTGTAATATTCTTTCCGGTCCTTTTCCTCGCGTGCAAACCGGAAGAAGGCGGTCTCCATCCCGAAAGTGTAGAGCACTAGCGCAAGCCCGGCATAGGCAAAAAGCTGGCCTTGTGCGGCGATTTGCTGAGGTTCAAAAAGCTTGGTATGCAGCGCCACCAGCAGGTAATTCAAAAAGCGGCCCAGCATGGTGCTGATGCCGTAGGTGGCGGTTTCACTGGCCAGTTTTTTCAGTACACTCATTCAATGCGGGATTTTCCGACGCAAATATAGGTGAGTAACCGCCAATAAAAGGAAAGGCCCTTCCCGTTTCGTGGGAAGGGCCTCTGGTTTTTTATCGTCAACCCCGGACGTCCGAGATAATACTGTCGATCACACGCTCGATGCGTTTCCAGCCTTCATCGGTTTGAAGGTCCACGTCGAGCATTTTTTCACGGTAATCGGAGGAGATGGTCAGGAAATAAATGCCTGCTGAAATGAATGCGATCAGTGCGCTGGTGTCATTGTAATAGGGCAGGTCGCCTATTTTGTTCAGGATCCGGGTCGCAATCTGGTTGCGGGCGTCGGATAGCATCGACTTTCCGGTGCCGATCTCCCAGCGCAGCAGGTCACGGGTGGCCTTGCGTTGGCGCAGATCGTTGGTGAAAGTGTGCATGAGGGACGTGAGAGCCTTGTTCCGTTCGTCGGGCGTGAGCTCGGGAATGTTGTCGATGTAATCGGTACTGAGGGTTGACGTGTACTCTCCCGACCTGACATACTGTTCCATCAGGCCGTCTACGCTTTCAAAGTATCTGTAAATCAATACTTTGTTTACTCCGGCGGTACGGGCGATCAAATTTACGCCCACCTTTTCGGTGCCATGCTGTTCGATTACTTCACCGACCGCCTTGAGTATTTTACTCTTTGTGCGCTCGCGATCGCGCTTTTTAACTTTGTCTACTTTCATATGGGTGCTGTTTAGGTTAAAACATAGTAAATGTAACATTTCATATCCAAATTTTATAGCAGAAAAGTTACATTAAGTAACCAATTTTATTAAAATGGTTTCCTTAATGTCACCTGCAAGTCGCAAATGGATATTCTTGTTCTTAAATGACTATGTCACCTGAGAAATTTGGAAAGATTATAAAGATACGGGGCGGGAATAGGATAAAAACAAAAAGAGCTCATCGTGAAATGAGCTCTTTGATTACTGTTGGCCGACAAGGACTCGAACCCTGAATAAGACAACCAAAATGTCCTGTGTTACCATTACACCATCGGCCAAAACCGTAAACAGTGGTGCAAAAGTAATGGTAGCAGGGTATCGTGTCAAGTGTTTTGAGAAAAAAATTAAATACTTTTTACGTCCACCGTGCTAGCGATCTTTTTTACAAGGCCTTGCAAAACTTTGCCCGGTCCCGATTCGATGAAGATTTCCGCGCCGTCGGCTACCATTTGCTCCACGGACTGCGTCCACCTTACCGGAGCGGTGAGCTGCGAGATCAGGTTTTCCCGGATCACGGCTACTTCGGTGGCCGGCTTTGCATTCACATTCTGATAAACGGGGCAGATCGGCGGCTCGAACTGCGCCGCATGGATGGCCGCTGCCAGCTCTTCGCGTGCCGGCTCCATCAATGGCGAGTGGAATGCACCGCCCACCGGCAACACCAGCGCACGTTTAGCCCCGGCGGCTTTCAGCAGTTCGTTGGCGCGTTCCACACCTTCGATCGTGCCGGAAATCACCACCTGGCCCGGACAGTTGTAGTTTGCCGGCACTACGATCTCGTCGGTAATACCCGCGCAAACTTCTTCGATCACCGCATCGGGCAGGCCGAGGATGGCAGCCATGGTCGACGGGCGGATTTCGCAGGCTTTTTGCATAGCGGCAGCACGCTTCGCCACCAGCGAAAGGCCGTCTTCGAATGAAAGCGAACCTGCGGCTACCAGCGCCGAAAATTCACCGAGCGAATGGCCTGCCACCATGTTCGGAGCGAAATCGGGATTGATTTTCGCGAGGATCACGGAATGAATGAAAATTGCGGGCTGCGTCACATTGGTTTGTTTCAGCTCCTCATCGGTGCCTTCGAACATGATTTTGGTGATGTTGAAGCCGAGGATTTCGTTGGCTTTTTCAAACAATGCCTTGGCGGAATCGGAGCTCTGGTAGAGGTCCAGACCCATTCCTTTGAACTGCGAGCCCTGACCAGGGAAAACATATGCCGTTTTCATATAAATGTGTTATGGTTATTCATGATGAAACAAAAAAGCCCGGTGCAAAAAAACCGGGCTACAAAGGAAATACTTGAATGTGAAAGAAAAAAGGGCAAATTGTTGCCCTTTCTCGCATGCTATCTCAGCAGCTGCACCCACCCTTTCATGGTAACAGGCGTGCTTTGCTTTTTGGAAGATTCGAAATAAATGACCAGTTCGTAGTAGTACTGGCCCGCTGCCAGCTCTTTTCCGCCATTGGTTTTACCGTCCCAGTTGATGTTCACGTCTTTGGTAGAAAACACCTGCGCGCCCCAGCGGTTGAACGCTTTGAATTCGAGCGACTGAACAAATGCAGGGCATTCGTAAGGCTGGAATACATCGTTTTTGGAGTCGCCGTTTGGCGTGAAAACATTCGGCAGCACATACATCGGGCAGTTGTCGCGGCATACGACATTGCTCGGTGCGCTTTCGCTTCCGAAGCGGTTCACGGCGGTCACATAATAGCAGCCCGCAAAGGACGTCAGCCCGACGTGGTCGAACGAAGTCTGCAAGGGCGACGGCGGCGTGGTGATTGTCGCAACCAACGTGGGGGCATCGCCTTCATATCTTGCATAATACACACGGTAGGCGGTCACGAGCGGGTCGCATTCACGGCCATCCACCTCGGTAGGATATTCCCATGAAAGGTGGTTTGTGAAGCCTGATGTCGTACAGAAAGCCTCGGGATGTGCTCGCAGCGAATCGCAATTGAGCGGATCGAGGGACAACACCGGCGGGCAGGGCTTGGTCGTATCCGACGACGAAATGCAAAGGATCTGCGAGAAGTTGTACAACACCGAAGGTTTGATCTGGCTGTTGTTGTAAGAACCCACCGTTTCTACCTTATAACAATAAGTCGAATCCCTGACAATCGTGACATTGACCGTTCCATCAGCTGCATATTTATCCGTACCATCATCGATGAAAGTGAACGTTTGCGGCCCTTGCACGGATACTTCGGCAATGCGGTTGAAAGTCCCCGGCCTGGCTTTATCCTCGCGGTACACCCGGTGAACACGGTTGCTGTTATCCCAAGGAACGAGCGCCGTCCATTTCAGGCCGATCTGGTTGGGCTGGGCGGCATCCTGTTCGAGCCGCACCGAGCTTGCCGTTTCGGTTTCGTCGAATTTGGTGAGTTGTCCGTTTACAGTGGTGTAATATTCAAGCTTGTAGTTGTAAGCGTTGGCTTCGGTGTTCAGGCCCCTGTCTACGAAAATCGTATCACGTGCGCCTGCTGCGAGGTTGGTATTGATGGCGGCGATTTGTGTAAATGCGGTGCCATTCTGACCTGTGGCTCTGAAAAGGCGGTATTGCGCAGGCAATCCGGCAGAAGCGGCAGGTCTGGTCCATTTGATGGTGATCACACCGCTGGTAGTGCTGGTGGTATCGACGGTCACATTCGTAATCACCGGCATCACCATCGGCAGGTTAAGGCAGAACTCCGCCGAAGCAAGGCTCTCGCCGCCGCCGATCAGGTAACCTGGGTCGCTTGGGCTTGCACCCGGACGCGGGAACATGGCCACGAGGCGATAGGAATAGGAAACACCCGGGCGAAGGCCTTCACCCGCATTGTTGTCGAGGAATGTGGTTTGGCTGGCATCCACTCTTCCGATTTCTTCATAACCGGAGCCCGCCGGAATACCGGGGCTACACACGTCTTCGCGCAGTTCGGTACATTTCTCTGCGCGGTAAATGGCTATTTTAGCCCCGGGGATCTGGCATTTGTAGGCATCCCAGTTGAGGCGGTAGGCTGTGCCGGTAGGGTCCGTCACGGCCACTCCCCTGAGGCCGGTCGGTTTCGGTCCGTAAACTTTAATGTTCACGGTTGTCATATCCACCAGTTTCCTGAACAGCGACGGGTTGGGGACTCCCGGCCCGGCGGCGTCTTCCACTTTGAAAAGGACGTCGTATGGTTCCAGGCGCACATGGGCGCAGGACGTTTGCCAGGTGAACATGCCCGTCACAGTGCCCTGTGAGCCCTGCTGGGCAACGGTAAATTTCGCTACGGGAGGCGGCACCAGCGAGGCTTCGTACACCCCGCCCGTCGAGGTGAGCGTCAGTCTGTCGCCATTCTTATCGGTGGCTGTAATGGGCTGGTTTATGAGTGTCCCGGCCTCCACGCATATGTCGGGAATCGGCTGGATTACGGGCCTGTCGTTTCGGGCATCTTCGACGATGATCTGCATATCCCGGACGATCTGGCCGATCAGCGCGCCGTCGCGCCACTCCTCGACGACGAAGGCCACATTATAATAGCCCTTGGTAACCGGTGCGTCCCAGACAAGGTCGCCCGTGACGCGGTCCATACTGAAAGTCGCCGGGGAACCGCCTGCTTCCGTCTGGCCGGGAGGCGTTACCATGTTCGGGTCTTTGTATTGCAGGTTAATTCCGGAGCCGTTCACACCACTTCTTTGGGGGATAAACAGGCGGTAGGCAAGGCTGTCGCCATCAGCATCGAATGCACCGGGGTTATGAATGTAGCGCTGGCCCACTGCGGCAACGTCAATCGGCGCATTCAGCAGCACGGGGGTCTGGTTTTGTCCGTAGCTAGAATTGATTTCCAGGATCGTGCTGACGTAGAAGTTCAAGTTTTGGGTAGGAGGCGGGCCGATATTCAATACGTTATTATTCCGGTTGTCCTCCTCGAAAGATATGCGGTACAAACCCGTGGTCGGGAATGTATAGTTGATGATGTAAATGTTCTGGGTAGTGTTGTTACCGATGTTCGGAATAGGCGGGATACGCGGCGCTTCCAGTACGGCAGGGCGCGAATCCGGCCCGCCGAATGCGGAGCCGATTGTAAAAAACACGCTATTCTGGGCATTTGCGGCACCTTCGCCGTTCTGCATATCGAAATAGGCAGTCAGTTTGATCTCGTAAGTATGACGATCGGAACCTGCCGGGCTGATCCGTCGGGCAGTGATTTCCCCGGCGCGTATGTGTGTGGCCATGGCCGAATAGCCATTGCATAGCAGAGCGAGGAAAAGAAAGTATAAAGTAATTCGTAAAACAGAGCGCATAGATCCGTGTCGTGCTAATAATGATAGGGAAGTAATGGCAGGCGCCACATCTCCTGTCAGATACCTTAAATCAACGAAAATTCAGCTAAAAATGTGTGCTTCGGGAATGAATATAATATGCTGTTTCGTAAACTTACAAAACAACTTTATAAATCATAGATGAATTGTAACAAACTCCCGAAGCGCTCCAATTAGCGCTCTGATGTGATTTGCGTTGCTACCTCAGCAACTGTACCCAGCCTTTCATGCTCGTCTCGGTGCCCTGTTTTTTGGATGATTCAAAATAGATCGTCAGCTCGTAGTAGTATTGGCCGGCCGCAAGCTCTTTCCCCCCGTTCGTTTTACCGTCCCAATTGATATTCACGTCCCTGGTCGAAAACACCTCCGCACCCCAGCGGTTGAATGCCTTGAATTCCAGGGATTGTACAAATGCCGGGCATTCATAAGGTTGGAAAATGTCGTTTTTGGCATCGCCGTTCGGTGTGAATACATTGGGCAAAACATACATCGGGCAATTGTCCCTGCAAACGGTGTTGCTCGGCGCACTCTCGGTCCCGAATTTGTTGACGGCCGTCACATAATAACACCCGGCAAAAGACGTCAGTCCCTCGTGGTCATAAGCCGTTTGCAGCGGCGACGGCGGGGTAGTGATGGTCGTGATGAGCGTTGGCGTGTCGCCCTCATATCTTGCATAGTACACGCGGTAGGCGGTCACGAGCGGGTCGCAGTCACGGCCGCCGGCTTGCTGGGGATATTGCCACGTGAGGTGGTTGGTGAATCCGATGGTGTTGCAGAACGCCTGCGGAATGTTTTGAAGCGAGTCGCAATTGAGCGGATCGAGGCTCAGCACCGGCGGACAGGGCTTAATCGTATCCGATGGTGAAATGCAAAGGATTTGAGAAAAATTATACAATACGGCCGGTTTGATCTGACTGTTATTGTAAGAGCCCACCGTCTCCACTTTGTAGCAATAGGTAGAGTCTTTGGCAATACTCACATTCACGACGCCATCGGCAGCATACTGGTCGGTGCCGTCATCCACGAAACTGAACGTTTGCGGTCCCTGCACTGATACTTCCGCAATGCGGTTGAACGTGCCGGGCCGGGCTTTGTCCTCGCGGTAAATCCGATGAACGCGGTTATTGTTGCTCCACGGCACCAACGCGCTCCATTTCAGCCCGATCTGATTGGGCTGCGCCGCATCTTGTTCGAGCCTTACAGAGCTGGCCGTTTTCGTTTCGTCAAACTTCGTTAGCTGCCCGTTTACGGTGGTGTAATATTCGAGTTTGTAATTGTAGGCGTTGGCTTCGGTGTCGAGGTTTCGGTCCACGAACAGTGTGTCGCGCGCGCCTGCCGCGAGGTTTGTATTAATGGTTGCAATTTGTGTAAACGCCGTGCCATTCTGTCCCGTAGCCCTGAAAAGCCGGTATTGCGCCGGAAGTCCCGCGGCAGCGGCCGGCCTCATCCATTTAACCGTGATCACACCTTTGGTAGTGCTGGTGGAATCGACCGTCACATTGGTAATGACGGGCATCACAACGGGTAAATTGAGGCAAAACTCCGGTGAGGCGATGCTTTCGCCGCCGCCAATCAGATACCCCGGTTCGCCGGGAGAGGCGCCGGGTCTCGGAAACAGCACCACAATGCGGTAAGAATAGGAAACGCCCGGGCGCAGGCCGTCGCCATTGTTATTGTCGAGGAATGTAGTCTCATCCACGTCCACCCTGCCAATTTCCTGGTAGCCGGAGCCCGCCGGAATGCCAGGGCTGCACACATCGTCCGGAATATCGGTGCATTGCTCGGCACGATAAATGGCGATTTTCGCGCCGGCAATCTGGCATTTGTAGGCATCCCATGTGAGCCGGTAAGCGGTGCCGGCCGGGTCGGTGGCGGCAACGCCTTTCAGGCCGGTAGGTTTGGGACCGTACACACGGATATTCCAGGTCGTCATGTCGGCCAGTTTCCTGAACAGCGAAGGGTTCGGATAGCCCGGAGGCGCCGCGTCCTCGACTTTGAAGAGCACATTGTATGGTTCCAGTCTGATATGCTCGCAGGAAGTTTGCCAAACGAACGTGCCGGTAACCGAGCTCTGCGAACCCTGCCCGGATACGGTGAAACTGGCCACGGCCGGTTTGATCAGTGTCGGATCATAAACACCGCTCGCCGAAGTCAGGTTGAGCCTGTCGCCGTTTCTGTCGGTGGCGGTCACTCTTTGGTTGATAAGCGTGCCGGCTTCCACGCAAATGTCCGGTAAGGGCGGAACCGCGGGCCGGTCGTTTCGCACATCGTCGACGATGATCTGCATATCTCGGACGATCTGCCCGATCAGTGCCCCGTCGCGCCATTCTTCCACGACAAACGCGACGTTATAATATCCTTTTGTTACCGGTGCATTCCAGATGATGTCGCCCGTAACCCGGTTAATGGCAAAAGTGGCCGGCGAGCCGCCCGTTTCGGTTTGGCCGGGAGGTGTCACGGTGTTGGGGTCCTGGTATTCCAGGTTCACGCCTACTCCGTTGGCGCCGGCTTGCTGGGGAGTGAACATGCGGTAAGCAATGCTGTCGCCATCGGCGTCGAATGCGCCAGGGTTATGAATATAGCGCTGGCCCACCGCGGCGAGGTCGATCGGAGCGTTTCGGAGAACGGGAGTGCGGTTCAAACCAAATGTGGCATTGATCTCGAGCACCGTGCTGACATAGAAGTTAAGCCGGTTGGTAGGCTCTGGGCCAATATTCAGTACGCCATCGTTTCTTGCATCCACTTCCATGGAAATACGGTAGGCGCCGGTGGTCGGGAAGGTGTAGGTGGCGATGTAGGTATTCATGGTGGTGTTATTCCCGATGTCCACAATCGGCATTATTCTCGGCGCCTCGATGGTTACCGGCGTGCCCGTAGACTGCACATTCCCTATTTTGAAGAAGACCGATGTCTGCCGGTCCGCAGCGTCTTTTCCACTGACCATGTCAAAATAGCCGGTGACTTTGATCTCGTAGATGTGCGATGTGAGCGACATCCTGCGCGCAGTGATTTCGCCGGCCCGGAAGTGGGTCGCAAATGCCTGGCTGAACGCAAGCGTCAGCATGAGAATTACAAGCAGGATGCGGGCAGATAGAGGTCTGATCATGGGTAGGTTCGTTGGTCATCCGGTTATGTAATACCTCAACGAAATGCCTGTTTAAAAATGTGTGCTATTCGGTTACAAAATAGTTTGAAAGAATCGGCTGAGGCCTTCGGTCTGAGCGCCTTGGATTTACAAGAACTATTCAGTCTAAATAATTCTTAATAATGATTATAAATAAACAAAGCGGTTTGCAAAAATGAAACGGATTCTTTGCCTTGCTAACGTTTGTGATATACCTTTGAAAGGTTCTAAATATACCTCAATTTTTTGCACTAAAACCATTCGTTTTTGTTATGTCGTGGTTTTCACAAACGTTAACGAGCTCTATCGGGAAAAAACTTTTGATGGCTCTTACCGGACTTTTTCTGATTAGCTTTCTGGTGATTCATGCCACCATCAATGCCATGATTTTTTACAATGATGGCGGGGAGACTTTTTCGCATTGGGGGCACTTCATGGGTACCAACCCGATTATACGTACGCTTGAAATCGGCCTCGTTGCGGGCTTCATCATCCATATCGCCGACGGTCTGATCCTCTGGAAAAACAACCGTGAGGCACGTCCGGTAGGTTACGCGGTCAGCAATGCATCGGCCAACAGCACCTGGTACTCGCGCAGCATGGGCTTGCTCGGAACTTTGCTTTTGATCTTCCTGGTGATCCACACTTCGCACTTCTGGATTCCTAACCGGTCCAACCAGTTTGCCACAGGCGAGGAGCTGGACTTGTACCAGATGATGCTCGATATCTTCCAGAACCCGATCGTGGTGTTGATTTATGTGTTGGGCTGCGTGTCGCTTTTCTGGCATTTGCTGCACGGTTTCAAAAGCGCATTCCAGTCGCTGGGCCTCAACCACGTGAAGTACAATGGCATCATCTCGTGGATTGGAACTGCATTCTCGATTGTCATTCCGATCCTCTTCGCGCTGATGCCGATCTCGATTTATCTGGGCTGGGTGAAGTAATCCCGGCAAGTTTCATTTTCAAATTTCTGATTAAATAATATTTGATATGGCAACGTCATCTCGTCTGGATGCCAAAATACCGCAAGGAACGCTTGAAAGTAAATGGAGCAAATACCGCTCGTCAGTACCTCTTGTAAACCCTGCCAACAAACGTAACCTGGAAATCATCGTGGTTGGAACAGGCCTCGCAGGTGCTTCGGCGGCTGCTACCCTGGCTGAGCTCGGTTACAAAGTAAAAGCGTTCTGTTTTCAGGATTCGCCACGTCGTGCGCACTCGATCGCAGCGCAAGGCGGGATCAATGCAGCAAAAAACTACCAGAATGACGGTGACTCGGTTTACCGTCTTTTTTATGATACCATTAAAGGCGGTGACTACCGGGCGCGTGAAGCGAACGTGCACCGCCTGGCCGAAGTTTCGGGTAACATTATCGACCAATGCGTAGCGGCGGGTGTGCCTTTCGCCCGTGAGTACGGCGGCTTGCTGTCCAACCGCTCTTTCGGTGGAACGCAGGTACAGCGTACCTTCTACGCAGCGGGCCAGACGGGCCAGCAACTTTTGCTGGGAGCCTATTCCGGCTTGCAGCGCCAGGTGGGTATGGGTACCGTAAAAATGTACAACCGCCACGAAATGCTCGACGTCGTGAATATCGATGGCAAATGCCGCGGTATCATCGCACGTAACCTCATTACAGGCGAGATCGAAAGACATGCAGGCCACGCCGTATTGCTTTGTACAGGTGGTTACGGAAACGTGTTCTACCTTTCCACGAATGCAATGGGCAGCAATGTGACCGCGGCATGGAAAGCCCACAAACGCGGTGCATTCTTCGGTAACCCTTGTTTTACCCAAATCCACCCGACTTGTATCCCCGTTTCCGGCGAACATCAGTCGAAACTGACCCTGATGTCGGAATCGTTGCGTAACGACGGCCGTATCTGGGTTCCCAAAAAGCAGAATGATACCCGCCCGGGCAACGAAATTCCTGAAAACGAGCGCGATTACTACCTTGAACGCCGTTACCCTGCATTCGGTAACCTCGTACCGCGCGATATCGCGTCGCGGGCGGCGAAAGAACGTTGCGATGCCGGTTACGGTGTAGGAACTTCCAAGCTGGCCGTTTACCTCGATTTCGCTGCGGCGGTAGAGCGTTACGGACGTGCCGAGGCGAATAAGAACAATATTCACAATGCGTCCGAAGCCGACATTATCACGTGGGGTAAGGCCGTTGTGAAAGAAAAATATGGTAACCTCTTCGATATGTATAAGCAAATCACGGGTGAAGATCCGTATGAAGTGCCTATGCGTATCTATCCTGCGGTGCACTACACCATGGGCGGCCTTTGGGTGGATTACAACCTGATGACCACCGTGCCCGGCTTGTACTCGCTTGGTGAGGCCAACTTCTCCGACCACGGCGCCAACCGCCTCGGTGCTTCGGCATTGATGCAGGGCCTTGCCGACGGTTATTTCGTGATTCCGTACACCATCGGTGCTTACCTGGCGAGCGAAATCCGTACCGGAAAGATCTCTACCGACCACGAAGCATTCGTGAAAGCGGAAGCCGAAGTGAAAGAGCGTATCGACACATTGCTGCGCATTCAGGGTAAAACATCTCCTGAGCTTTTCCACCGCCGTTTGGGCAAGATTATGTGGGAAAAATGCGGAATGGCGCGTAATGCGGAAGGTTTGAAAGAAGCGATCCAGGAAATCCGTCAGCTGAGAAGAGACTTCTGGTCGGACGTGAAAGTAATGGGAACCGCCAACTACTTCAACCCCGAACTCGACAAGGCAAACCGCGTTGCAGACTTCATCGAACTTGGCGAGCTGATGTGTATCGACGCGCTGGACCGTAACGAATCCTGCGGTGGCCACTTTCGCGAGGAGTACCAGACCGAAGAAGGCGAAGCATTGCGCGACGACGAGAACTATATGTATGTATCGGCCTGGGAGCACAAAGGTCCTGAGAACTGGGAGCTTCACAAGGAAGAGCTGGTGTACGAAAACATCAAAATCGCTCAGCGCAGCTATAAATAAGACCTCCTGTGGCATGGATTTATGTCACGCATAAAAGAAGAATCAGATATAAAGAATATAGGTATGGAAGGAAATATGAGGTTGTCTCTCAAAGTTTGGAGACAAAGCAATAAAGACGCAGCGGGAGGTTTCGAGGAATACAAACTGGACCATGTTTCTCCCGATATGTCATTTCTTGAAATGTTCGATGTATTGAACGAGCAACTCATCGAGGAAGGAAAAGAACCTGTATCATTCGACCACGACTGCCGCGAGGGTATTTGCGGGGCTTGTTCGATGTATATAAATGGCCGTCCGCATGGACCGTTGCGCGGGGTAACCACCTGCCAACTGCACATGCGTTCGTTCAACGACGGGGATACTATCGTGGTAGAGCCATGGAGAGCGCAGGCTTTCCCGGTGATCAAAGACCTCGTGGTAGACCGTGACGCATTCGACCGCGTGATTTCTGCGGGCGGTTTCGTATCGGTGAACACCGGTAATGCACAGGATGCAAACGCATTGCCGATCGCGAAAGAAGCTGCTGACGACGCATTTGCAGCAGCAGCATGTATCGGTTGCGGCGCTTGCGTAGCGGCTTGTAAAAATGCTTCCGCAATGCTTTTCGTATCTGCCAAAATCTCCCAGCTGGCATTGTTGCCGCAAGGACAGGCAGAACGCAGCATCCGCGCCGAGAAAATGGTCGCTCAAATGGACGCAGAAGGCTTCGGAGCCTGCACCAACACCGGTGCCTGCTCAGCAGAATGCCCTAAGGAAATTAGCCTCGAAAACATCGCCCGCATGAACCGCGAGTACATCGGCGCGAAATTCTCGTCTTCGGCGGTTTAAAATATATAATGCACTGCGCAGGGCAGTCGGGCAACCGGCTGCCCTGTTTTTGTTAGGGAAAGGGCTGGAATCTGTTAATGTTTCAAAATGTTTATATTGCATTAGGAAAGTAAACAACGACATGGATACGGTAGAATTGAGATACAAGCCTCTGCGTCTTGATGATGAATTCTACGAGTTTTGCCGGGAGAATGATCAACTCAAAATAGAGAGGGATAGCGAAGGAACGCTCTATATTATTTCAAATAGTGGCGGAACTACGGGAATCTTGAATTCGATCATCAACTACTGGCTGATGCATTGGCACCTTGCGAGGAATTTGGGCCATGTTTTTGATTCATCGACAGCTTTTCGTCTTCCTAACACCTCGGTAAGATCTCCTGACGCCTCGTGGGTCTCCAATGAAAAATGGGAATACCTGACGGACGCCGAACAAACAAAGTTTCCACCTGTTTGTCCTGACTTTGTGATTGAGTTGCTATCAGCAAATGATGATTTACACACCATTCAGAAAAAGATTCAAAGCGAATGGATTGAAAACGGATGCAGCCTGGCTTGGCTTATCGATCCATTTACAGAGACAGCTTATGTGTATCGACCGAATGCGGATGTCGAGGCTGTCAGCGGATTCAGCCAGCTATTATCGGGGGGAAACGTGCTTGAAGGCTTTGAATTCGATTTAAGCAAACTCAAAATATAAATCCATTTACACCAAAAATCAGCGAAGCAGACGATCTCCCGACCGTCTGCTTCGCTGATTTATTCGATTCAGAAATACTACTTCTTCTTGGTAGTATCAGCTGCGGCAGGTTTGCCGGCGTTTTTGTATTCTTTATTCAAACCTTCTACGATCTTCTGCGTTACATCCAGAGACGGGTTTGCGAAGAGGATGCCGCCGCCCAGTGAGTAGCCAAGCACGTATTCGTAGCCGTTTTCTTTGTTGTATTTGTCGATGTAAGAACGGATGTTTTTGTAGAGTTCTTCATTCTTTTTAGCTTCCTCCTGGCCCAATGCCTGTGCCGATTGATCGCGGTAGGCCATCAGGTCCTGCTGCTTTTTCATGAGCTGTGCTTCTGTGGAGCGCGCTTGCTCGGGGGTCATGGTCGCGGCGCGTTGCTGGAAGAAAGCTACTTCATTTTGCAAAGAGCGTCCTTTGGTAGTCAGCTCGTTTTCAAGCTGGAAATTCTTGTTTTCAAGCTCTTTTCTGGTATCCTTGAAGAAATCGTAGTTTTTCAGAAGTGAATCCACCTGAACGTAAACAGTGCGGCGGCCTTCCACTACTGCACCATCTGCGGCTGCGCCCGAATCTGACGATTTGCTTGAAAAATGTAGGAAGAATAACACCGCCACAGCAAGCGAAAGGACGACGTTCCAGATCAATGAAGTATTGTTGTTCACGTTTTTAAGGTTTATTGTTTTTGAACGAGCCGCAAAGATAATGATTTGTGTTTAAGTACAATGAATATGTATCCTCCCGAAAGCCGCTCCGGAGGCCCGCTTCAAAGCCCGCTACACCGCTGCCAGCCGGTAGCAGAAGCGCCAACTCAGGGAGCCGTCCCGGCAGCTGGGACGGAACTCCGGCGGAAGATTTGCCGCACCCAATATCCCGCCAGGCCCGAAAAGCCGCCTACCAGCCCGCCCACGATCGCCGTGACCAGCAGAAGCACTATCCCGTTCGGCAACATGAATATCTTCGCGACACGGTCGGACAGGGCACCGTCGGAAATGAAATGCTGATAATAGCCGTAAAGCAGCCATGGCACGGCAATACCGCCAAAACCCGCCCAGAATGCCCCTCGGAACGTTACCGGGCGCCAGGCGAGCACCACGAACGGAACAATGGCAATGACCCACCAGGGGGTGAATATTTGCAACACGGCCGACAGAATGGCTATGATCAGAAAATTCATAAGTTCCGGATTAACGTTTTTGCAATACAAGACTCGACGCGAGACGCGGCACTTTCTGGTCGGGCGATGTGAGGTAGATTAACTCATTCAGCTCGCCTTTCTCCCACTTTTCCAGCAAATTGAGGTAATAAGGGCTACCCGGATTTCCTGACTGACCGCCCGGGAAGATGCCATACGCCCGGGGCGTCGGCCCCAGTTCCACCACCATCCGCCAGGATGGCCCCTTTCGCTTCGTCATGGCATTCACAATGCTGCTGCCGCCGCCGGTTAACAGCGGTGGCGCGTTGAAGGGTTTAATGCTGCGGCTCAAATGCCTTATTTCGGCATCTTTCACCTTCGACCATTGCCACTCAGGGCTCATAGCGCCCTTGCGGGCAGTGAGCGTATCAAGCGAGGCATTGAAGCTCTGGTACACCAGGTCGGGTAATGTCTCTTTCTCGGGCGTGTTCACGTTATCGAACCACTTTTCGTTCGGCTGTTTTAAGATCAGGTAAAGCGTCCGGTCGCGCGAGGGATATTCCATCGGGCTTTCGGCAGAGGAAAAATCGTCGCTCCAGATGGCCTGGCCTAGCAGTGGAAACCAGGTTTCGAAGATAGACGCGGCGATGGATTCCGGGGAGTTCTGATAATTCCAGTTTGAAAGCAGGATACGGGCGGCCTTCTGCTTCGGGCTCAGCGGGCGCGTTTCGAGAATGCCGAGCAATTTGGGAAGTAATGTGCGCGCCAACACGCTGAAATTGTCGTTTTGGAGCATTCTGAGGCTATCGGCATTGGCGCTGTTCATCGCTTGGAGGCGCTCATTGATGCGGATGGCGCGCTCGGGCGGCGCGAAGCTCCAATTGATATAATAAGGATAAGTGGTGTCGGCCGATGATTGGTTGGCGCTGCTTACAAAACCGCGCGGTGGGTTTTTTACGAACGGATTCTGCTCCGCGGGAATCCAGCCCTGCCAGTCGTTGGCCGGCAACGAGCCATCGAGCACAAATTTGCCCTGTTCCTTATATTTCAAAGGGATTTTTCCATTTACGGTAATGGCAATGTTCTTCTCATTATCCGCAAACACGAAATTCTGCGCAGGTCCTACATAATGCGTGAGGGCCTTGCGGTAGTCGTCGGAGGTTTTGGCCTTGTTTAACTCATAAAAGGTAATGAAACTGTTGCCCGGCTCATGGCCGATCCATTTAATAGCCAGGTTGGGCAAATCCCCAAATGTGCCGTCCGAATCGGTGACTGGCCCGTGGTGGGTGTAAATGATTTGCTCGCGATAGGGCCTCAGCTGACCTTTCACATGGATAATTTCTTCACGCTTGTGGGTTGGTTTCCATTGATTATCATGCCAATAGAAGTTCCGGTATTCATTTTTGAACTTGATTTTATATAAATCAAAAACATCGGCATCTACATTGGTAACGCCCCACGCCACATGCTGGTTGAAGCCGATGATCACACTCGGAATGCCCGGCAGCGACACGCCGTACACATTCACATCCGGCGAATGCAGCTGCACCTGGTACCAGATCGACGGGAGCGATAGTTCGAGGTGCGGGTCGTTGGCCAGAATAGGGTAGCCCGTAATGGACTTTTCGGCACTCACGGCCCAGTTGTTGCTGCCAATGCCTTCCTCTTTGGGCGCACGGGGCGGCAATGCGGTCAAAGGTTTTGCGGATAATGCGACGCTATCGCCCGGTATCATCGGCGGCACGGACTTGGGAACGGGAAGTTTGGGGAAGTTCCAGGCGGTGCCGGACGGAATAATCGGGCTTTCCTGCAACAACGGGTAGTCGGGGAAGAGCTGGGCGATGGTTTCCTGCCCGTACTTTTTCAATGCATTGGTCATGGCCTGCTCGTTGGAACGCCCGGCTAGTGTGAGCGTCATTTGTTCGAGCATGTACATGGTGTTAATCGGCTTCCAGGCCTCGGGTTTGTATCCCAAAAGTTTGAATTCAATGGGGTAATCTTTCGGGTCGAGCTGCCGGATGAATGCATTCACGCCGGCGGTGTAGCCGAGTAACGCCTCTCGCGAACGCGGGTCGGTCATCGCCACTTTCAGGTTTGCCTCGGCGCCGTAGCCCATTCCGAGCCTGCGGCTTTGCTGGTCCATCGGCAGGGTGGCCGGACCGAGGATTTCAGAAAGTCGGCCGGCCGCAGCGCGTGTCTGGAGGTCCATTTGCCAAAGCCGGTCCTTGGCGGTGATGTAACCTTGCGCGTAGAAAAGATCGAAGTCGTTTTTGGCAAAAATATGCGGTACGCCGTATTCGTCGAAACGGATGGTCACCTCGTCGTGCAGGCTGTCGAGTTGCAGCACCACTTTGGTTTTAGGGTCCTTGACTTTCTCGCTGTTCTGCCAAAGTCCGCAAAACGGGCTGAGAAACGGCCCCATCGCGGGAGCGGGGTCCCAGCGTCTGTCGAGCACATAAACGAGCCCTGCGGTGATCGCGATGAATAAAATTGCCTTTACAAACTTCATAGAGAGGATGTTGACGTGTGCATTATAAATCGGCGCATTACTCGGCGACTGCCTGCACCATCGCCTCGATCAGTCCGAGATCGGAATACATCACCGACTTCTCGTCCGGGATTTCGCCTGCCATGGAAATACCTTCCGGGAAAAACTTCTGCCGCGCCGGCCGGAACTTCTTGGCCGTCATATGCAGCGAATGCACGCCAGCTGTTTTCAGTTCGGCCGCATTGTTATGGTTTACGCCGCCTCCGGCCATGATCTCGATTTTTCCATCTGCTTCTTTGGCCAGTTTACCGAGCAATTCCGTCGCCTGAATGGCCGACGGTTTCTGGCCGGAGGTGAGGATACGCTCGGCGCCGGTGGCGATCACATCCTTCAATGCTTTCATCGGATCGGGCGTAAGGTCGAACGCCCGGTGGAAAGTCACTTTCAATGGCGCCGCATAGTCGACGAGCGCCTTTGTGCGCGCCACGTCCACATTACCGTCGGGCGTGAGAATGCCCAGCACGACGCCGTTTGCGCCCAGTTTTTTGGCCAGATCAATGTCTTTCCGCATGATCTCCTCCTCGAAAAAATCATACACAAAATCACCGCCGCGCGGCCTGATCATCACATATATAGGAATGTCGACGTGTTTTCTTACGATTTCAATGAGACCGGCACTGGGCGTGGTCCCACCTTCACCGAGCCCGCCGCATAATTCAATCCTGCCCGCCCCGCCGGCCTGCGCATTGATACAGGATTCCAGCGAATAAGCGCAAATTTCAATAGTCATAATATGGTATTTGTAATGGTGAGGGAAATTAAGGGTTTTTCGGGGAGAGGGGAAATGTGGGGGTTACAAACTTTGGAATTCATGAGAAAATTACCATTCTTGTACAGAATTTACCAAATTGGGAATTATTTTTAGCTTATGAGGATTATTACCCGTGGTAGCCTGCGCGATTTTTGGGAAAAGCATCCCGATGCAGAACAGGAACTGAAATATTGGTATGAAAAGATGAAGCGATCCGAGTACCAGACTGCAAATGAGGTGGTTGTCGATAATCCCAGGACTGATACGGTGGGGAATAATCGGATCGTCTTCAATATTTGCAGGAACCGCTATCGCCTGATAGCATTGTTCAGATCCCGATTGCAGCGCGTATACATTCGTTTTATTGGCACACACAAAGAATATGACCGGATCACTGATATCAGGAATATATAATGTTATGAAACCGATAGAACAAATCAGGAGTGAGTTGCGGCCGATTAGGTCGGAGGCGACTTACCGGGAATACCTGGGAATAATTGATGAGCTGGTAGATTGCGCGGAAAACAGCCCTGAGGAGGACGTGCTCGAACTGGTGTCGATTTTGGTTGAAAACTACGAAGCGAAGCACTATCCGATAGAGGCACCCGATCCGCTGGAAGCGATTAAGATCAGAATGGAGGAGCAGGGTTTGAGGCGAAAGGACATGATCGACTACTTTGGCAGCGCCAGCAGGGTGTCGGAAGTACTGAACAGAAAGCGCCCGCTAACCCTCGAAATGATCCGGAAAATTCATAAAGGGTTAGGGATTTCTGCCGAGACATTAATAGCTGTGTAACTTTTAAATTATTGATATTCAGTGCATTGGATGTGTCAAGAAAATATATTTTGTAACCCGACAATTATTTTTCTTTTTTTTCGCTTTAAGCTTTTAAAAGATACCAAATTTTTTACTTTTGCAGAAAAGTAAAGTAACCATTAATAGGCGAAAATATTATGTACTGGACTCTCGAACTCGCATCGTACCTTGAAGATGCTCCCTGGCCAGCTACCAAAGACGAGCTAATTGACTTTGCAATCAGAACAGGCGCTCCGTTAGAAGTAGTTGAAAACCTTCAGGAGCTTGAAGATGATGGGCAGCCTTATGAAAGCATTGAAGAGATTTGGCCCGACTATCCCACCAAAGACGATTTCTTTTTCAACGAAGACGAATACTAATCCAAAACGGCACTCTATCGGTGCCGTTTTTTTATGATATATGGTCTGCTTTTTTTACGTAACTCGGTCTTCATATTTTTTAAATCTGACAAAAGGAATGTAAATTGTTAGCGTTAACTAATGAGGAGGACGAGGTAAGTTACCGAAAGTGATTTAGTCATAACTCATAATTTATCCATTCCAACCCGATGGAGCTTCGATTGTTGAAAGAGCTGGTTAAGAAAGGTGAGGGGGAACATCTGGAATTCAAACTGAAATCCAATCATCCCGAGAAGATCGTCCGCGAAGTGGTTGCTTTCGCAAATTCAGGTGGCGGTAAGCTGCTGGTCGGAGTGGGTGACGACAAGACCATCAAAGGTCTGAAAGATGCCGATGAGGATGAATACACCCTCACCCGTGCCATCGACAAGTTTATTTTCCCCAAAATCAGTTTTAAAAAGGAACGCGTGGCCATTACGCCCGACCGTGATGTGCTCGTGCTTACGATCCCGCGGAGCGTCGACAAACCGCATTATGTGGTGGACGACACCGGCGCGCGCCAGGCGTACATACGCGTGGACGACAAGTCCATCCAGGCCAGCCGCGAAATGAAGGAAATTATGCGCCGCGGCCGGGGCGAGCGCGACGTCAGTTTTCAGTACGGTGAAAAGGAAGAAAAGCTCATGAAGCTGCTCGATGAAAAGGAGTCGGTGACGGTGGATTTGTTCGCAGCATTCGCCGGCATTCCCCGTAAAATTGCTTCTAATACGCTGGTAGTGATGGTTTTGGCAAGAATCCTGGAAGTGCATCCGCACGAAATGATCGACAAGTTCACGATGTCGATGGCTTACCAGTCGAACTGACCGCTGTTATATTGCCAGAAACGTTTTTCCCAACCACATGCCCAGCAATGTGGCTGCGAAGCATGCGATGATGCTGATCAGGATGTTGAGGGAAGCTTCTACCCAGCGATCGTTGAGGAAAAGCTGGATCGTTTCATTGCTGAAACTTGAAAATGTGCTGAACCCGCCGCAGAATCCGACGACGACAAAAAGCCTTGACGTGGCAACTAAATCAGCCGATTTGAATGTGGCCCAGCCGCCGAATGTGCCGAGGATCAGGCACGCTAAAATATTGGCCGTCAGCGTTCCGAATGGGAACACCGACGGCCATTGAGAAAATGCTCTTCCGATTCCGTAGCGCGCCAGGCTGCCTAATCCACCTCCTACAAAAACGATGATCAGGTTGTTCATTGCGGCTGGCCGTCGGATGGATGTTGATTAGAACGGCAGGTCGTCCGATTCGTCTTCGGTGAAAGTGGTTACCGGGGGCAGGGGTGCACCTCCTGCGTTGTAACCTGCATTGCCGCCTCCGCTTGCGCCTGCTTTTTCTACTTTCCATGCGCGCACTTCGGTATACCAGCGTGAATTGTACTCGCGGCTTTCGATATCGATGGAAGCCGTCACCGAGTCATTTATTTGCAGGTTAGCCTGGTCAATCTTGTCGCCCCAAAGCGAAATACATACTTTTTTAGGGTATTGAGAGGGTATTTCAAGAATAAACTCCTGTTTGCGCCACATTCCGTTTTTTCCCTGGCCGGTAACTTCGGGCAGCAAAGAAATGACTGTTCCTGATACTTCCATTGATAATATGTTTTTTAGTGTCCTGTCAAAAATGGTTCCAAAAGTAAGGCTTTTGGACTTTGATTGCAACGCTCGTTGCTAATCGGTGCCGATCGCCTGATCAAGGTCGGCGATGAGATCTTCTACATCCTCAATTCCCACGCTAAGCCGGATCAATGTGTCTTTCAAGCCTATTTTCAGCCGCTCTTCCCGCGGCATTCCGCCGTGCGACATGCTTGCAGGATGCGTGCACAGCGATTCGACACCGCCCAGCGACTCGCCCAATGCGAATATTTGCAGGTTTTCCATCGTCCGCACGGCCGTTTGATAACTGTCATCTTTCAATTCAAATGATACGACGCCGCCAAACCCGCGCATTTGCCGTGCCGCCAGCTCGTGGCCGGGATGAGCGGGCAAGCCGGGGTAATACACTTTGCCGACTTTGGGATGTGCTGAAAGCCACACCGCCACCTGCGCGGCATTTTCGCAATGGCGCTGCATTCTGATGTGCAGCGTTTTTAATCCCCTCAATACCAGAAAGCAGTCCTGCGGCCCCGGTACCGCGCCGCTGGCGTTCTGAATGAACTTCAATTGCGCCGCCAGCTCGTCGTTGCTGGTGACCAGCGCGCCCATTACCGTGTCGGAATGGCCGCCAAGGTATTTGGTAACCGAATGCATCACCATATCGGCGCCGAGGTCGAGCGGGTTTTGCAGATAGGGCGATGCAAAAGTATTGTCCACGCAGGTAAGCACGTTCCGTTCCTTGCAAATGCGGGTTACCTGCTCGATATCAATGATTTTCAGCAGTGGATTGGTAGGCGTTTCGAGCCACACCATTCGCGTTTTTGCTGAAATCAGCTGAGCGATAGCGGGCACTTCTTCCAGGTCAATAAATCGAAAAACCAATCCCAGCGGCTCGAAAATGCGTTTCATAAGGCGGTAGGTGCCACCGTAAATGTCGCTAGGGGCGATGATTTCGTCGCCGGGCCGGAAAAGTTTCAGCACAGCGTCGGTGGCCGCCAGGCCGGAAGCGTAGCAAAGGCCGTGTTTGCCGTTTTCCAACGCCGCCAAAGCGGTTTGCAATGCGGTGCGCGTCGGGTTGCTGCTGCGGCCGTACTCATAGCCTTTGTGCTTGCCGGGGCTTTCCTGCACGTAGGTGGAGGTTTGGTAAATGGGCGTCATAATGGCGCCGGTAGCAGGGTCCGGCTCGACGCCCGCGTGGATGGCTTTGGTTGCGAAATTCATTTCTAGGGGCCTCAAAATATAATTGCAGAAAAGCAAGTTCACAAAAACCTTTTGTCAAAACAACTGGTTATCCATTTAGGAAAAAAGTCAAATTAGCCTTGGAAACGTCTACACCAAAAAGATTCTCTCTTCCGGTCGTCGTAAGCATACTGATGACGATCGTGCCGTTGGTGACGACCTCCGTTCTGACGGCCTGGGCGATCAATCATGAAAAGCTACTGCGTGATTTGCCTATCGAATGGTGGGTAGGGGTGACGTTTATTCTTACGCTGGCGTCGGCCTCGGCGCTTACGCCTCCTACATTCCTGGCATTAGTTTACGGCTATTTTCTGGGCTGGACTTCCTTGCCGATGCTTTTCGGGCTGAATGTGGGCGCGATCGCGATCATTTATATATCGGCCAACTTCCTGCATGCGGCGTCGGTGCGGGGCTATCTCATTCAGATTTACCCGCAGGTAGGGAGCTTGCTGCGGCGGTTTTACAAAAATGAGCTGCGGTTGATCTTTTTCGCCAAATTATCGCCTGTGCTGCCGTTTGCGATCACTAACCTCTTTTTTGCGATGGCCGGGGCGCGGTTCAAGCAGGTGCTTACGGGTGGAACATTAGGGATGATCCCGCGTACGATGCTGGCCGTGTGGGCGGGGAAAGAGGCGCAGGATATCCGCTACTTGCTCGAACATCCCAATGAAGGTCTGGCGACAAAAATCGTGCTGATCGTGCTGATCATTATTTCAACCGTAGGCATCGGATATTTCTTCAAAGACAAGAGCATGGTAGAATCATAGGCGTGTTGTTCATAAATTAATAACGTGCTTTGATAATATCGTACAATAAAAGGCTACGAAACGCTACAAAACCATCAACTTCATCCTGTTTCTTTGTGGTAAAGTTATAAATACCCGAAAAGTAGAATGAAATCCTTACCTTTCATTGACCTCCTCATTGTAATTGCCTACCTCGCAGGGATGGTGGCTGTCGGGATTTATTTTTCGCGAAAAAATACCGATGCCGACCAATTTACCAAAGCCTCGGGCCGCATTCCCGGCTGGGCGATCGGTATTTCGATATATGCTACTTTTTTGAGCAGTAATACCTTTCTGGGTGTGCCGGGCAAGGCGTTCGGCAGCAACTGGAGTTCTTTCGTGTTCAGCTTATCGATGCCGTTTGCAGCCTGGGTGGCTACCCGGTTTTTCATACCATTCTACCGCAGTACCGGCGAAGTTTCGGCTTACACCCATCTTGAACACCGTTTTGGGCCGTGGGCGCGCACTTACGCGGTGGTTTGCTTCCTGCTCACCCAGCTCGCACGCATGGGTTCGATCTTTTTCGGCATCGCATTGAGCTTGCAGGCGCTTACAGGTTACCCCATGTCGACGATCATGGTCGTGGTGGGCATTTGCATTGTGCTGTACACCGTAATGGGCGGTATGGAAGCGGTGATATGGACGGAGGTGGTACAGGGCGTGATCAAGACCGTGGGCGCATTAGTGATTCTTTATCTGGTAGTTACGGGCGTTTCAGGCGGGATGCCGAGCATTGTCGAGATCGGTAAGGCCAATGACAAATTCAGCCTGGGTACGCTGGCGCCGGATTTTACGACGGCATCCTTCTGGGTGATTTTGCTTTACGGGTTTTTCATGAACCTGAATAACTTTGGAATGGACCAAAACTACGTACAGCGCTACCACACCACGGCTTCGGCGAAGGAGGCGGCGAGTTCGGTCTGGCTTTGTGTGTATTTGTATGTGCCTGTTTCGCTGATATTCTTTTTACTCGGAACCTGCCTTTTTGCTTATTACCAGGGCAATCCCGAGTTGCTCCAAACCATTAAAATGCAGGTAGCGGCTGAAAAACTGCCCGGCGGAACGTCGGATGCGATCACCAGCCTGGCTGCCACGCTCACGCCTGCCGACTATGGCGATAAGGTAATGCCGCATTTCATGGTGACGAAAGTGCCCGTGGGGCTTCTGGGCCTGATTATCGCCGCGATCATGTCGGCTGCCATGAGCACGATCAGCTCGGGAATGAATGCCTCTGCAACGGTTTTTTCAGTGGATATTTATCAAAAATATATCAATCCGGACCTTACACCGAAGCAATCGCTTCGCCTGCTCTATGTTGCTACCACCGTATTCGGCTTGCTGGGAATGGTGACGGGCATTGCGATGATCGGCGTCAAAAGCGTGCTGGATGTGTGGTGGATGCTTTCAGGGATTTTCGCGGGCGGGATGCTTGGATTGTTCCTGCTGGGCATGATTTCCAAAAGTACAAAGAATACCGAGGCGCTCACCGCCACAATTATCGGGATTATCGTGATCGTGTGGATGACATTTTCGACGCAACTGCCTGACAGTTATTCGGTTTTGCGCAACCCGCTCCATCAGAACATGATCATGGTGGTAGGAACCCTGACAATCTTTTTGGCCGGCGTGCTGCTCACCAGGCTGAGACGCAAGCAGCCCTCAGAAAAAGAAGTGCTTTTACCAAGCAAATAAGTACGTACCGGCCAATGCGCCGGCTGGATGGACTTTTTTCACATAAGTTATATAACACCAAATACGATGTCATCTGTAACGTCTTCCTCCGTGTCGTTGCCGCAAGGCTTCATTCCCGTCATGCTTACCCCTTTCCTGGATTCGGGGGAGGTGGATTACGAAGGCCTGAAAGCATTGACGGACCTGTACCTCGACGCGGGCGCGGCGGGGTTGTTTGCCAACTGCCTTTCCAGCGAAATGTATGAATTAACGGTGGAAGAGCGGCTGGCCGTTACACGGACAGTGGTGGAACACACGGCCGGACGGGTGCCCGTGGTAGCCACCGGCACGTTTGGGGGACCGATCGCGGATCAGGCGGACTTCGTTAAACGTATATATGATACCGGTGTGCAGGCGGTGATTGTAATTACCGGACTGCTGGCCGACGAGGATGAAACTGACGAAGTATTTATCCAACGGGCGAAGGAGCTGATCAGTCTGACGGACGATATCCCGCTTGGTTTCTACGAATGCCCCGTTCCTTACAAAAGACTGATCAATAGCGATGTGCTGGCGGAATTACTGCCTTCTAACCGCATTATTTACCACAAAGACACTTGCCTGGACCTCGACGAGGTGGTGCGCAGGATTGCTGTGGCGGATGGTTACCGTTTCGGGCTGTATGATGCCTACATGGTGAACGCCGTGGCGTCGCTCAATGCCGGGGCTGCGGGGCTTTCCTGCATTCAGGGTAACATTTATCCGGAACTGATTGTCTGGATTTGCGAAAATTACAACAACGAGGACAAGCAGGAGGAGGTGAAAGTCCTGCAACAGTTTTTCATCGACTCGATGGACATCGTGCATTCGGCATACCCGACGATCGCTAAATATTGCCTGCAAAAAAGAGGATTCCCCATCTCAACCTACACGCGGCGCGACGTGGGTGAGCTGACGGTCGATTTGCAGGAGCGCGCCGATCAGCTGCTCGATGATGTGGACAGGATTCAGGCGGAGCTGGGTATTGCGAGCGTATTCAAAAAGACGCTTGAAATACCATTGAAATAACCCATCGGACCAAACCCTATTTTTAGAGCTATGACTTTCCCTAATCAACAAATTTTGGATCGGGTAACCCAGGGTGACGAGGCGGCATTTACGCAACTACGTTCGTATTTCCACGTCCCGGCATTCAAATTTTGCTCCGTTCTGTTGAAGGACGAGACGGAGGCGGAGCATGTCATCGATTCCGTTTTTAACAAGATCTGGAATGACCGTCTTGACCTGCGGGCGGAGGGAAACTTTCAATCGTACCTGTTCAGCAGCCTCAAAGACCAGATTTTCGGCGAAATGAAAAGGTATGCCGACCCCGTGGCCCGAAAGCAGTATTTCGATCGGATCCAGTCGCTTGGCGTCAGTTAAGTATTGTGCTTGCGTGCCGGTAATATTAGTATTACTTTATTTAATAGTATTTTTTTGCACTTACATGGAGTGTGCAGGATGGATAATTAAAAAAAATTCTTTTAAATTGAGCATTGGCAGTTGATCTAAACCCTGCCGCTTTGATTTAAAATGAAACCGCATTTTCATAAGGTCCCGATTCCCTCAAGGACGTCGTTCAGCATACGCCATGACAAAGACTCCGGCTTTGGCACGGTTTGGCATTACCATCCCGAGCTGGAACTGCATTATCTGGTCAAAGGCAAGGGGGTGCGGTTTGTCGGGGACAATATCAGTAACTTTTCGGACGGCGAGCTGATACTGCTCGGCGAGAACTTGCCACACACCTGGCTTGTGGAAGAAGGCGCCAGCAATACCGCGGTGGAGGCGATCATCATTCACTTCCTGCCCAACTGCCTGGGGAGCGAGCTGCTGCTGCTGCCGGAGGCGTATCAGATCCCGAAATTGTACGAGAGGGCCAAAAGAGGCCTGTTGATCACCGGCGAAGCGAAGGAAAAGGTGATCCGCCTGATGCATTCGGCGGTAAATGCCGAAAATCTTGACCGGCTCATCGCCTTGCTATCCATCCTGAAAATTCTTGCGGAAGCAAGTGAATACGAAACGATCGCTTCGGCGCACGCATTCTACAAATCCAACGACGCCGAAACACTTCGGTTAAATAAAATTTACGCTTACACGCTTTCCAACTACCGCAACGACATTTCATTGCAGGATGTAGCGTCGATCGCCAACCTGGGCATTACTTCTTTTTGCAGGTATTTTAAGTTGATGACCAAGAAAACATATAATGATTTCCTTGTCGAGATTCGGATCAGCCAGGCGTGCCGGTTTCTGATCGAGGACAAAATGGCGACTGAAGTGATTTGTTTCGAGTGCGGCTTCAACAATGTTTCCAACTTTTACCGGCATTTCAAGAAGGTTACCGACATGACGCCATTGGAATACAAGCGGAAATACCTTTACAAAGCCGCACCCGAAATGGTTTGATTACTTGTCGTGGTTCTTCATCCATTCATCCATCGAAAAATGCCCGGAGCCGATAATGGCGAACGTTACCACCAGCATTAGTGTGACCATCGAAAGCCATAGCTCGGAATTGAGATAAGAAAAACCCATCCGGATATTGACGAAAAACACGGCTGTAAGCAGGATCGGGATCTGAATGATGGATGCGATTCTGGTCAGGCATCCCATTGCGATGAGAAATCCGCCAAAAATGTGCGCGAAAGCTACGTAATGAACGGCTGTGACGGTGTACAAATGAAAGTCGAGGCCGGTAACCAGATGAGACAACTTGGTGGTATCGCTAATGAAGCTGATACCCTTAGCAAACAAAAATACTCCCAAAGCGATACGAACTATGTCCATCCATGCCGGATGATGCGTATCGCCCCAATGCTCGATTCGATCCATCATGTTCATAACTTCTCAAAGTTTGGTTTCAAGAAAGTTAATGTTTTGAATGGATTATGTCAAGAGAAAATGGCCTTTTTTCAAGCCATATCGAAGTGACAATCAATGCTTTTCGATGAGCGAAGTGTGCTTGGTGTCCTTCATGCGGATGTAAACAATGAGCGAAGCGAAAATGCAGGCCGTCACATACCAGTAGTACCAGGTTTCGTGCCCTATATTCTTGGCCCATAATGCAAAGTATTCCGCCGTGCCGCCAAACACGGCCACCGCAATGGAGTAGGGCAGCCCTACACCCAGCGCACGCACTTCCACTGGAAAAAGTTCGGCTTTCACCACGGCATTAATGGAGGTATAACCGCTCACGATGATCAACGCGGCCATGAGCAGCCCGAATGCGGGCCACATGCCTGTAGTGTGGCTGAGCGTAGCTAGCAGCGGATAGGTAAAAATCGTTCCCAGCACGCCGAATGCTATCAGCAGCGGGCGGCGGCCAATGCGGTCGCTGAGCGCCCCGAAAACGGGTTGCAATGCCGCGAAGATGAACAAAGAGCAAAAAGTAAGCAGAGTCGACTGGTACTTTGTGAGCCCCACCGTGTTCACAAGGAACTTCTGCATGTATGTGGTGTAGGTGTAAAATGCGAGTGTCCCGCCCGCGGTAAGCCCCACGACCACCAACACGGCCTTCGGATGCTTCATAAGCTCTCTCAGCGAGCCTTCCTTTTTTGTTTTGGGATCTTTGGATTGAAATGCTTCGGTTTCGTTCAGATGCGCGCGGAGGTACAATGCTACGAGCGAAAGCAATGCTCCGATAACGAACGGAATGCGCCAGCCCCAGTCGTGCATTTGCTGGTCGGTGAGGAAAATGTTTTGTAAAATGAGTTGCAAACCCAATGCAATAAGCTGTCCGCCAATGAGCGTCACATATTGAAAACTGGAAAAGAAACCACGTTTCGCCTCCGTAGCCACCTCGCTGAGGTAGGTGGCCGAAGTACCATATTCCCCGCCCACACTAAGGCCTTGCAGCAAGCGGGCGAGCAGCAGCAGAAGCGGAGCCGCCACGCCGATGCTGTTATAGCCGGGCAGGAATGCAATCAGCAGCGAGCCAAGCGACATCAGCAGCACCGACACGGTCATGGCCACCTTTCGCCCGCGGTTATCGGCCAGTTTGCCAAAAACATAGCCGCCGATCGGCCGCATCAGGAAACCCACTGCGAAAATGCCGGCGGTATTGATCAGCTGGACCGTGGGATTGGAATCTGGGAAGAAAGTATTGGCGAAATAGAGAGAGAAGGCGGAATAGGCGTACCAGTCGTACCATTCGACGAGATTGCCGGCCGATCCGCCGATAATGGCTCTGAGGCGCCAGCCGGTGTCGTCTTTGTGTAAAGTTTGCTCCATAAATCGGGATTAGGTCTTCCCAATTTACTTAAATAAAGTGCAAATCCACGCAGCCGCATGTTCCACCAGGCGGGTATGGCCGCTTTTAAGTTCTATATATTGATTCTCGGGAAGCAGATCGGCCAACTTTTTGACTGCCTTCGGTTTCAGCAGACTATCGTATTCGCCCGCAAAAAGGTAAATCGTCACCTGATGAGCGTTAGCCACCTTCACCAATGCCGGAATATCAAACCGCAAATCCCGGAATGCAACCCATGAACGGTAAATGGTCTGCCGTTTTTCAGGGGTATTCAAAACCTGCTGCGTGAACCGTACGAGACTTTTACTCGCCAGTTTCAACGTCCGCGCCGCCTGTACACCGGGAAAAAACACATTGGGATGCCGCATTAGCCAGCCATAAATCCATCGCGCAGGCGGAATGCGCGTCGCCAGCGCGAACATCGGGTGCTCCGTTACGCCGTCGGGCGCAATGAGGAATGCATTGTCGATTTGTTCAGGAAATGCTTCCAGCGTGGCCAATGCAAACCGCCCGCCGATGCTGAAACCGGCGATATCGAAGCGGGAAATGTTGTTTTGACTCAGATAAGATTGAATACTGACCTTCCAGGCTGTTTTTGAAATGACTTCAAACGGAGCGTCACTGTTTTGGCCGTGAAATGGCAGATCGAATGCGTAGATGGTGTAGTGCTGACCGAGCGATTTGAGCATTGGCGCGAAGCATGAGGAGCCATCTTGCCCAATTCCGTGGAAAGCGAGGAGAATATGAGGGCCGGAGCCTAGTTGGGTGTACGGTAAGTTTTTGGAAAAATGGTCACTCATAGGCGTCGCGGCGGTGCTTTACCGCAGATACTTCGACAATTCTGATTCGATCTTCGATGCAGTACAATATCCTGTAATTTCCCATGCGGACACGATAAGAATTGAGTGTGTTGACCAATTTTTTACAACCCGATGGTCTTGGATTATTAGCTAGTGAGCGAATGGAGGGGACTATTTTCTTGACTTCCAGCGGTGAAAGTTTTCTAATATCTTTTCTTGCCGAGTTAGTAATGATGACTTCGTAAGTTTCATTCATCAAATTTACCCTCGGCTTTCAATTGTTCCACAAACTCTTCAAAGGGAATTGATTCTTCATTTCTCCTCTCTTCGATCAAAAGGGCATCCAGAATATCTTCCACTATCTCACCATGTTTTTTCAGGTCGATAATCACTTCGGTCTTGTGCCCCTGTGCATCTGTATTGTACCTAATCCCAGTCATATCACATTGAAGTTCACATTGAAGTTTAATTGCTTGACTAAATTTAAGCCAAAACAAGAAGACCTCCAAACGCCCTGCTCATTGAAACAGGCCGCTTGAGAGGTCTTCTTTTATTTTACGCTTCCATCAAATACGCTTTGATAAACGCATTGATATCACCATTCAGTACGGCTTCGGTATTCGAAGTCTGGTAATCGGTGCGGTGGTCTTTTACGCGGCGGTCGTCGAGGACGTAGCTGCGGATTTGCGAGCCCCATTCGATTTTGCGTTTCGAAGCTTCCACTTCGGCGCGGGCCGAATTGCGCTTTTCGAGCTCGATTTGGTAAAGCCGCGATTTCAGCAAGCGGATCGCGACTTCTTTGTTCATGAGCTGCGAACGCTCCTGCTGACAGGCGATAATAATGCCCGATGGCTTGTGGTGGAGACGTACTGCGGTTTCCACCTTGTTTACGTTCTGGCCACCGGCGCCGCCCGAGCGGTAGGTATCCCAGGTAATGTCGGCCATATTCACCTCGATCTCGATGTTGTCGTCCGCGAGCGGGTACACATACACCGACGTGAATGAGGTGTGCCGGCGTGCATTCGAGTCGAATGGTGAAATGCGGACGAGGCGGTGCACGCCGTTCTCCGATTTCAGGTTACCATAAGCATACTCGCCGTCGATTTCGAGGGTTACGGATTTTACTCCGGCCACATCGCCATCCTGCAAATCCACCTGGCGGACCTTGTAGCCATTCTTTTCCGCCCACATGATGTACATCCGCATGAGCATCGAAGCCCAGTCCTGCGATTCCGTACCACCCGCTCCCGCATTGATCTCGATCACGGCCGGCAGTTCGTCGCCTTCTTCGCCCATCATTTTCCTGAACTCGATTTCGTCCAGTTTGTCGGCGAGTTTTTTGCCTTCTTCGTCCACCTCTTCTTCGGTGGCTTCGTCGGCTTCATAAAATTCCCAGATCGTGTCCAGATCGTCGCGCAGGCGCGCCAGTTCCTCGTATCCATTGGTCCAGAATTTCAGTCCACGGATTTCCTTCATGACCTTTTCCGCACGGGCGGAGTCGGTCCAGAATTCGGGCTGAACGGTCTGTTGTTCAAGTTGTCCTAGCTGTTGTTTCCGGTTAGCGTAGTCAAAGATACCTCCCCAAAGCCTCTACACGGGCTTTCAAGTCTTTCAATTGCTCTGCAGTCATTGAATTTTTTGAATTTAAGTTGAAAAATAGGCTACGCTTCTCATCAAATATTAACATCTGTCGGAAGCGCTTACTCACAAAGGTAGAACAATTCACATTAACCGTCTGTTTCACATCAATAGGCGGGATTTAAGATGTAGGCATTCTGGCAAATCGTCTTAACTTTGCGTCAAAATTTTGTCAACCCATTTCGTACAATAAAAATACCGGAAAATGGCTCAAACATATGATGTGATTGTAATTGGTAGCGGCCCCGGGGGTTATCCCGCAGCCATTCGTGCTTCCCAATTAGGACTTAAAGTTGCGATTGTTGAAAAAGAAAGTTTAGGAGGAATTTGCCTTAACTGGGGCTGTATCCCAACCAAAGCGCTATTGAAAAGTGCTCAGGTATTTGAGTATATCAAGCATGCGAAAGATTACGGTATCAATGCAGCCGAATACTCAGCTGATTTCGGTGCGGTGATCAAACGCAGCCGCGGCGTGGCCGATACCATGAGCAAAGGCGTGTCGTTCCTGATGAAAAAGAACAAGATCGACGTCATCATGGGTGCCGGTAAAGTGAAAGGCCAGAAAACGGTTGAAGTAACTGACAAGGATGGCAAAAAAACAGACTATACCGCTTCAAAAGGGGTGATCATTGCAACGGGTGCACGCGCACGCGAGTTGCCGAACATCAAACTGGATGGCGACAAGATCATCGAATACCGCAAAGCGATGAGCCTCGAAAAACAGCCGGCTTCCCTGCTGGTAATCGGCTCCGGCGCGATCGGAATGGAGTTTGCTTACGTCTATAACTCAATGGGAACCAAGGTTACCGTCGTTGAATTCCTCCCTAATCTGGTTCCGGTTGAAGACGAAGAAATTTCAAAAGAGATCGCGAAGCAGTACAAAAAGATCGGCATCGAAACTTTGGTCAACTCTTCCGTTGAGAAAGTGGATACGAGCGGCAAAGGCTGCAAAGTGACCGTTAAAACGCCGGAAGGCGAGAAAACTTTCGAGGTTGATGTAGTGCTTTCAGCAGCAGGTATCGTTGCCAATATCGAAAACATCGGTCTGGAAGAAACCGGCATTAAAACCGACAAAGGCAAGATCGTCGTAAACGAATGGTACGAAACCAGCGTTCCGGGTTTCTACGCCATCGGTGACTGTACACCTGGCCAGGCATTGGCGCACGTGGCAACAGCCGAAGGTATCATCTGCGCTGAGAAAATTGCAGGCCACAAAACCGAAGCACTCGACTACGGCAACATCCCGGGCTGTACTTACTGCCAACCTGAGATCGCATCGGTTGGTTTGACCGAGAAAAAAGCGAAAGAAGCCGGTTACGATATCAAAGTTGGCAAATTCCCATTCAAAGCTTCCGGTAAGGCGGTAGGAGCGGGTGTTACCGACGGTTTCGTAAAAGTAATCTTCGACGCGAAATACGGCGAATTCCTCGGTGCCCACATGATCGGTGCCAACGTAACAGAAATGATCGCGGAGGTAGTAGTAGCCCGCAAGCTGGAAACTACTTCCCACGAAATCATGCGTTCAGTACACCCGCACCCAACCATGTCGGAAGCCCTCAAAGGCGCTACCGAGGCGGCATACGGTGAGGCGATCGATTTGTAAGAATGTAAGACTTCGGCTGTCGGCTTTCGGCTGTCGGAATGTTGATAATGGCAATGCCCGGGAATTATTCCGGGCATTGTTTGTTTTTGGGGTTTAATAAAATTGGGGTTAAATTTAATTCATAACAGTTCTCAACTTCCTATGTCTGCAAACGCATTAACCAGGTCATATTCCGAAAATCTGGAAGCGCTGATTCACTTGAACGGCGTTGCAGGCAAGCTATATCGTTCGAATCCAAGAAATAAAAATCAGCATTCGATGGACATTAGCAGCGAAGACGTTTTACAGCTTTTAAGAAGCTTAAACGAGCACCAGGTAAAATATTTGCTGGTCGGAGGAATGGCGGGCGTGGTACACGGCCATATCCGTACAACATTAGATATGGACCTGTGGATCGGGAACACGCACGAAAACACTGAGGCATTTGTAGGAGCACTACTGGATAATGAAGTAATAGGCGCTGAGCTTTTAAGAACGATGCCGCTCATTTTCGACTGGACATCTGTAAGGTTTGGGAAATCGGGTTTTGAATTCGATTTGGGGCATTCGCTTAAAGCATTTGCAGCAACTGATTTCGAACAATGCCACAACCGCGCACTCATCGCAGACTACGATGGTGTGCCTTTCAGAATCATTCAACTGCACGACCTTATCATCGAGAAGAAGGCAACGGCAAGGAAAAAGGACCTTGCCGATTTGGAGGAATTACAGCGGATTTGGGAGGAACAAGAACGAAGCTGATTACTTCACCTTCTGTCGGCGCTGCATCGCCTCCCGCCAGGTCGTCAGCACAATGCCTTCTTTCTCAATATACTTCCGCAATTGCGGATCGATCATGGCCAGGAAATCGCCTTCGCGGGTGGGCCAGGAGTCGGAGATGTGGGGGAAAACTTCGGTGTGGATCGTGCAATGCATGATCACCATCGTGAGGCCGGGTTTCAGCTTGCCGATCGCTTCGATGTATTTGGCGGTTTTGTATTGCTGTAATGCTTTTTCGGATTTGTCGCCGTTTGCAGGGCCTTTCCAGCCGTAGCTGCTGTTTTCGAGGTCGTCGAGGACGGGCAGGCCGGCTTCCCAGAGTTGTTTTCCTACTTTCTGGGTCATTTCGAATTGCTTGTCGATCATTTTTTCTTCGCCGCGAATGGCCGTATTGTGCCCGCCGGGGAACATGACGGGGATTTTTTCCTGCATTCCGACTTTCAAATACCTTTCCAAAAACTCCGGCGTCGCGAAGAGCGTGCCCATATGCGAATCGAGGTGCGTGGGCTCGAAGCCCATTGTGCGGGCGCGTTCCAGTTGTGCGCGGATTTCAGTTTCTACTTCGTCCGGCGAAGCGTTTTTCACCACATCCGCCACGCTTCGCCACAATGCGCCCTCAGAGTCGGTGAGGCCTTTTACATTCGTTTTGCCGGCCAGCGGGCCCCAGCGGTAATCTTTCCATTCGGAAGTCATGGTTAAATGCAACCCGGCGTCGATATCCTTATTCTCTTTCCAATAATGCACAAAACCGGGCACCCAGCCGCAAGGCATCATCACGCTCAACGAATTAGCAACACCCTCGCGAATAGCCCGGATAGCGCCCTGATTGGATTCGTACGACATGCCCACATCGTCGACGTGGATAATGAGGACTTTTTTGCCTTTCGGATACCCAAGCTTTTCGGCGTAAGTAGGTTCGGTTTGTGCAAATGCAGACATGGAAGGAAGAATGGCTAGCAGGAATAGCAGTTTTTTCATAACCAAAATTTTGCTTGGATGAAGCTGGAAGTCTGGGTTTATACAGCGAAAGTGTGGTTTCGGGCTATTTGAACAAAATCGAAAATGCTACCTATAAAACAAAACGCCGTTGCCATAAAAGTAACTGTTGTTGCTGGACGAAATGGACCGGAATACCAGCTTATAGCTTCCGTGGAAAAGTACAAGCGAATCTTGCGGCACATCCATGGCATGCGTTCCATACGCTGCGTGCAACGCATTCACCCGGTCCGATACATTCCAAACGGTAACTTTCTTTTTATCCCGTGTCAGCGCCCACATCTTGCCATCCTGCTCGATTTTGAGCTCAACATGCCCGTCGCTGATGACCTTGTCCTCGCTGGCATCAATGAATAGCGCATGGTCGAAGCCAGCTAAGGATATTCCGGCTGCATTTTTAGCAAATTGGGAAGAGTGGTTTGTGAACAGTCCGGAGTTTTCTTTTTTATCTGATATGACAAACTTATCCAGGGAAGATTCCATTGATGCGTAGTACTGGTAATCGCTTCTGTCCTTTTGCTTAAATCCGGCGAAGTAGGGTTCCAGGCCACGCAACTCGCGATTTCTGAAAAATCCGATGATGGAAACAAGTTGATCTTTGTCTTGCTTGGGCACTGTTTTTTGACGAGCAATTTGATGCCTTGAATCAAGAATCTGGTTTCGTACCAAAATCGCTTCAAAGCGTTTTAACTGACTATTTTTTGCCACCACAAAAATATTCCACGGGCCAATCGGCAGTAAAAAACACAAGATAGACAGCGTGACAGGGATCCACCGGATGTCGTCGCGCTTGCCGGAGAGGAAGTAAAGGGTAATTCCCGCCAGCCAGAATGCCAGCACGGCAACAATATACCGGTTCTCAGTAATGCCATAATCAATGATTCGCCGGAATATGCCAATGAAAAGCAGCACGATCAGCGGCACCAATGCGACGTAATAGCGCCGGCTGAAAATGCTTACCCACCGCTCGGTCATACTTTGGCGTAGAGGATAAAGCAA
Organism: Dyadobacter fermentans DSM 18053; assembly: GCF_000023125.1. Lineage (NCBI taxonomy): Bacteria > Pseudomonadati > Bacteroidota > Cytophagia > Cytophagales > Spirosomataceae > Dyadobacter > Dyadobacter fermentans. The sequence goes on from NC_013037.1 coordinate 4,846,954, forward strand.
GAGCAAAGCAAAAATCCCAGCGACGGAAAATGCGAGTACCAGGTATGCCACTCCTCCCTCGGGAAGCTTCCATTGAAACATAATCTTCCCTAAATAAGTGTAGATGATGGCCAGGTACACTACTTCCAATGGTAGAAGCACATACTGGGTAAAAACCTTCAATCCAACTGGATAGTCGTTTTTAAAGTCGGCAGGTGCTGGAATTTTACTCAAAAAGAAGACGGTGTGGAAGAAGCTGGAAACGACGATGAGCAGGTCTAGCTCGATGTTAAACTTGTAATTGATATTGAAGAGATACTTAACCGTCTGGACCGCGATGAGCAGGCCAATGTAGAGCGTGCCCGCATACAGCGACGCGTTCAAAAATTGCAGGAAAAGCGTTTTGTTGAATTGCCAGAAATTCTCCTTGTCGCTCGTACCGATAAACGGGGCATACGAAACCACCAAATGTGCTCCTGCGAGCAGCATTAAAAACCGGTATGTGTCGGTTTGATTCGGTTCGGTATCGAGCGTGAAGTAGTAAGCGGTAAGCAGAATGGCTGCAAGGCTAATGAGCGTGGGGCGGAGATAACTTTTCCACTGCTGCCTTTCCTCTGATAACCGAATCGCCAGCGCTAACGGCAATGCCAGCGTTGCAATGAAGGATAATCGTGTCAGTTGGCTTCGGGCTGCTCCATCCGTGTAAGGAATTTCGGTGAGCCAGATGAGAAGAATTGACTTAACCAGCGCAATGAACGTGGCCCATTTATAACGCAAAATTGTCTCGACCAAACTATCGCTCAATGTTTTTAGCGAAGGGAATTTGAACATAGCATGTTATATTTTTCTCAATACAATCTGTAAATCAACAAACTTTTTATCACACTTCTGATCTAACCGATTACACAATAGCCCCAGACTTTCCGCGTTATTTGCCAACATTTTAACGCATCCCCCTGACTTCCTGCATGGCTAACTCGCGCAACCTGTTAACCTGTCTGCTACTCGGCCTGACCGTTTCGGCAAAAGCCCAGCATTTTTCACTAAGCCGCCTTTTTTATCCCAATCTGACGCTCAAAGCGGATTATAATGTGCCTTCGAGCCTGGATGGAACGCGGGATTATGGTGTTTCCCGGACGGGTTTTTTTGGAATTATCCCGCTTCAAAGCGAGGTGCAGCTCGGTTACAGTTTGAGAAAGAAGTTTGATTTACGGGCGGTGCATACCGTGGCGCTGGCGCAGTACACACAGATCCAGCCGACTTTTGATGGCAAGAATGATCCAGCAAACGGCTATAAAACGTTATCTCTCGGCGTGATCCGTTTGCAGGCCAGTATCAAGGACCGGCTTTGGGTGTATGGCGGCGGATTGGGGATGACGGAGAGCAACGAAACGTTTTTCAGCCCGCAGCCATTCTTTTGGGGAGGCGCTGCGCGAATGCACGTGCTCGGGCTTCGCACGCAGTTTATGTATGGCTCTGTGCTGGCTTATAACCAGAAGCTGCGGTTCATTCCGGTGTTTGGGGTGAATAAGGGGTTAGGCAAGCGCTGGCGCGTGTCGGCATTGCTGCCTTTTATGGTGAATGCGAATTACAAGGCTACGAAATGGTTTAACGTGGATTTTCTGGCCGGATTGAACGGTTATAGCGGCGGTTTCCAGGTGCAGACGCCGGAAGAGAAGGCGTTACGGCGCGAAAATTACCGGCAGATTAAAACCGGCGTGGCCGCTAATGCGCATTTGTTTTCAGTGCTGAATGTGTCGGTGGAGGCGGGTGTGACCACATTTCGCCAGTTGCGCACCTTCAACAGCGCGCGGGAAAACCTCACTTCGTACACCCCCGCGACCACGCCTTACATAGGCGCGAGCGTGCGCTACATTACGAGCAGATCGAAGTTTTCTTCCAAATTCATGCGCAGGATGAGCCTGGGCGAAGGGGGAATCTGGTAACGGAAAATGGGAGTTCTGTAAGCGCCTGGCCAGCCATCAAACCAGCTTTTTGGCTTCCGATTTCAACAAGGCCTTATCAATCGGTACTACACCCACCATTTCACATACAAGCCCGCCGCCGAGGTTCGAAATGGCCGCCACGCTTTTGGCAGGCAATTTCAATGCGACACAGCAGGCCGCAATGCTGATCACGGTGTCGCCCGCGCCGGAAACGTCGGCGATTTGGCGGATGTGCGCCGGCAGTTTGTGGGTTTCTTCATTAAAATCAATGAAAACGCCTCTTTCCGAAAGCGTGATCAATGCGCCTTTGGCTTGCAGCGAATCTTTCAAGTGCTGCACGGTCGCTTTCAGCTCGTCAAGGTTATCCACATTGAAATCCACTTTTAAACCTTCACGAAGCTCTTTCAGGTTTGGTTTGAACAGTGTGACGTGGTTATAGGCAAGGAAATTGCGCTTTTTGGGGTCTACAACGGTCGGAACGTTGTGCTCGTTGGCAAATGCCGTGACTTCGGCGATGGATTCGGGCGTAAGTACGCCTTTGTCGTAATCTTCAAAAATGATCACCTGGCAGGAAGGAATCAGCTCCTTGGCTTTCGCGACCAGTTTTTCGGTTTCTGATTTTGAAACAGGCTTATCTGTTTCCGTATCAATGCGCACAACCTGCTGGGAACCAGCGATAATTCGTTCTTTGATCGTGGTAATGCGGTCGTCGCTGCGGATCAGGCCTTCACAGTTCAGTCCTTTTTCTTTCAGGCTGTTTTCGAGCAGGTCGCCGGGGCCGTCGGTGCCGATTACCGAGCAAATAATGGCCTCTGCTCCAAGCGATTGTACGTTAAGCAGTACATTGCCGGCGCCGCCCAGCCGGTATTCTCTTTTTTGAACATTCACCACCGGTACAGGAGCCTCCGGCGATATTCTTTCAACTTTTCCCCAAACATAGGAATCGAGCATCACATCGCCGATTACCAGTACACGAAGGGTATCAAATGCTTCAAAAACCTGATCGATTGTCATGTAGTTATGTGCTAAAATTGCCGGCAATCTGGTGTAAAAAATCAGACCTTAGCAACGAAATGCAGGCTGGCAACCTGAAATCTTTTATTGAGATAAAGCCGGTGCGCGTCCGTCCGGGCTGCATTTACGCCGGAATCGAGGTGGATTTCGTCGAATCCCTCTGTTCGGGCGTAGTCGGCGATCCAGTCGAGCAGCTGGCCTGCGTAACCTTTCCCACGCTGCGTCGGCAAAGTCGAAAGATCGTCGATGTAGATGTATTTTCCACGAAAAAGATTGTAACCGGTTTCAAAAACGGCTACTGCGGCGGCGTCTGGGCTGCCGTCTTCGATGAATATGATTTGCCGGTTGTCGGCGAGGGTTTGCTTCACGGCGTCGGTGTAAACGTCATCGGTCAGCAATGGCCGCAGCGCCTGAATGGCGCCGCGACATTTGAGAATATCGTCGTCGGAAGTGACGCGTTGGATCGTCATAGTCCTTTGCTGTGGCCCACTATGGTTGACAGATTGCTCAGATTGTGACCCATTTTGTCACGTTTCGTGAGCAGGTATTTTTCATTATACGGGTTCGCAGGAATCTCGATCCCCACCGAGTCCACGATTTCGAGGCCGTAACCGATCAGTCCGGCACGTTTTTTCGGGTTGTTGGAAATGAGTTTGATCTTGGTCAGTTCCAGGTCGCGGAGGATCTGTGCACCCACACCATAGTCGCGGTCGTCCATCGGGAAGCCCAGTTCGAGGTTGGCCTCCACGGTGTCGCGGCCCATTTCCTGCAATTTATAAGCCCTGAGTTTGTTCAAAAGGCCAATTCCACGACCTTCCTGGTTCATGTAAACGATCACGCCTTTGCCGGCTTTGTCCACCATCTCCATGGCAGCGTGCAGTTGCGGACCGCAATCGCAGCGGCAGGAGCCGAAAATATCGCCGGTTACGCATGAAGAATGTACGCGTACGAGCACAGGCTCATCCTTCTCCCACGTGCCTTTCACCAATGCCAGGTGCAGGTCGCCGGTGTTGATCTGACGGTAAGCGATCAGGTCGAAATGGCCCCATTTGGTGGGCATATCGACGCCGATCTCACGTTTGATCAGCGATTCTTCGCGCAGGCGGTATTCGATCAGGTCTTTGATGCTGACCAGTTTCAGATTAAACCGGTTGGCGATCTCGCGCAGCTGAGGCAGGCGCGCCATGGAACCATCTTCATTTAAAATTTCGACCAAAACCCCCGCCGGAGACAATCCCGCGAGACGCGGAAAGTCGATCGCCGCTTCGGTGTGCCCCGTGCGGCGGAGCACTCCGCCTCTTTTCGCTTTCAATGGGAAGATATGTCCCGGCCGGCCGAGGTCGGTCGGCTTCGTTTCCTTGCTTACAAGCGCCTGAATGGTTTTCGAACGGTCGCTGGCGGAAATGCCGGTGGTGCAGCCATGCCCGAGCAAGTCAACCGAAACGGTGAACGCGGTTTCGTGCAGGGCGGTGTTGTTACCCACCATCATTTCGAGTTCCAGTTCGGCGCAGCGCTCTTCGGTAATGGGCACGCAGATAAGCCCGCGGCCTTCCCTGGCCATAAAATTGACTATTTCCGGCGTTACCAGTTCGGCAGCGCAGATAAAATCACCTTCGTTTTCACGGTCCTCATCATCTACAACGATGATAAGTTCACCTTTTTTGATTGCTTCAATGGCGTCTTCGATAGAGTCCAGCGCAATCGGGTTGATATGGTTACTCATTAATCGGGTTAATGAAAAAATAGTTTTAAACTAAAACTCGTTTTTACTTCGTAAAGGTACGTTGATAATGTCGAAAGTTCTATTTTTGAACGTCCGTTACAAATTGAACAATGGATTTGCATGATCCGTTTCACCAGTCCGGACCTGCATTAGCGTACCTCGCGACCTACTTTACTCACTATGAAACATAAGCTACTGATCCTATTTTTGTTGGGCATTTTTTCGCTTTTTAAGCAAGAAGTTTCAGGTCAGGGCAGCAGCGCGAGGACGGGAGCTACACAGAGTTTTTGCGGCACAACGGGCGCTTTCACGGTAACGCCCGAGGTAGGCTGCGCACCGATGAAGGTCGATATTGAGAGCCAGATGACCAATGGAGTGAATGTTACGTATTCCTATGATTTCGATCGAAACAGTAACAATCCACCCGCCCCGGCGGACCGTTCCTATGCATTAACACATACCTACAATACCCCCGGCACATACACCATCCTTCAATACGGCAGCGCCGGCGGCACGGGTTTCAGTGAATGTAAGGAAGTGACTGTGAAAGAAACCCGCGGTCCCAAAGCCGAACTCATCGCTTGTTCCAGCGGAAAAGTGCGGGTTACGCTCGGAGACGATGCCATTACGAAAGCCTATGACGCCGTAACGATCAACTGGGGCGACGGGAAAAGCGAGAATGTGAACCTGAAAACAAGCACGGCTGCGTTTTTCGAACATACTTACGCCGCTGCGGGCAATATTCCTGCCATTACATTAAAAGGTTCTTACGCCAATAGCACTTGTGCGGCGGAAGTAAACGCGACTACACTTACGGCCGGCGCGCCGCAGTCATTGGCCGCTATCCGCATACGAAGCGTAGAAATGCCCGCCAACGGCGACGCGAAGGTGATTTACGACGGGATGGAAGGAATCGAGACCAAGGTTTACATCGCGTTGGGTAACGGCGATTTTATTTTTACCAATAAAACCGGCCAAACCGGCGGCGCGCAATCGGTAACAGTGCCGCTACTGGACCCGAAACTCGTGTACCGCTTCCAGCTCTGGTCGACGGACATTTGCGGAAATGTGGTTAAAAGCCCGATTGTGAGCAGCATAGCGATCAAGCAGGGCGGTTTGTCGCTGGATGAGATCATTTCCATGGAATGGGAAAACGAAACGAATACCGATGGTTTGGTAGAATATCAGCTCAAAAGGGACGGTGCGGTGATTTTCACGACGCCCGACAAACGCTCGTATGAAGATACCGGCGTCAAATGCGGCAACACCTACCAGTACGAAATTGTGGCGATCATTGAAAACGATGTACGTTCCTATTCCGCCCCCATTAGTCTGGAACCCAAGACTTCCGCCCCCGGAGATATTACCAATGCAGTGGTGACGGTGAAAGACAATAACACCATCGGAACCAAGGTGGAGCTCTCGGGCGAAGGGCTTACGAGCGCCTATAATCTGATCGTGGAACGCGCATTGCTGGGATCGGGGAGCTTTGAAGTGGTGTCGCCGGCTAACAACCAGAGCCTGCAATGGGACGATGCGAATGTGAGTACTTCTCAAAATTCATATTGCTACCGGTTCCAATATGAGAATGCCTGCAAGATGAAATCGCCGTCGTTCAGCGCGCCGGTTTGCTCCATTTTGCTCACCACCCGCACTCCCGACATTGTCTGGAATGGCGAAGCGCCTTTCCTCAGTGCTGTCGGGACCTATGATTTGCAGCAGGTTGACGAAGGCGGCAGCCTGATCAACGTCATTTCAAAAGGAACGTCCACTAATCATACGCTCGATCTGGCATCGCAATCGGATTTCGGCTACCGTGTTGAAGCGAAATCTGCGGATGGCAATTTTACAAGTTTGTCCAATTTGCTCAATTTCAGGAGCGAAGCGATTATCCTCGTACCCGACGCATTCACGCCGAACGGGGATGCTTATAACGAGCGGTTCGAGGTGAAGGCTTATTTTGTCAAAGAATTCAGCATGTCGATTTTCAGTCGCTGGGGCGAAGTGATTTACCATACGAAAGATATCACCGAAGGCTGGGACGGCAATTTCAAAACGGGCGAAGCGCCGGGCGGTTATTACCTCTACAAGATTGAAGCGACAAATGCTACCGGCCAGACGGTCGTCAAAAATGGTAGCTTTATGCTAATAAGATAGGATTTTTCCAATACGACAATCAATGGGATAATACTTTTTTAATAATCCCGTTTAATAGGTACGCATTATAGCCACCCCTAAATAGCTTATTTTTGCTATCGCATTTTTAAATTCGTTACGATTTCCCAAAAACTTATCGTTTATCTATCGTCTTTGAAAAAAGCTCAGGGTTAAATATTGCCACACTTATGAGAATAACACTACCTCTTCTTTGTCTTGGACTACTCTTTTCGTCTTTTCCAGCATCTGTATTTGCACAAGGCCTTTGTGATAATGGAGGCGGGGCGTTTTCAATTGCTCCTTCCGAAGGCTGTGCTCCTTTGAATGTGAAAATTACCAATCAGACGAATAACACAATTGATTTACAGTATAATCTTGATTACAGAGGTCAGGCTAATCCCGGATATTCTGGAAATCTCGCATCCTATCAATATAGTGTTCCCGGATCCTTTTTGATTCTTCAGAAAGCATTCCTCTCAAACGGGACGATTGCATATAAATGTAATCGCGCAACCGTTTACGACACCAGGGGAGTAACGGCTCAATACTCGTCCTGCGGAGGTGGGAAAGTTGTATTGACATTGGTGGATAACGTGGTTCTGAAAGCGTACGACCAGGTCGAAATCAAATGGGGGGATGGCGAGACTTCGATATGGAATAAAGGCGGGGCATTGATTTTTGAGCATAACTATGCAAACGTGTCAAATGCTCCAACGGTATCGATAACAGGTTTATATGCGGCAGGAAAGCCATGTGCCAAGGGAATTACCGCCAACCTGCCAATAAGTTTTGAAAGACCTCAACTAAATGCAATCCAAATGTCGAGCGTGGAGATGAGGGGAGATGGAACGATTCGTTTGATTTACCTCGGAGTGGCGGGTATTCCAACGCAGATTCAATTCAGTTCTGATGGAACCAATTTTGCTGCGCATGGCACGAGGTCGTCCGGCGGTACGCAGCCTTACGATATCAAAGGCCAGAACACCGCACAAGTTTACAAAGTGAGGCTATCCTCAGAAGATCTTTGTGCAGGAAGCACGCTCACACAGCCACTGAGCACCATGACTCTCTCGGGAACTTCCACTGACGGTGCAAATAATCTGAAATGGAATCAATATCCCGATGCAGCGCAGTTTGAGGGCTACGATTTGCTACGCGATGGCAATGTTATCAAAAGCTTCACTTCACTCGGAGAAACATCTTACACCGATTCGGATGTGGAATGCGGAACGTTTACTGAATATCAAATAGTAGCGAAATTAAAGAACGCCACTTCCACCTCTGCTCCCGTAGGTCTAAGAGTGGAAACAGGCAGTGCAAAGCCACTTGCGGGGGGCTCTGTGTCGGTTCTTGATGCGAGCAGCATTGCTATTAAGGCGGATGTTCCCGGAGCCGGGCCCAACACGACGTTTCAATTATCGATCGAACGCGCCGAGGCTGGCAGCACATTGTTTAAGAAGATCATCACGCTTTACAATCAGAGCGAGTACATCGACGATGCTGCTAAAACCAGCGAACTTTCCTACTGCTACCGCATGAGCTACGAAAACTCCTGCGGCCAGAAAGTGCCGGCCTCCGAACCGATCTGCACTATTCTGCTCAGTAAAAATCTGACAACCCTTAACTGGACGGGGGAAAACCCGATCCTCGGCGGCACGGAAGGTTACACGGTCGTCCAGACCGGGTCGAGTGGTAATTCGGAGGACATTCCGGTGCAAAAGAGCACGAGCTACACCGTGAAGCTCAATAACCAAAGCGACCTGGAATATAATTTTCTGATTAAGGCAACGTCGCAGGATGGCGATTTTGAAAGTTTGTCCAATATTGTCAACTACCGGCGCAATGCAGGCGTGTTTGTCCCCGATGCTTTTACGCCCAATGGAGACGGTTTTAACGATATTCTCGAAGCCAAATCGGAGCAATTGCAGTCTTTCAAATTTTCGGTCATGAACCGTTGGGGCGTGGTCGTTTTCCATTCCGATGACATTGCGAAAGGCTGGGACGGAACCGTTGATGGGACCAATGCGCCGGTGGGTTATTACTTCTACAAGATGACTTTCGTCGACGACATCAATCAAACTGTTGAAAAAAGCGGTACTTTTATGCTTTTACGGTGAGGAACTATTTCCGTAAAATAAGTTTTTTCAAGGTTTAAACTTAATTAGTACAGCTATGTTTGGAAATATGGCGGACATGATGGGCCTCATGGGCAAAATGAAGGACATCCAGTCGCGTATGAAAGAAGCACAGGAACAGCTTGTTCACATTACCGAAACCGCCGAATCAGGTGGGGGAATGGTGAAAGCTACGGTTGATGGAAAGAGAAAGCTGCTTACCCTGGACATTGATAAGGACCTCATTAATTCCGACGATAAGGAAATGCTGCAAGATCTCATTGTTGCGGCCGTGAACAAAGCCAATGAGAATATCGAATCCAAAATTCAACAACATCTGCAAAAGGCAACGGATGGAGTGCTTCCTAACATTCCAGGGCTGGATTTGGGCGGCTTTATGAAATAACCGAATACCCAATGGCTCCCTCTGTTGCGATTGTAATCCTGAATTATAACGGTCAGCATTATCTCGAAAAATTCCTTCCCAAAGTCATCGAACACTCCGGAGATCATGCGATCTGGATTGCCGATAACGCCTCCACAGACCAGTCGCTCGATTGGCTGAAAACCCATTATCCTGAGCTTAAAACGCTCATTATCAATGAAAACAAAGGCTATGCGGGAGGTTATAATGACGCGCTGCGCCGTATCCAGGCCGACTATTACATTCTGCTGAATTCAGACATTGAAGTGACCGGGAACTGGATCGCCCCGGTGATCGCATTCATGGAGTCGGATCCGCTGATTGCGGCTTGCCAACCGAAAATACGCGCTTACGATCTGCCTACGCACTTCGAATATGCGGGAGCCGCGGGCGGTTACATGGATTACCTGGGCTACCCATTCTGCCGCGGCCGAATTTTCGACACCAGGGAGGAAGACCTGGGACAGTACGACGATGAAAAGGACGTTTTTTGGGCCACAGGAGCCTGCTTGTTCGTGCGGTCATCGGCATTCCACGCCGCCGCAGGCTTCGACGAATCGTTTTTCGCACATATGGAGGAGATCGACCTCTGCTGGCGGTTACTTAATATGCGTTACCGCATTACCTATTGCGGGAAATCGACGGTTTACCATGTCGGCGGAGGCACGCTGCACAAATCTAACCCGCGGAAAACTTTCCTGAACTACCGCAACAACCTGATCATGCTTTACAAAAACCTGCCGAAAGGCCGGAGGTGGAAAACGATATTGATCAGGCTGATCCTCGACGGCCTTTCGAGCGTTCGGTTTATGGCTACCGGTGCATGGCCCGACGTTTTGGCCATCGTGCGCGCGCATTTCGCCTTTTACGCGATGATCCCCGAGCTCACGCGCAAAACGCAACGAACCCGTTACCGCGCGCCGCTATATTACAGAAGTGTTGTTTGGGAATATTTCGTGCTTGGAAAGCACAAGTTTGGCAAGCTTACCGGCATTGAGCCCATCAAAGCTCCCAGATTGTAGGACTGTTATGCCTGCGCCAATGCTGGTGCAGCTCCATCCAGAAAGCCAATACCAGATAGAGAATGATCGGTGAGCCGAAGGTCATGAATGTGGCGTAAATGAAGTATTTCCGGATGCTGCTGGCCGGGAAGTTGAGCTTTTCTCCCAGTTCTGCACAAACGCCAAATATTTGGTTCTCAACGAAATACCTAAACTTGTTCATACCTGTATCTAGATAATTGCCTCATAATTAGCGATTTTCGCCGTGATATGCAATTAAGCGGTGTGATTTTTGCTTTAAATAAGCCAAAAAGGCAAAATACCGCTTGCTCGTTAAATTTTCAAATTCTTTAATCAAATAAATTGTTTTACAAACAATTTTTGTTTCTTTGTGATTGAAGATTTTGTAAGTTGTTCATTATAATCAAGATGTCTTCGGGAAAATTTCCAAAATTTCTTTTGCTAATGCGTTGAGCCTCCCTCAATTATTTGGTAGAGCCATTTCGACTTTTAACTGAAACGCCTACATATCTTCTGTATTTTCACCTTATTTCAATTTTTTTATTTCAACTATTATGCCAACAGGTACTGTAAAATTTTTCAATGAAGCTAAGGGATACGGCTTCATCGTGGAAGACGACACAAAAAAGGACATTTTTGTGCATGTGACAGGATTGGGAGGACTTACTATCCGTGAAAACGACCAAGTAGAATACGAAGTCGTTGAAGGAAAAAAAGGGCTCAACGCTGTGCAGGTGAAAAAGATATAGTTGTATTTTTTTTGCAAGAGAAATTAAAAATGCCGCTGGTCTAGCGGCATTTTTAATTTATAACCTTATTCCACCCAGGACTTTATATCGTCCAGCTGCGGCATTTTCTCTTCTATTTTGAGCTTCTTGCGCATCCCGCCCAGGTCATTAAAGATCTTGTTTGCATTGGCGCCTTTCAGTTGCTCGATCGTCAGTATATTCATTTTCTGCAATGCGGGCACCCATACCGCCGGCACGCCGGCTTCTACGTAGTCCGATTCTTTCGCGATTTCCGCTTTCTTCTCCGGACGCATTTGCGGGAAGAAGATCACTTCCTGAATGCTCACATTGTCCGTCAGCAACATCGTGAGGCGGTCAATGCCGATCCCGATTCCGGCAGTCGGAGGCATGCCGTATTCCAGTGAGCGGATGAAGTCGTCGTCCATTTCCATGGCCTCGTCGTCGCCCTTCTCTTTCAGTCGGAGCTGGTCTTCGAAACGCTCTTTCTGCTCGATAGGGTCATTGAGCTCAGAATAGGCATTGGCGATCTCGCGGCCATTCACAAACAGCTCGAAACGCTCTACCATGCCTTTTTTGGTGCGGTGTTTCTTCGTCAGCGGCGACATTTCAACCGGGTGGTCGATGATGAACGTAGGCTGGATAATGTTCGATTCCACTTTCTCACCGAAAATTTCGTCGATCAGCTTGCCTTTGCCCATGCTTTCGTTCACCTCCATGCCCCATGCACGGCATTGTTCGCGGATCGCCACTTCGTCGAGCGCCTCCACATCCAGGCCAGTAAATTGCTTGATCGCATCTGTAATGCTGAGCCTTGGGTAAGGGCCTGCAAAATCGAGCTCCACGCCATTGAAAGTGGCTTTGGTGGTGCCATTCACGGCCAGGGCCACCTTTTCGAGCACCTCCTCGGTCATTTTCATCATCCAGAGGTAATCCTTGTAAGCCACATAGAGCTCCACGGTCGTAAACTCGGGGTTGTGCGTGCGGTCCATTCCTTCATTACGGAACAGTTTGCCAAACTCATACACGCCTTCAAAACCGCCTACAATGAGCCGTTTCAAATGCAGCTCCGTCGCGATACGCAGGTACAAGCCCAGGTCGAGCGCATTGTGGTGCGTGGTGAAAGGCCTTGCAGCCGCACCGCCGTGGATCGATTGCAGCACCGGCGTTTCCACTTCCAGCCAGCCGTTCGAATCAAAATGCGAACGCATGGTGGTGATGATCCGGGCCCGTTTGATAAATATCTCGCGCACCTCGGGGTTAACGATTAGGTCCACGTAACGTTGGCGGTAACGCAGTTCGGGGTCGGTGAATCCGTCGTGTACATTGCCGTCCTCGTCACGCTTCACCACCGGCAGCGGGCGGAGCGATTTGTTCAGGATCTTGAATTCCTGCACGTGAACCGAGATTTCGCCGGTTTGGGTAGTAAATACAAAGCCCGTAACGGCGATCATGTCACCGATATCGAGCAGCTTTTTGAAAACAGTATTATATAATGTCTTGTCTTCGCCGGGGCAGAGGTCGTCGCGGCGGAAGTAAAGTTGAACGCGTCCCGTGCTGTCCTGGAACTCGGCGAAAGCGGCGCTTCCCATAATGCGGAAGCCCATCAGCCGGCCGGCCATGGTCACGTGTTTATAGTCGATCTTGTTGTTTTCGTAGTTTTTAAGGATGTCGGCCGCGTAGGCGTTCACGATAAATTCCTCGGCAGGGTAAGGCTCAATGCCCATCCGCATGAGTTCTTCGCGCTTTTGACGGCGCAGTATTTCCTGTTCGCTCAGTAGCATCTTACAGCAATGGATTGGTAAATGGAACTGGTATATTCCAAAAGGGTGCGCAAAACTACTACTTTTTGCGCTGAATAGCGAACAAGCGGCCGTTAAGATACTGTAACCGCCCCTGGAACATTATTTCTGGCACGCTATTGATGTCTTGCTTATATTGTAAATCGGAGCGACCTGTTCCCTCAGCATCAACAGCGCTAAACCTCTTCGTTTCATGTTTCAGAAAGTTCTCAAAGTCATTGGTATTGTTGCCCTGGTTTGCTTTTTCCTTTTTGGGGCTGTGGAGCTCTGGATTTATAAAAACCGGGAAAAGCTGTTCCGGAATGCGCAGGAGCTGATCAATGAGAATCTCAATGGCAATCTCGAAATCGGGGACTTCAAATTCAGGCCTTTTTACGGCGCGCTCGGTCTCAACTTCACGCTGTACGACGTTAAATTGACTGACACGCTCTACAACGTTCATCACCATCCGTTTCTTAAAGCCGAGAAAATTCACGTCGCCCTCGACCTGAAACATGTTTTTACAGGTGATATACGCATTAAAAACCTGGTACTCGAAGACGGCGGCCTGCGGTTGTTCACGCAGAAGGACGGCTATTCGAACCTGTCTATTTTCAAATCGGGCAAGGAAAAGAAGGACAGTAAAAAGGGAGATAATGACGGAATGGTCAAAAAGCTGGGCAATGTCCGGTTTGCGAACTTCGCCGTCGCCTATTCCGACTCCGTGAAACGGAAATACTTCGGCGCCATTTTCCGCGATGCCACCAACATTATCGAACGGACCGATTCGAGCACGAATGCGACCTTGACCGGGTCGGTGTACTTTGATGGATTGACTTTCAATGCCGACAAAGGCGGTTTTCTCATGAAGCAGGAGACAACACTCGCCCTGGTGCTCGGCTACGACGAGGATGAAAAGCAATTGAAAATATACCCGTCCATTCTCGAAAGCGCTACGCATGACAAGATCGGGATTAACGGCGTGTTCGATTTCTCGGATACCATCAAAGTCTTTCATCTCAATTTCGAGGCCAAAGGCATTGCCGTAAAAGACGCATTGCCGCTGCTGAATAAGCGGTTAAAAACACAAATCGATTCCATTGGCGTGCAGGCCAATGTGGATACGCAGGTAAAAGTGGCAGGAATACTCGGCCGGCCGGGGCTTAAACCGCAGGTTGACGTGCATTTTGAAACGGATACTTTCAGATATAACCTTCCGGTTGGAGTTTTGAGAAACATGAAAGCCTCGGGCACCTTCACCAACCGCGCCGACACGACCAAGCTGGCCGACGTTTTCAACTCCCGCCTCATTGCACCCAAGATTACCGGCTTTTTTGAAACCATTCCATTTGCATTTAAGCTGGTGGTAAACAACTTCCGCAACCCGCGTGCAGATATCGACGGTCGCATTGAAGCCGACTCTACCAACATGGGCGCGTTGCTCGATCCCGCACGTTACCGTTTCAAACACGGGTCGGCGCGCATCGACTTCCATTTCAGCGGCAACCTGAAACGCTTCTACAACGCGGAAAAGGATAATTTCGATGGAAAAGTGTCTGGGAAGGTGATGCTTAAAAATATTGCCATGGATTACCTGCCGCAGAAAGTGCGGATCAGCAAAATCAATGGGGACCTTACATTTAACGAAAAAGTGATGGTGCTGCCCAACCTGCGTTTTTACGACGGGCAAAACACGCTTTTCGTGAGGGGAACGCTGCTCGACCTGATTCCTTATCTTTTCGGCTCGCCCAAGCCGCTGCGCGCCAATGTGGATATCAACATTCCCGATTGGCAGCTCAACTGGCTCGAAACCCTGCTCGCCGCCCGCGGTACCAGCAAGCCGAAATCGCAAAATTCACTCAAACTGTCGAACCTGCTGGACAATGCGATCGACCAGATGGAGATTACCGCGAAGCTGGACGCGAAGAAGTTGAAATACCGGCATTTCACCGGTCGCGACGTGAAGGGAGAGTTCACGATCAGCAACAATGCCGTGAGCATCGAATATTTTCAGCTCAAAGCATTCGGGGGCGGGCGCGTGAGGCTTTCGGGTGAAATGGATAATGACGGCGCGGGGAAATTACCGCATATGTCGGTGCGGGCCAAAATAGAGAATGCCGACGTGCATTCGGTGTTTTACTCTTTCGACAATTTTGGACAAAAAGCCCTCACGCACGAAAACCTGAAAGGCATCCTGAATACGGAATTCAATTTCGAATCGGCGCTGAACAACAATGTACGGCTCGTGCCGTCGAGCATGAAAGGATTGTTGCGGATCGATCTGACGAACGCCTACATTATCAACTTCGAGCCGTTCATGAAAATGAAAAAGCTAATTTTCAAACGGCGCAACTTCGAGCGCGTCAGATTCGCGCCGATCCGGAACGATTTCAGGCTTAACGGCCAGGAGATCGCCATCGCGCCCATGGAAATAGAGTCCAATGTGCTCACGCTCTACATCGACGGCATTTACAGTTTCGGGAACAAAACCGATATTAACATTCAAATTCCGCTCAGTAACCTCAAAAAACGCGATTCAACTTACGTCCTCGATCCAAACAACCCGGAAAAACGGCAGGGCTCCAAGATTTTCCTCCGGGCTGTCGATGAAAATGGCGAGGTGAATATCAAACTGGCCTTCCGACGCAAGAAGAAGGACAAATCGGACGATGACGATTCCGAAGTCAAAAAGTTGGAAGACGTGGAGCGGTGAGGGTTATTCGCGCTCGTTGCTGAACATATAGCCTACGCCCTTCAAAGTTTTGATATAAGTATCGCCCAGCTTTTCGCGCAGTTTGCGAATATGGACATCCACGGTCCTTTCGAGCACATAAATATCTGCCCCCCAGATCTTTTGCAGCAATTCGTCGCGGCTGAAAACCTTGTTCGGCGTTTGTGCCAGGAAAAACAGCAGTTCGAATTCTTTTTTAGGCAAAACAGTCGACTTCTCGCCGCCCTGGGTTACCGTATAGTTCTTGCGGTTAATGGACAAATCGAGGATCTCGATCGTATCGCCCGACTCCGCTTTCTGGGCTTCGCGACGGAACAATGCATTGATCCGGCTCATGAGCGCACGCGGCTTGATCGGCTTGGTGATGTAATCGTCGGCACCTACTTCAAACGCAGCTACTTCCGAATATTCCTCGGAGCGCGCGGTCAGAAACAGGATATAGGTGTTCTTGATGTCGGGATTCTGGCGCAATATCCTGCCGGTTTCGATGCCGTCGAGTTGGGGCATCATGATGTCGAGGAGGATGAGATCGGGTACGAATGCCTTGGCGATGTCGATAGCCTTCTTTCCGTTGGAGGCGGTCAGTACCGAATAGCCTTCCTTGGTTAAGTTATATTCGAGAAGTTCAACAATGTCGGAATCGTCGTCAACTACCAGTACTTTCGGAGCCGAGTTTGCAGATTTAGCAGTGCTCATTGTTTTGATGATTAAAACACGATTCGAAGTTAGCAGATGTGATGTTCAGATTACATCAGGAAATCTATTGTTAACATAAACATAACATCAGCGAAATGTAGTCCGATAGACGTCGCCCTGCTCATTGGTCATCACCATATCGGTATTGTTCAAAAATTCGATGGCCTCAGTTTGCTTCCTCGAAAAGCGGAAACAGCCCATTGGCTTGCTGAAATCGACATTGCCGCCGGCAGTTTCGAAGAGCAGCACTTTCCCATAAGTCAGCAATGCGAAGGTTTTACCGTCGGGACTAATGGCAGCGGAAGTTACCGGACTGTTAATGCGGATACTGTCGGACGGTACCAGGGAGTGTTCGCCTTTTTGGACGGGGAGGCGGTACATTTTCACCCAATTGTCCTTGCCCTGGTTTTTAGAAAAAAGGAAAAGACTGTCGCGGTGGTGAAAAAAAGCCTCGCAATCCACCGGCTGGCCTGCATAGCGAAAGGTAATCCGCTCCGTACGGGCTTGTTGTGGATTATACTTATATATATCGAGCGTTTTCCGGTTCAGGTTATTATTGCCGAAATCACCGATGTAGAAATTTCCGGCCGTATCTTGCGTGAGGTCCTCCCAATCGACATTCCGGGCGTCGGGAACGGCTTTTGTATCGAGTAATTTGCCGTCGGGTGCGAAGAGGTACAATTCCGGTCTGCCTCCGCTGTCGTTGTGGGTCCAGAAAGTGCCGTGTTGCGCTCCTTTCGCCAATCCTGAACTTTCCGAAGCAACCGCGGGAAGCTTTCCTATTTTGCTAATTTTGTAATGCGATTTAACTTTCTTAAAATCATTGGTTCTGTGATCGGGCTGACAGGTACAGAACACCGTTTTGACCGCTAACCACAGATATATCAACTTATTCATGAATTCAACTTTGCGTCCTCTTCCAAACAAAGATAGAGAAACCCCCGTGTACCTGAAACTCGCCAGCACGCTGGTGGCGCTCATTGCGACGGTGTACATTCTTTATATCCTCCGGGAAACGCTTATTCCGCTCGCATTCTCGATTTTACTCGCTATCCTGCTCCATCCCGTGTGCGCGTGGCTCGAACTGCGCAGAGTGCCGCGCATAGGCGCCATTTTGCTGAGCATTCTGGCATTGTTCACGGCGATCGTCATTCTCGTTTACCTCGTGTCAATGCAGGTAGGCAGTTTTGCGGAAGAGCTTCCGCGGATTACCGAAAAAGCGGAGGCGATCCTGGACCAGACGCTCACACTCGGAGAGCGCTATCTCAATATCAGCCGTACGCAACAGGTGAGCGAGGCGCAAAAATACCTGATCAATGCATTAAGCGAAGGCCGCGCATTTTTGCTCAATACGCTTGTCACCACCACCGGCGCGATTTCTACGTTTGTCCTGATACCGCTTTACATATTCTTTTTCCTGCTCTACCGCGATTTTTTCAGAATGTTTGTCCACAAAGCGATCCGCCGCGTGCCGAATGAAGAGTTGAATGTGCTGTTGAAAAAAATCTACGAAGTAATTCAAAGCTACCTGTCAGGCCTGTTCCTCGTCATACTGATCGTAGGCGTGCTGAACAGCATCGGATTGCTGATATTGGGCATCCCGCATGCGATATTTTTCGGTTTCCTGGCCGGTTTCCTGATCCTGATCCCCTACATCGGCATCCTGATTGGTTCGGTGCTGCCCGCATTGTTAAGCATTGTTACCATGGATTCGCCGTGGTATGCCGTGGGGGTGATCGGTGTGATGAGCTTCGTGCAGTTTCTGGAAGGTAATTTTATTACGCCAAACATCGTGGGTTCCAAGGTGAGCGTCAACCCGCTGGCTGCTATCGTCGCATTGTTTCTCGGCGGGCAGCTTTGGGGCCTTTCGGGTCTGATCCTCGCATTGCCCGTAACCGCCATTCTGAAAGTGATTTTGGATACTGTTCCCAGCCTCGAACCGTATGGTTTCCTGCTCGGAGAGCCCGTTCACGAGGTAGCGGAGGAAAAAGCCGACATAGCCCGGGGCCAGGTTGCTGAGAAGGAATTCAGGAAGAAACCCTATCGCCGGCACCGCAATAAGCCCAAAAAGCGGCCCGAAGGTGATGCACCGCCGGCTCCGCCTGCCATTTAGAAGATCAGCTTACTGTTTTACCGGCACCTTTTCCACGCTAAGCCCGACGCTGAGTACAAACGGCAGCGGGTTTTGGCGCATGGATTGTGCAATCGTGAAGGTGTAGGTACCTGTGCGCGGGAAGCGGTAGTTTTTCAGAAAGGGAATTTTATGGTCGAACAAATCGCCCAGCCCGTGGCCATACGGCTTGCCGGTTATTTCATTGGAAATAAAAACCTCTTCCAAAGTGTTGGAAATAACCTTTCCATCGGGTCCGACGAAATTCCGCGTAATGTAGAGATTGTAGTATGGGTATTGCAATGCGTTCCTGAGCAGATAGTACAGGTTGTAGGTCTCCGTGGTATCGGTAATCTCTACTTTGAACGAAGGCTTGTTTTTGATATACCAGAGCCCGTCATCAATGTCCTCGTGGGCTTTATAGACGACATTTTCATCACAACCTGATAAAAGGGACATTAAAAAAACGACGACAGCCAGCCGGATGAACTTCATGAAGGACTCTGATATGTTGGATTTGCAAAACTAGCCTTTTGTGGGCTTTTATATACTCGTTTGCTCCGTAAAATAACGGTTCAGCCATGAATTGGACGCCGCCACTTTCCAGCGGCTCATCCACTGCGCTTTCGTGGTGACCTGGTTATCGAAGATGGTAGTCGTAGGCAGAATCGCCTCAGTCATAATCGCCTGCTTGATCTTCGGCACCGGGATCGTCCGGATCGCATCGTGCTCATCGATGTAGGCCAATGAGCGGTCGAAGAAGTCGATATTCATCCGTTGCCCGATTTCCTGCAACCAATGCACCGATTTGTCGATTGAACAGCCGCTCGGCAGCTCATCGCGCTCGTCCACGGCAACTACGACAAAGCGGTGTTCAAATACTTTTCCGGAAGCCGTAAGTGGTTTTCCGTGCGCTTCCCAGTTGTCCAATGAAGCTTTCAGGGTTTCGGTGATAATGCCCGTTTCTTCGGGTGTCAGCTCCCTGTCGGCCTGATAGACCCATACCCGGGATTGAAAATCGATATCACTAAAAGGGATGTACATGATTAAAAGGGGTTTTAATGGCCGGTTAAACGGTTAGCTATATTGGTATTCTAAAACAACCATGCTAGCGGCATAGTTCTCGTAACACCTGGTTACAAACCTTTGGCCTGCGCGATGAGCTCGGCCAGATCGTACACTTTTACGGACTGCTCTTTTTCCTTGTTTTTAACCCCGTCGGTCATCATTACCATACAAAACGGACAAGCGACGGCGATCGTATCGGCGCCGGTCTGCAATGCTTCCTCGATCCGCTCGATATTCACGTCCTTTTTCCCTGGTTCGGGTTCTTTGAACATCTGTCCGCCTCCTGCGCCGCAGCACAGGCCCTTCGTCCGGCAGCGCTTCATCTCGACCAGATCGGCATCGAGCGCTTCCAAAACCTGCCGCGGGGCTTCATACACATTGTTGGCGCGGCCGAGGTAACACGAATCGTGGAACGTGATTTTTTTCCCTTTGAACGCCTCACCGCCTTCCAGGCGCACGCGGCCCGCGTCTATCAGCTGTTGCAGGTATTCCGAATGGTGCAAAACCTCGTAATTGCCGCCCAATGCAGGATACTCGTTTTTAAGCGTGTTAAAACAATGCGGGCATGCGGTAACTATTTTCTTGACATTGTACATATCCAGCACCTGAATATTGGACATAGCCAGCATCTGGAACGTGAACTCATTTCCTGCCCTTCGTGCCGGGTCGCCCGTGCAGCTTTCTTCCGTCCCGAGCACGGCGAACTTCACGCCTGCGCTGTTCAAAATCTTCACGAATGCTACGGTAACCTTCTTATAGCGGTCGTCGAATGCCCCGGCGCAACCCACCCAGAACAACACTTCCGGCGTTTCGTTATTCGCCGTCATCTCGGCCATTGTGGGCACGCGGTATGCGGTATCGCTCATATTTTCAATGCTTATGAATCTATTGATTTACTTTCCAATCCCGCGGCCCAGTTGAAACGGTCGCTGGGCGAGAACTTCCAGGGTGCCTGATTGGTATCGAGGTTCTGAAACATCATGTTCCACGAGCCGGGCGCCTGCGCCTCGTCCATGACCTTGTGCCTGCGCAATTGGAGGATAATGTCGAGCGGATTGATGAGCACGGGGCATTCCTGCACGCAGGCATTGCACGTGGTGCAGGCGAGGATTTCTTCTTCGAGGATATAATCGCCCAGCAGACTTTTGTTATCGGGCACAAACTCGCCCTTGTTGGCCAGCATATTGCGACCGATGTCTTCGAGGCGATCGCGCGTATCCATCATAATCTTGCGGGGCGAGAGCTTTTTGCCGGTCATGTTGGCCGGGCAGGCTGCCGTGCAGCGCCCGCATTCGGTGCAGGAATAGGCGTCCATGAGGTTTTTCCAGCTCAAATCGGGCACATCTTTGGCCCCGAAGCGCTCGGGAACCACGGCATCGCCAGCCTGGGTTTCAAGTCCGAGCATCATTTTTACCTCAGAGGTAATCTCGGGCATATTCTTCATCTCACCTTTGGGCTCCAACCGCGAGAAATACGTGTTTGGAAACGCTAGGACAATGTGCAAATGCTTCGAGTAGGTGAGATAGACGGCGAATGCGAAAATGCCGAGAATGTGGATCCACCAAGCCGTTCGCTCATAGGCAATGAGCGCTGGCTCGCTCCAACCTGTAAAAAGCGGCTTGATAAATTGGCTGATCAGAAAATCGCCGGTTTGCGGATAATGGGCACTGCCGAGGTCCTGCAATGCGCTGTCGGCAGCATTCATCGTCAGAATGGCGATCATCAGCACAATTTCAAAAACCAGGATCAGCTTGCCATCGAGCTGCGGCCAGCCATTCATTTCACGATGCCTCGCCGGCTGAAAACGCTCCACTTTCAGGACACTGCGACGGACAAGGAATAAGGCGCAGGCAATAAGGACACTCAACGCGAGAAACTCGAAGAAACCAATGAGCACGCCATAAAAGCCACCCAACGCGCCCGCAAAAAGCCGGTGTGTGCCAAAGATTCCGTCCAGAACAATTTCCAGGATTTCGACATTAATGAGGATAAATCCGGCATAAACGGCAAAATGCAGCACACCAATAAGCGGCCTGTCGAACATCTTCTTCTGCCCGAACGCGACGCGCATCATGATCGAAAGCCGCTTGGAAGGCTGATCAGTGCGGTCTTCGTCCTTCCCAAGCCGGATGGTCTTGCCGATAATGCCAACCCGCTGGTAAATCAGCCAGGCCACCGCTCCGAGGGCGGCTATAAAGATGACTTGCTGTAAGATCGCCATAGCAGGTAGGGACTGGTTTGGTATGCTTGCATACTAACAAGGTATGATAAAAATGTATTCCGGCGCAAATGGATGGGGGATAAAATAATACCTTGAAAAGCTAATGCCCGGATTATCAATGCACTGAGCCTTTATATAAAACTATTTTCGAAAAATTCCCTAAAAAAATTTGTAAACACAAAACAGACATCTATTTTTGCAGTCCCAAAAGGTACCAACTGAAACGGTGATGTAGCTCAGTCGGTAGAGCAATAGACTGAAAATCTATGTGTCGGCGGTTCGATTCCGTCCATCACCACACCAAATCGCATTGCGCCTTGATAGTCAATCTGTCAAGGCGTTTTTGTTTTATCACGGTTTTTGAATGGGAAAACAATGAGGGGTGTCGCGGCTCCCGTTACGTTAGGCTGTATACCAGCTGGGTGAATTGGTCGGCGTAGCTTTTGACGGTGAATTTTTCGCGGGCGGCTGTCGAGGCTTTTGAGGAAATTGTTTTGTAGAGGTCGTCGTCGGTCATCAGCCTCGTAAGCTGTGCGGTGAGGCCGTTTTGCTCGTCATGATAAAGCAGGCCCGTGTTTCCGTGCTCGATTATCTCGGCGGTGCCGGCTGATTTGTAAGCCACCACAGGTACGCCATGCATCATACTTTCCACTGTCACCCGTCCGAAAGCCTCGTGCGGCGAGCACATCAGCGTAATGTCGATTGATTTGAAAATTGCGCCGACATCTTTGCGAAACCCCGTAAAATTGACGTACTCATTCAAGCCATTTTCCGCAACATAGGTCTTTAGGGTTTCGAAGTATGCCGGTGAGCTGATGCTGCCTACCACATTCAACACGACAGACTTGCCACGTTTCACAAGTTCATGGATCGCCTTGATCGCCGCCAGTTGATTTTTGGCGGGATCAATTATGCCTACAATACCCAAAACGGTTGGTTTCGAGGAGTTAGTCCTTAGAACGGCTGGGGTCTGATCCTCCACCAGGCCGTTGTAAATAATGACGGACCTGCTGGTAATATCCTTCGAAAGCACCCTGCGCTTCTGAATGCTTTTGGAAATACAGATGATTGTGCTCGCTTTGTTGGCCCAGAACCGGAATGCCTTTTCTCCGAGGAGGTATTTGAGCTTATAGTCGTCGTAAACAAATTCACGGATGTGCCAGATATGTTTTCTGCCCGAGAAGAAGGATGTCATCGCACCAATGAAAATGACGGACGAATTCGTGTAAATCAGATCGACATTGTGCTTCCTCGCGATCATGGCGGTGTAAAAGCCGAGTGCGAGGTTGTAGGCAGTCCGTTTAATGCTGTTAAGCCATTGAAACCGCTTTTCTTGCATATAAACGTCGTTGGTGAACGGTACAATGCTGTAACGGATGTTTTGTCGCTGCAACTCCCGGGAAAATTCGCTTTCCTCTTTACAAATGACCCACCAGTCGATCTTGTCGCGCAGGGCAATCAGGAGAGTCAGCAGAGATCGGTTTGCACCATACAGTTCACCATAATGCGTAAAGGTTAGAATTCTTGGTTTTTTTGTAATCATAATCAAGGGGAACGTTAAGTGGCCCTCTGCGGCACAAACTTTTTCACGAGTGTTGAGACAAGGGCATGTTGAAACAGGATGAAAAACACAAGGCAGATCACGATGTTGATGAGGATTGATGGAATGAGAGGAAGGTCAATATGCATCATTTCGACGCACCGGTTTTTTGCGAGTAGCGTAACCACCATCGCCAGCGCCATGGGCGCTTTGGAGAGAATTGCTTTGATAAAAATGCGAGGAGATTCTTTCAGTGCGTGAACAATGAGGGTGTAAAAACCCTGGAAGAAATTAAATGCAAATGCGCTCACCAGCAGCCAGGCGGTTGCCTGCATGGATTGGTAGTAAAAAATCCCTGCCAGAATCGCTCCGATGGTGAACACTGCTGATAATGCGCCCGATAAAAACAGCAGATCGGTCCTTCCAGACGCCTGGAATATGGAGCCGCTGCTGGAAAGGATCATTTGAATCCAGACGGATAGACTCAATACTTTCAGTACAGGTACAACCGCCGACCATTTGCTTCCCAGCATGACCTGGACAATTTCTTCGGAAGAAAAAAATACGAACACGGATATCGGTATGCCCAGGACGGCGAGGATATTGACCACATTGACATATTCCTTGTAGATAAAGGCCTTGTCGTGCTGATATTTCGCAAGGATAGGATGCAGCACCGGAGTGATCACGAAGGTCAGATTGGCGATCGGGTACATCATCAACTGGTACGCCTGGTTATACACGCCCAGCTGGACGTTACCCATGAATTTGCCGATGAGGATGTTGTCAAGGTTCCTTGAGAAGTAATTGATAAAATTGAATCCAAATTGGAACGAAGAATATTTCGCAACCCGGCGCGCGGGAGCGAGCGATAGCCCCTTCTGGAATTTTACGCCGGACATCAGGAAGTAAAGGACAAACGTGACCGAGCTCATAAATATTGATCTCCACACAATGGCGAAATAGCTGTAATGCTGCGAAGCCAGCAGCACAGCAATAAGCCCGGCGGTGAGAGCAGTGCAAACTTCGATAATGGCTATCTTTTTGAACAGCTGTGACTTGATGAGTAAATTTTTAGGAACTACGCTGAGCGAACTGAAAAAGACATGAATGGCCAGCAGCTGTCCGATCGGGATGTAGACGTCATTTTTGTAAAAAAACGCGACAGCATAAGAGAACAGCGCGAATGCAATCGCAAGGACGCTGCTCATGATCGCGCTTAGTTTGAAAAGATCAGAGTGATCTTTTTGAGAGAGGTTTTGGTTCTGCACGATCGCCGAGCCTAGACCAATGTCGCTGAGAATGTTAAAAAACGTAATAAAAACGATCACCACACCCACTATCCCGTATTCTTTCGGGCTGAGAAGGCGCGCGAGCATGGCATTGATAACCAATCCGATGAGAATCCCGGAATACTTGGCGATGGCGGTTACCGCCACCCCCGAAAAAAGATCCTTTTTTAAGCCCATTTGCTAGTTACCGTTGAGTTGAGGTTGGATTACCCCTTTAACCCGCGATTTAAAGGCCTCGTAGGAGAATGTATCGAGATATCGATTGTATCCGTTTTCTCCTATCTTCTTTAATCTTTCCCTGTCCATTTTTAGTGCTGTAACTGCGTCGACAATGGCTTGCGGTTGATTATCGCAGATCACGATGTCGTCCCCCGAAAGCAGCGTATCCATAGCTTTGGTTTTCATACTCAAAACGGGGATTCCGAACGCGAACGCGTCGGCAACCTTATTCAGAAATACGTTTTTTGCTTTTTCACTATCGCCGAAACCGCCCAGGGCAATGTCGCAGCGCGACACAAGGAAAGGTTCCAGCTGTCCGTTGTGGAAGGATTTCGAATTATCGATTTTCACAAAATTCTCTATCCCTAATTCCCTGATCTTATTTCGAAAAGGCATCGCTTTCTCATCATCGTTCCCAAATAGCACAAACTCGAAGTCCGACATGATTTTGGAAAGCAAATGCGCGGCTTCAATGATTTTATCCAGCCCGTGCAGCGGAATATAGGAGCCCCACCAGCAGATGGTCAGCTTATCCGTAGTGCCGTTCGCGAATGGGTTTGCGGCCTTTTGGCGGGCATCCACGCAAAGCGGAACGATGCTGTATCGGATATCCGATAGTTTTATGTCGAGCAGCCTTGTGTAATATTCTGCTTCGGACCCATTGAGAAAAATGGTGCGGTCGGATGAGAGAATAGCATTCCGATCCAGCTTGAAATGCTTGGCGGCTTCGGGGCTTTCTTTGGCTATCGTCTTGCGATCGGTGACAAAGGTATCGTAGTAGGAAATGTAGAAATCAGTAATTATCTGTTTTTTGAAGAACTTCGCCAGCTTGTATTTGTAGGGGTTTTGATGCCTCGTCGCCGGAATAATAATGATGTCCGATCGCCACACGACGGTCAGTTCTACGATCATCCGCTGGATTTTGTTCCAGAGGGAGGGCCGTTCCCATAGAAGTCCGGGATTGAGATAAAACAGATTTATCTCGGAAATGTCAAAAAGGGATCTGATCAGGTTTTGTGTTCTGTAACTTCCAGCCACAACTCCGTAGACCACTACGTTAAGCTTCATATTTTCGGGGTTAGCCACCTGCCGCTGCCTTGGGCAGTCGACCGTGCATAATTAAACTCGCTTAGCCTGCTGCATTTCCTTCAGGAATGCCTGGGAAAGCAGCGCGAACCGAGTGCCAAACTTTTTTCAATGCTAATAGTTGGCCTTGTATTGATTAAAACTTAACAATATTTGACTTAAGTTTAAATGCTTCATAATTGGCCAGTTACAGTTCTACGGACTGCCGAGGGAGCGCCCAACAACGCTATGTCGATTTTGTTAGGCTTAGGTGGTACTGATAGATTGTTCAAAAATAGCGCACGGAAGTTAATATACAAGTCAATAATTTATTAATTACAACTACATCGACATCAATTGATTTAGTTTAAGGGGAGCTGAATTACCTCGAAATAATTTGCGTTCTGCATTTTTTCGGACCGCTGTAAGATCAGGGACCAATGCATTATTCCGAAGACAAACTCATCGTGCTTTTCAAATGTCTGCGATCATGAAGAGTGTTGGATCAGATACGCGCGAATACGCGCAGATCCGTTACACGTTCGCGTTGCGCTTCCAGAAATTCACAAAACCGCAAAACCTGCCCCTCCTGATAATTCAAATCTACCATTTGATCATATTCTTCAAGATAAACGTCCTTGAAATCCGTGATCACATAGCGTAGACTTCTGATCCCTTTCGCCCGGAGTGCGGGCAGGTAAAAGTTTTGATGGCTTTGGGCAAAACAGCCCGTGCGGTAGTTTCCGGTCGTTTTAATGTCGACTGCCAGCATTTTCCCGATTACATCCACATAACCGTAAATAAGGCTGTCATTCAGTTGATATTCACAGTAAACCTGCGTTTTCAGCATGGGGCGCGGGAGGAATGACCGCACTTTGGATAGTATTTCCGGGTCGAATGATTCTTCACCGATGCCTTTGATCACCGCATCTTCGAACGACGCTCCTCGGAACTGGGCTTCGGTTTGCGGCACCGGAACGCGGTTGATGCGGTCGAGCAGCCCCTGTTCGTCCAGGTAGCCGCGCTCGAAACGGTCGAAGCAGCTTAGTAACGATGGATATAGTTTGTACTTTACGGTGGTAGAAATCATGTTTAACGATGTTAGGCTGTACTCACTTCCGATGTTGCCCAAACCGGAAATCGAGCGACACGGAAATAAAACTGAACATGTCGTTCGGGGTATTGCTGTACGATTCGCTTTCCTCCGGATTAATCAGCCGCTGGCCCGAAGTGGCATCGAGTTTGTCTGTCCGGACGAAATAGAGGCGATAATCGAGCGCTATTTTCAAGTTTTTTAACAACGCGTAATCCACAGAAGTGCCCAGCGGCAGTATTCCTTCTCGCGTTTTTTTGATGCCGCGCGGTCCTTTCGGAGGTCCCCAGCGGAGGAAAAGCGGGTTTCTGGCACTTTCGGAGCTATTTGTGAAACGGAGCAAGCGCCCGTCGTCGAGGTCGAATGCCTGGGCGCTGAACCAGATTTGGCCCAGTCCGCCGTAAACGATAATGTGCGCGGGCCCTGGTTCGAGACTGCTGAACTGCTCCGAGAGGTCCCATTTTACAATGCATTCGACGGAATTGTATTCATTGATGAAATAGGAGTTGAAGAATGCACGCTTCTCGCCGCCCAGTGTACCCGCATGGTAATCGAGCTGCAAAGCGACTTGCTTGTTGACCCACTTCCCGAAACTCATTCCGCCGATGCCGTGCATTGCCTGGCCGTTCAGTTCTCCGTAAAACTGGCTGAGACCGCAGCGTGCGGTTAGAAAATAGGCCCTGGGGCCGCTTCTGTCATAACTTTTCTTTTGGCTGATACCATTGGACGAACGGTAACGGGGCGTCTGCGCGGACAGTAAACTGGTGACGACGCAGCTGAGAATAAGTAAAATGTAACGCATGGCGGGTAATGATCGGGACGAAATGTTTGTTCAGCCATTGTTACGAACACTTTCTGATTCGGTCACTTTTTGTAGAATCCAATTAGATGGCCGCCCGCCGTGTGATAACCGTAAATATCTGTTAGTTTTGCTTGTAGTTGAAAAATACAATTAGAAGATGAGTGTAGTACCCTATAAAGACAAGGAAGGGACCAAGCGGGAGCAGGTTGCCGAGATGTTCGACAACATTTCGCCAAAATACGATCTGCTGAACCACATCCTGAGTGGAGGTGTGGATATTTACTGGCGCAAAAGGGCCATTAAATTGCTCAAAAAGCAGCAACCCAAAGTGATCCTTGACATTGCGACCGGCACGGGCGACTTTGCGATCGAGGCGCTTGCGTTGAAACCCGAAAAGATCATCGGCGTCGATATTTCCGAGGGAATGCTGGCGGTTGGCCGCGAAAAAATCGCTAAACTGGGCAAGCAGGATGTGATTACGCTGCAAAGCGGCGACTCCGAAAGTTTGGCTTTCACAGACAATTATTTTGACGCGATTATCGTTTCGTTTGGAGTACGCAATTTTCAGAATTTGCTGGCCGGACTGACAGAGATGAACCGCGTGATGAAGCCAGGCGGAACTTGTGTGGTGGTCGAATTTTCGAAGCCCAAAAGCTTTCCATTCAAGCAGATTTATAATTTTTATTTCAAATACATATTGCCGATAATAGGAAAAACGGTCTCCAAAGACAGCGCGGCGTATACATATTTGCCCGAATCTGTGCAGGCCTTTCCGGACGGGGAAGCTTTTCTGGATATTTATAAAAAAGCCGGTTTCATTAATACCAAATGCATATCACTTACCTTCGGGATCTGTTCAATTTACGTCGGACACAAGTAATTATAGGCATTCTGGCGCTGCTGTTGGCGGCTCAGGAGGCGCATTCTCAGGGCATCGGATACCGTCGCAAGCACCTCGAATACTACGACGATAAGCCGATCCATTACGGTATTCTTTTCGCGGTGCCGTTCACCCGCTTCAACATCAAGCACAGCAACGATTTTGTGACGAAGGACACGGCATTCGTGATCGAATCGCCCAGAAACGCGGCATTCCGCATGGGTTTTACGATCAATGCATATTTAAACGAGCATTTTGACCTGCGCACGACGCCGTCCGTTTCACTTTACGAGCGGCATGTGAAGTTCAGATATCCCAACGGCACCGATCGCACCGAAAAGCGGGAGTCGACGTGGATCGAAATCCCGCTCTTGCTAAAATACAAATCCGTCCGAAGGGTCAACTCGCGCATGTACATGGTCGCAGGGGTAACGTTGGGTTTGGAAACGAACGTGAAACGCAACCGTGGAGGGGGTGTGGGCGCACTGGATACTAAGTCAAGCGACTTTTCGATCGACTACGGCATCGGCTACGAGCAATTTTTCGAGTTCTTCAAATTCGCGCCGGAGCTGCGTTTTTCGCACGGATTGACAAACATGCTGGTGCCTGGAAAAAATTCTGTCGGAAATGGCATCAGCCGTATGCGGACGCACACGGTAACGCTGTATTTAAATTTCGAATAGCGTATCCTGGTTATCAGCACGTTAAAAAATATTTGAAATTTTTTTTCAAGAATATTTGCAGAGTTCAATTTAGTCGCACATATTTGCACTCCCAAACGACGAGAAAACAAAAGAAAAAAGAAAGGGAGTTTAGCTCAGTTGGTTCAGAGCATCTGCCTTACAAGCAGAGGGTCGGGGGTTCGAATCCCTCAACTCCCACGAAAGCACCGAGAAATCGGTGCTTTTTTAGTTTCTAGCTCAGTTGGTTCAGAGGATCTGGGATCAAACCCAAAACTTGTGGAGCATATATGATTTTGGATCAGTCCGAAAACTTGGGGGGCGGTGAAAAAAGTAGTTGTTTTGCAGTGAATCAATATTGAATGCATTGCAAGAGTCTTATTTAGCCCTAGTCCGCTTCCTGTTACCTGAGGGTATCCTCGATTATTTCGAACTTTCCAAAATCGTTGAAGGCCTCACTGGTCTGCATATCTACCTGGAAGAAAAGAATCTTCCTCCTTCCGAGTACAAAGATCAAAAATTAGAGTCGAAGGGCTTCCTGCCCGAGATTTACATCCAAGATTTTCCCATTCGCAATCAGAAGGTTACACTTTGCATTAAGCGTCGGCGCTGGGAAGTCAAGGATACGGGTGAGATTATCAGCAGAGATTGGAATGTTGTGCAACAGGGGACTCGGATGACCAAAGAGTTCGCTGACTTTTTAAAAACAATGTATTGATAATAATCCTGTTAGTTGTTCTCAGTTAGGCAAATACTTTCATCTTGACGGCAAGCAGCTTCAACAGCAGTATAAAGACCATATAAGCGACTACAAAGACTGGGATCAACGCGAGCATGCTGCTGACTGGCTGTTGTACCCTGAGAACACCGGTCCGTATTTAAGCATTGACGAGACCTCTCTTTCCAACGGAGAGCTTTACACTATTGTGACCAATAAAGCAACCAAGGGGCGAAAAGGCTCATTGGTGGCTATGGTCAAAGGCACGCAAGCCAGCTCTGTCATCGAGGTTTTGAGAAAGATTCCCAAGCGCATCCGCGGCAAAGTACGGGAAGTGACGCTGGACATGGCCGCCAACATGGGGTTGATAGTCAGTCGATGCTTTCCGAAGGCGTCAAAGGTTATTGATCGTTTCCATGTCCAGAAACTAGCCTTTGATGCAGTACAAGAAATTAGGATACAACATCGGTGGCGGGCTTTGGATCAAGAAAATCAAGCTATTGAAGAGGCCAGACAATCCGGTTTGGCATATCAGCCCGAGATTCTTTCTAATGGCGATACTCTTAAACAGCTGCTAGTCAGGAGCAGGTACTTGCTTTTCAAGCATCATGAAAAATGGACCTTCTCACAGGTCCAGCGTTCCCGGCTACTTTTTGAACGTTACCCACTTATCGAGCAGGCTTACAAGCTCGCAACAGGCTTAGGAACCGTTTTTCGGGTTTGCAAGTCCAAAGAGCAGGCATTTAAAAAGCTGGCGCTCTGGTACAATCAGGTAGAAGATTGCGGCCTGGATTCTTTCAAAACTGTGGCCAGGTCCATTCAAACGCATTATCTGGACATCCTAAACTGCTTCAATAACAGGAGCACCAACGCTTCAGCTGAATCATTCAATGCGAAGATCAAGGCTTTTAGGTCATCTTCCAGAGGCGTGAGGGATATTCAATTCTTCCTATTCAGGCTTACCAAACTCTATGCTTAACTTCCCCCCAAGAATTCTGCTTGATCCATGATTTTTCTAGGTTTGTATATTTAATAAACCTAGTCTGTTTTGGAGAGTTTCCTGCCTATTATTCCGTTTCTACTACCAGAGTTCATCCTCGAAAATTTTGAATTAACCTCCATCGACCGGCAGGACGGTGTATTTCATGTGCATATCGACGAGAAGAATGCAGATGAGAATGACCCGGAAAGGAAGAACCTGCTCTCCAAGGGCTTTTTTCCGACAATTACTGTTCAGGATTTCCCAATTCGGGGCCATAAGGTCTTTCTTCACATCAAGCGTCGCAGGTGGCTCAATACCAAAACAGGAAAAGTAGTTTACAGAGACTGGACTGAGGTAGGTAATGGAACGCGAATGACGAGTGAATTCGCGAATTTTTTAAAAGATATCAGTCGATACCAGCCCGAATAGCGCCTGGTCGGTCGGACGGTTCTACGGTATTAACGGCAGAGCTTTGCTACGCCATTACCGTGATTTTCAGAGTGGATTTAAAGATTGGAACCAACGGAAGCATGCCAAGAAGTGGCTGCTATTTCCTCAAAATCTGGGATCTCGCCTATCAATCGACCAGACTAGTCTTTCGCATGGTGAATTGTACACAATCCTTACCAATAAAGCTGCAAAAGGCGGGAAAGGAAGTATAGTTGCCATTGTTGCTGGTACAAAGGCTGAAACGGTTATTGAGATTATCCGTAAAATCCCGGAATCTCTGCGGAAGAAAGTGTCTGAAATTACGCTTGACATGGCTGGCAGCATGACGGTCCGCCGCCGCGGCAATGATCGCTAAGCGATGTTTTCCGCGCGCATTACGGGTCACCGACCGTTTTCACGTGCAAAGGTTAGCTATTGAAGCCTTGCAAGAAATCCGCATCAAACATCGCTGGGAAGCATTAGATCTGGAAAACGATGCCATTGAGCGGGCAAAGGCTAATCAGGTCGAATATCAGCCAGAAGTGTTACCTAATGGTGATACCTTGAAGCAATTATTGGCGCGTGGCAGATATGCGTTGTATAAAAAGCCTAATACGTGGACTGACAATCAAAAAGAGAGGGCTCAACTGCTTTTTGAACTCTTTCCAGACCTTAAAAAAGCATATGATCTGGCTCAGGAGCTAAGCAACATTTTCACCAACACAACCGAAAAGATTTACGGATTAACCAGACTAGCGAAGTGGCATGAAAAAGTCAGGCAGTCAGGCTTCAAATCCTTCAACACCGTCGCCAGATCTATAGAGAATCACTACAAGACCATTGTCAATTATTTTGATAACCGGAGCACCAACGCATCTGCTGAGTCTTTTAATGCTAAGATCAAAGCGTTCAGGGCTCAGTTCCGAGGTGTCAGAAATATCGAATTCTTCTTATATCGCCTCACTCAGCTATATGCTTAATCCAAGTTACTCCACAAGTTTTGGTCTTGATCCAGCATCTGCCCGCGCGGCGTCCGCTTACAAGCAGGGGGTCGGGGACGGTCCGCCGCTGCGGTTCGAATCCCTCAACTCCCACGAAAGCACCGAGAAATCGGTGCTTTTTTTGTTTTTAATCCTTCCCAAGTTCAGCCGCTGCGACGGTTCGCCGCTGCCGATCGAATCCTCAGTTTCCGGATCAGCCCGAAAAGTTGGCGAGCTTCAAATGAAGTTGTTGTTTCTTTCGAAGTAATGAATCATCCAAACATCAGCATGAATTCCGCAAACGGGTAGCGACAAGCTTCGCGTACCTTGTTGCTGGTATTTCCAATGAATCAATTGAAGCTATGAAAACGATATTGCTGCTTCTGCTGGCGGGTATGTTTGCATCTTGTAATGCGAATGATCAGCCGGTCACAAACGAGATGAATATGCGACAGGACAACTTAATCGAGCTGGTAACAAAAAACGACCTCGAAGGCATGAAGAAGGCGCTCGCTGCCGGAGCTAATGTAAATACAAGGGACAATCGTGGACGTACGCTCCTGTTGTTGGCGACTATCGACAAACAAACGGCGATGGCCACGCTGCTCGCCGAGAATGGCGCTGATGCCAATTTGCAGGATGATATTCACGACAGCCCGTTCCTTTACGCAGGGGCTACCGGGCAAACGGAGCTGGTGAAAATTTTCCTGGCTCGTGGCGCGCGGTTTGACATTTTCAACCGGTACAATGGAACCGCATTGATCCCCGCATGCGAACGCGGACACGTGGAAACCGTGAAAGTGCTGGTCGGCACGAAAGGCTTCCCGGTTAATCATGTGAATCGGCTCGGCTGGACCGCATTAATGGAAGCGATAGTGTTGGGAAACGGAAGTAAAAAGTATCAGGAAATCGTGCAGATCCTCAAAGATGGGGGTGCCGATGTTGGAATTCCCGACCACGACGGTGTCACACCGTTGCAGCACGCCAGAAATCGCGGTTTTGCTGAGATTGTGAAGATTTTGGAATGAAAAAACGGAGGACCGGAGAAACGAAGGAAAGGACGGTAGAAGATAATGTGTAGAAAGTGCGAATGGCGGCCGACCGGTCGCCATTTCTTTTAGGATGATTTTTATAATATATAATTTTATTTTATATATAAAATTGGTTACAATTGCGTATCAAATAAAAGCTGATAGGCAATGGAAAACAAACGGTTTGATCCCGACTTTTTTAGGATTATCGAGTTGCTTTTGATGATTGGTCTATTGTCCGCGTGCGGAGAGACGAGTGAAATAGTCGTTCGTGGCGATCTGCGGGGGGCCGATACGTTTCTGGAAGGGAAGCGGATCTTCCTGGAAAATGCAGAAACGCGCTACTTTGTAGATACAACCGTAGTGCGCGATGGACAATTCGAATTCCAAATCGACACGCAAAAGGACTTTATCCCCTTCCGTGCGGCCATCTATTTTGAAACCGGGAATCCCGAATGGCCGCGTCAGTTGATTGGTTATCGAAACCCCTATTTTATGAAGACCGGCGAGGTGAATTTTTATGCGGAAAGAGGTCTGATGGAGCTTCAATTGGATACAATCCGCGTATTTACACCAAAAAATACGGAGGTAATGTTCAACATAAAGGACGTTAATCGGCAAACCAGTACGCTCTTTCACCATTTTAGTTTAAAAACCGGCGCCCAAAATGTTGCCGCTAACCGAGCCTACAATCGGTCGTTGGTCGAGAGGCATCCTTATTCGTTGGATCTGCTGCGCAATTTGAATTTCAGGAAGGCGGCGCTCCAACCCGATGAAGCCAAAGAATTGCTCGCACTTTTCGATCCACAGCTGCATACGAACCCAGTTTATATTACCCTGCAAAACTATGCGATGCTCGAAAACAAAACCGGCAAGGATTTTCCCGCGACAGTCGCGTTGAAAACGGCAGACGACCGGCTTTACGACGAAGCGCTGCTAGATCCAACCAAACATAATCTCATTGTTTTCTGGGCAAGCTGGTGCGGGCCTTGCAGGATGGAAATTCCGCAAATCAAAAAGCTTTACGAGCGCAGTAATGCAAAGCTGAATATCGTAAGCATATCTGTCGATAAGGATCAGGGTGCCTGGAAGGGTGCGATGCAGAAGGAGCAAATGCCCTGGAAGCAATTTCTGTTGCCCGCAGGCGAAACTTACGCGATGCTGGACAAAAAGTACAATCTGGAAACCATTCCCGTTTGGATGCTGCTCGATCACAAGGGCAAAATGATCGAGCAGCATGTGGGTTACGACACCGGCGAAAATGCGATGGATTTAAAAGTGGCCAAGCTTTTGAAATGAATGCAAACTCTACAACCGCACCTCGCCACCAAGCTCCGCCGAGCGCAGCCCCGCTTCCAGCACCTGAATAATCTTTAATCCATCCGCAAAGTCCGGTTTGATGTCCGTATCGTTTTCAATGGCATTCAGAAAGTCAACCACTGCGTGTACGAACGCGTGTTCGTAGCCGATTATGTGCCCGGCGGGCCACCAGTTGCCGGCGTACGGGTGAATGGATTCCGTCGCGAGGATCGTCCGGAAGCCGTGTTCGCCTTTGGTGTCTTCGTTGGAATAGTATTGCAGCTCGTTCATTCGTTCGAGGTCGAAAACGAGACTACCCTTGCTGCCGTAGATTTCGAATGTGAGGCGATTTTTGCGGCCTGTCGCAAAGCGCGTCGCTTCGAACGAGCCGATAGCGCCGTTTTCGAACCTTACCATCATTAATGCCGCGTCTTCGACGGTTACTTCACCCATTTCGTCGCCCTTGGATGCGCCGGAGAGGCTGCCGGTGGCGGTTTCATCGGCGATGGGGCGCTCTTTGATGAAATTCGTGGTGAGTGCGGACACGGACGTAACGTCGCCGATAAGAAAATGGGCCAGGTCGACCGCGTGCGAGTTGAGGTCCCATTGCGGCCCGGCCTGCGCAGTTTCCTTTTTCAATTGCCAGGTGAGCGGAAATGACGGGTCAACGATCCAATCCTGCTGATAGGCACAGCGCCAGTGGAAAATCCGGCCGATTTTGCCCTCTTCGATCATCTTTTTGGCAAGCGCGACAGCCGGGACGCGGCGGTAGTTATGGTTGAGATAGTGCTTCACGCCCGTTTCCTGGCACACTTTCAGCATTTCGGCGGCCTGCTCGCTGGTCATGGAAAGTGGTTTTTCGCAGAAAATATGCTTGCCTGCTTTCGCCGCGGCCAGGGCAACTTCGTAATGAAGGTTCTGAGGCAATGCGATGTCGATGATATCGATGTCGGGCCGGGTCACGAGTTTTTGCCAATCAGGTTCGGTTTCTTCCCAGCCCCAGTTTTGGGCAAACTCCGAGAGGGATTCCTGATGGCGGCCGCAGGCTGCTTTGAGGACCGGCGTTGAAGGCGTATCGAAAAACAACGGCGCCTTGATCCACGCATTACTGTGCGCGCGACCCATGAATTTGTAACCGACTATGCCAACATTGATCTGTTTTTTCATGAAAAATTTGTGTGGTTAAGATGATGTGCTGAACTGATTTTGCCAAAAGTATTAAATCTGGATGATTGGATTTAATTCGTAAATTCCTATACCCGACATTTACTCAAACTGCACACTATATCTATGAAACAACTTGTCCAGAATCTCCGGACGGGAGAGACATTCGTATTGAAAGTGCCCGTACCGCTCGCCAGAAAGGGCTATGTGCTCATCCGAAGCCGGAAAAGCCTCATTTCTGCCGGCACGGAACGAATGCTGGTCCGGTTTGCCAAAGCCGGTTTTTTAGCCAAAGCCCGCCAGCAGCCCGATAAGCTGCGCCTCGTTCTCGACAAAATCAGGACCGATGGCTTTTTGAAAACGACACGCTCAGTGCTCCGCAGGCTGGATCAGCTCCTGCCGTTAGGTTATTGTAATGTGGGCGAAATAGTGGCGATAGGCGACGGCGTGGAGGGCTTTACCATTGGTGACCGGGTGGTGAGCAATGGTCCGCACGCGGAAATGGTGTGTGTGCCGGTAAACCTGGTTGCAAAAGTACCAGCCAATGTGCCCGACGACGAGGCCGCATTCGCGGTGCTGGGTGCTGTGGGGCTGCATGCCGTACGTTTGCTCGCGCCGGCGCTGGGCGAGCGCGTGGCGGTAATCGGACTGGGGCTGGTCGGTTTGATGGTGGTGGACCTGCTGCTCGCGCAGGGATGCCAGCCCATTGGCCTGGAACCGGATGAGGCACGGATGCGAATCGCGGACAAGAAAGGAATCCCGGTGCTCAATCCGCTCAAAACGGCCCCGGCAGCCATTCTGGAACGATATGGCGAAATGGACGCGGTGATCATCACAGCCTCGGGGAAGTCGCCGGGAATTATTTCAATGGCCTCTGCGATCTGTCGGAAAAGAGGCAAAATCGTGCTTACAGGCGATGTCCCGCTGCATCTGAACCGCTCCGATTTTTATCAAAAAGAACTTACATTCCAGGTTTCCTGCGCCTACGGGCCCGGGCGCTACGACCACGCGTACGAGGAATTGGGGCTTGACTATCCCTTACCGTACGTCCGCTGGACAGAAAATCGCAATTTCCAGGAAGTGCTGCGACTGCTCGCGAGTGGAGCCCTTCGCGTAATACCGCTGATTTCGGGTCACATTACATTGGAGGACTATTCTAAAATTCACACGAATAAGGCAAAACCGCTGGGAATAGTGATTGACTACGACGGTAAATGCAAGTCCGATGAACCTTTGATCGTTGAGCGGGTAAAGACATTCGGTAGGGCAAAAGTGGTGGCTGCGGTCATCGGGGCGGGAAATTTTGCCGGTATGACGCTGTTACCCTCTCTTCGTGGAAAGCCGGTTAAATACATCGCGAGTTCAGGCGGGTTAAGGGCCGCTGAACTAGCCCAAAAGCACGGCATTCCGCTAGTACTTTCAGATTACCGGCAGATTTTGGAGGACAACGAGGTCAATCTGGTGATCATCGCGACGCGCCACGACCAGCACGTGCCCATTGTGATTGATGCATTGCAGGCCGGGAAGCATGTTTTTGTTGAAAAGCCGCTGGCGATCGATGCGCAGGGTATTGATGCCGTGCAATCAGCCTTCAAGCAAGCGCCCGCACCCGTTTCACTCACCGTTGGCTTCAACAGAAGATACGCGCCGCAGATTTTGAAAATGTGCGAATTGCTGGATGGCGCACCGATGAACATCACAATCACCGTGAATGCGGGTAACATCTCGGAAAATGCGTGGGTGCACGACGGCACGCGGGGCGGCGGTCGGTTGGTTGGCGAAGCATGTCATTTTATTGATTTGGTGACATGGCTGGCGCAGAGCCCCGTAAAGGAAGTTTGTGCCAATGCCCTCACTGTTCGCGGTTGTATGAGTGCTGAAAATGTAAGTGTGCTGATGCGTCTCGAAAATGGCTCTGCCGGAGTCGTTAACTATTTTTCAAACGGTCATGGTGGTTATCCAAAGGAGCGCGTGGAGGTACATTCGCTCGGGCGAACATTGGTTCTGGACAATTTCAGAAAGCTTACCGGCTATGGTTTTCGGGATTTCAACGAGGAAAAGCTGCAACCGAATAAAGGACATCAAGAGCAATTCGATAGGTTGTTTGAACACATTTCCACCGGAAAAGGACCGCTTATGCGGGCAGAAGAGATCTGGAATTCGAGCCGGGCCGCATTGGCGGCGCGGGATAGCCTGTGGATGGGCGGTTGGGTGAAAGTAGTATGAAAATGCTCCGGGACTTGTCGCTGCTTTGGCATATTGTTCGCCAAATGGGCTGGGGATATGTACTTTTTCGCGCTGGTTATTGGCTAGAAGGCAAAACCGGCTTGCTCCGACTTCGTTTTCCCAAACG
This sequence comes from Dyadobacter fermentans DSM 18053, assembly GCF_000023125.1. Classification (NCBI taxonomy): domain Bacteria; kingdom Pseudomonadati; phylum Bacteroidota; class Cytophagia; order Cytophagales; family Spirosomataceae; genus Dyadobacter; species Dyadobacter fermentans. The sequence goes on from NC_013037.1 coordinate 4,885,213, forward strand.
ATCAACCAGGCGATCGTTCATTAGCCTCCGGGAATGGCGAGATCGCAACCCTGCATTTCTCTTCGATCCTCATGAGGTGAATGTGAGCAGGAATGCGGGGCTTCACGAGTTGAAGTGGCGGGTTAGCCAAATCAGGCGCCGGAGGTTTCAGTATTTCAGCAGTCAATGGTTTGATGTTCACGATTGGCATACTAATCCGCTGACAGGCTATCGGTACAATGTGAATGAGCATTGGTCGCTAGTGGATGACTTTTCGGTAACGGCGGGAGATATCAAATATGTCTGGGAAAAATCGAGGTTTACATTTCTGTATGACCTCATTCGATATGACTATCATTTCAATGAGGATCAATCTGCGGAGGCTTTCACACTGATTTCCGATTGGATCGCTCAAAATCCCGTCAATCGCGGCCCGAACTGGAAATGCAGCCAGGAAATCGCCCTGCGTGTGTTAAACTGGACTTTTGCATTGCATTACTTTCGAGGCTCGCACGCATTGAACCAAAGTCTACTCGATCAAATACTGTGCAGCATTTACGACCAAATCCGGCATGTTGCCCAAAACATCCGTTTTTCCAGGACTGCCGTCCGCAACAACCATATCCTTACCGAAGCAATGGGCCTTTTTACAACCGGGTTAACATTCCCGTTTTTCCCCGAAAGTCCGGAATGGGAAAAGGCAGGCAAGGAGTTATTTGAAAGAGAAATCATCACGCAAATCGCGCCGGATGGAACGTATCTGCAATTTTCCATGAACTATCACCGGGTGGTAGTGCAACTGCTCACCTGGGGAATCCGGCTGGGCGAGGTGCATGGCGATTGTCTCTGCGAAACCGTTTATGCACAGGCGAAGGCTTCGCTGGTGTTTCTGAGAACCTGCCAGGATGATAGCAATGGTCAACTTCCTCACTACGGGCATTGCGACGGCGCCCTGTTTTTTCCGCTATCGGAGTGTGAGTTCAGGGATTTTCGCCCTCAAATGGCTGCTTTGGCAAATGTGCAGGGTGTTGATTTGGGTTATCAGACGGGAAAATGGTTGGAGGAAAGCCATTGGTTGTGTGGACATCGCCGACCGATAGCGGCACAAATCAATCCCCGCTGCTTGTCAACTTTCCGGGATGGGGGCTACCATGTTATCCGAAATGCCGGCACAATTACATTCCTGCGCTGCGGAAGTTACAAGAGCCGGCCATTTCAGGCAGATAACAATCATCTCGATATCTGGATAAATGGTCGAAATATCCTGCGCGACGCCGGAACGTGGCTTTACAATGCCGATGAGGAATCGACGCGGTATTTTTCCGGCACCCGCTCGCATAACACGGTTACGATCGGTGATTTCGACCAAATGCAGAAAGACCGGCGTTTCATTTGGACGCACTGGATCACCAGCGCCAATGGCCAATGCGGCCGCGGCAACGATGAATGCTGGATTGAAGCCGAGTTCGAGGGGTTTCGCCATGTAGGCAAGGATATCGTCCACAAGCGGCGTGTCATAAAGCAGGTTGGCCGGCTCCACTGGGTAATCGAGGACTGGGTAGCGAACGTGCCGACCGGCTTGCAAGTCCGGCAGCGATGGCATCCCGATGAACATTTCAGCCGCGATTTCTGCATCCGGACGTTCGACGAGCACGGACATGAAATTCTTCCTGTCGTCGACTCGGGCTGGTATTCAGCTTTTTATGGTCATAAAATCCAAAGTAATATGCTGGTTTTCGAAACTTCCGGGAATTATTTCAAAACCATCATCGAAAAAATATAAGTGACCAATGCACCAGGTTGTCGTATCAATGGAAAACGACAACTTGAACATGCATATCCTGCTCATTCACCAATATTTTCTGGAAGACAATGCCGGCGGCGGCTCGCGGTGGAACGAGATGGCGCGGATCTGGGCCGAGGAGGGGCATGCCGTGACGGTGATCGCCGGGGATATCCATTATATGCACGAAACCGGGGCGGGAGTGAGGCGTGAGCGTTTCGCAGTCGGTGTGAATGGGGACGGCGTCACGGTCATTCGCTGCAAGTTGCCGCGAAATTATCATATCGGCTTGCGGGGACGGTATTGGGGCTATGTGTTTTTCGCGATGGCCGCCGTGTATGCCGGTCTGCGCAGGGCGGTTTCGGTATATGACTGCATTATAGCCACGTCGCCACCACTATTTGCAGGCATTCCGGGGCTGATTCTTTCTAAATGGAAGCGCATTCCGTTCGTTTTCGAGATCCGCGATTTATGGCCGGAGTCAGCCGTTGAAATGGGTATAGTCAAAAACCGGATGCTCATTCGGCTGGCAGTTTTATTTGAAAAATACCTCTACCGAACAGCCGCGCGGATCATCGTGCTGACGCCCGCCTTTCGCGAAAAGCTGATCCTGACGAAAGGGGTTGAGCGTGAAAAAATAGTGTTAATCCCTAACGCGGCAGACTTTCGATGGAGTGAACAGGCGCTGGCAAGCTCGGCCCCGGTCGCATTACGCGCAAAGCTTGGCCTCGAAAAGAAATTTGTGATTATTTACGTAGGCGCACATGGATTGGCGAACGATCTCATTCAACTCTTGCACGCCGCTGCATTGCTCCGCGATACGGATGCGCACTTTCTGATGGTGGGCGATGGCATGCAGAAGCAAATGCTGATGGACAAAGTGGCGGCATTGGGCCTGCATAATGTCTCATTTCTGGACCCGGTGCCTAAGGAGGAAATTTTCCATTACATTATCATGGCTGACGCCGGAGTAGCTGTTTTGAAGAAAGCAGAGGTTTTTAAAACCATTTACAGTAACAAAACATTTGACTACCTCTCCTGCAAAAAACCGGTGCTGATGGCGATCGACGGCATTTCGCGCATATTGATAGAACAAGCAGCGGCAGGGCTGTTCGCCGAGCCGGGCAATGCGGCAAACTTTGCGGATAAAGTGCGGGTTTATATGAACGACCGGGCGCTTTTGCGCAAACATGGTGAAAATGGCTATGACTTTGTCCGGCGGAATTTTGATCGCGGCGTGCTGGCGAAAGATTTGTTGAAAGGACTTCAAAAGATGCGCGTGAGCAATTGTAAAACAGACCGTTTCGTAAGCTGAAAAGTGAACCGAATGTGTCTACGAGGGGTTTCTTAATAAATGAAACTCGAATGAAAAACATCGCACATTTGCTCCCCGAATCGGTTAGAAACGGGGCATATACATATTCCGGTTACATGCAGTTGATGGAACAGGTCGTTCTCGAAAACCGGACCACCGGACCCAAGCAGTCCGAAGAGCTCAGCCATTATACAAAGCTCAATCTGGCCAGAATGCAGCGGCTCAACAAAAAGGTTACTGTTAGCGATTCGTTGAAGGAAGTTATCGAACAGATAGACATCCCGCAAACCTGGTATATCCTTACCGAAGCCTGGTGTGGCGATGCGGCCCAGAATATCCCGCCGATAGTGGCGGCCTCGCTGGCCAACCCATTGATCACCGTTAAATTGCTGCTTCGCGACGAAAATCTGGACCTGATGGGCGCATATCTGACAAACGGAGGCAAATCTATCCCCAAGCTCATCGCGGTGGACGAGGATTTTAACGAGCTCTTCACCTGGGGGCCGCGCCCGGCGGGGGCTCAGATGCTCTTGCGGGAGTACAAAGCGAATCCGGTGAAGCCTTACAGTGAGTTTGCGGAGGATATCCAGCGCTGGTACATTGCGGATAAAAACGAGTCGCTGCACCGCGAATTGCAGGAGCTTTTGGAAGCAGTGGCCGTGGATAAGTAAGTTTTTAAACCGTTTACTCTATATTTGTCGTAGGGTAAATGCAATACCAACGAACAGGGATTTTGTCAGAATACTTTAAAAATATATCCGACGGCATCAGTACGACCCTCACGGGCATGCGGCTGACGTTACGGCACCTCTGGAATGCGCGCAAAAGCCGTAAGCCTGCGGATATCCGTTCATCCAGCTTTTACGACCAGCAGGATGGGATCGTCACCATCCAATACCCCCAGGAAACCATTCCCATTCCAGACAATGGCAGGTACCGTTTGCACAATGAAATGGACGACTGCATTGTTTGCGACAAATGTGCGAAGGTTTGTCCCGTGGATTGTATTGACATTGAGCCTATTAAAGCCGTAGAGGACGTTGGTCGCGCCTCCGACGGTTCGCCGATCCGTTTGTATGCGGCGAAGTTCGATATCGACATGGCCAAATGCTGTTATTGCGGTCTTTGCACCACGGTTTGTCCGACGGAATGCCTTACGATGACGAAAACTTTCGATTACAGCGAGCTGGATGTGCGGGATATGGTTTACAATTATTCCAACCTTACAACCGAGCAAGCTGACGAAAAGCGCATGCTGCTGGAACAATTCCAGAAGGAAAAAGAGGCGTTGAAGGCCGCCAAAGCCGCCACGCCAGCCGCAGCTGCATCAGCTGGGGCCGCACCGGCTACGACTGCACCGGCGCGACCGGTTTTCAAACCAACCGCGAAGCCCAAGCCGGCAGAAGAGCCTGCATCTGAAACTGCCAGCCAGGAGCCAGCCGCGCCGACTCCAAAACCGGCATTCAAACCGGTCATGAAGCCAAAAAAGGCGGAAGAAAACACACCAGCTGTCGATCCCGCTCCTACGGAAAAGCCTACCGCCGGCAAACCGGTATTCCGCCCTACATTGAAACCGAAAGTGGTATCGGAGGAAAATGCAGAGAAACCGGTTGCCGAAACGCCAGCTGAACCGGCAGAAAAACCGGTTGCGGCAAAACCTCCGTTCCGCCCGACCATGAAGCCGAAGGCTGCTTCGGAGGAAAATGCAGAGAAACCGGTTGCGGAAACGCCTGCTGAACCAGCAGAAAAACCGGTTGCAGCGAAACCTCCATTCCGCCCGACGATGAAGCCGAAAGCTGTTTCGGAGGAAAATGCTGAGAAAACTGTTTCGGAAACGCCTGCTGAACCAGCAGAGAAACCGGTTGCAGCGAAACCTCCATTCCGCCCGACGATGAAGCCGAAAGTGGTTGCCGATGATAATGCGGAGAAACCAGTTGCCGAGGCTCCTGCTAAACCGGCAGAGAAGCCGGTTGCTGCGAAAACTCCATTCCGCCTGACGATGAAGCCGAAAGCTGTTTTGGAGGAAAATGCAGAGAAACCGGTTGAAGAAGCGCCTGCTGAACCAATAGAGAGACCGGTTGCTGCCAAACCTGCGTTTCGCCCAACTATGAAGCCGAAAGTGGTTGCAGAAAATAATGCGGAAAAGCCCGTTGCCGAAGTGCCTGCCGAGCCAGCTGAAAAACCAGTTGCAGAAGCCCCGGCAGAACCAGCAGAGAAACCAGCTGCGGCAAAACCGGCATTTCGCCCCACAATGAAACCCAAACCCAAGGAATAGGCCAACATGGAAGCGATTATTTTTTACATCTTCTCTGCGCTGACCCTCCTGGCCGGGCTTTTTATCCTTGTGTCGAGAAACCTGATCTACGGCGCATTCGCATTGTTCCTGGCATTTCTGGGCGTAGCCGCGTTGTATGTGCTCGCAGGAGCGGATTTCCTCGCCGTTTCGCAGATCATGATCTACGTCGGCGGCATTCTGGTGCTTCTCATATTTGGGATCATGCTTACCCAAAAACGGGAGAAAAGTGATGATTCCACCCGGCACAACCGCGTTGATGTGCCGATTACCCGGAGAATCTGGGGTGTCCTGGCCGGTGTCGGTTTCTTCGGGCTGCTCGTAAAAGTGATCCTATCCTCGGATTTTGCCATGGCCGGGGCAGAAATGAGCACCAAATCGACGATCAGGACGATCGGTGTGGAGTTGATGACCAGCCATTTGCTGCCGTTCGAAGTGGCGGCAATATTGCTTCTCGTTGCGCTGATCGGCGCCGCTTATCTTGCATTAAACCGAAATCCAGCGCCATGACGACTGTACCTGTTCAATATTATCTGATTGTCGCGGCAGCTTTGTTCAGCATTGGTTTGGCCATTGCCATTACCAAACGGCATTACATTGGTATGTTATTGGGGATAGAGTTGATGCTTAATGCCGTCAATATCAATCTGGTAGCATTTGGAAGACATGATCCTGAGCAATTGAGCGGCCAGCTGTTTGCATTGTTCGTGATTGTCGTTGCGGCGGCGGAGGTGACTGTGGCCCTGGCGATTATTCTGCGGGTGTACGGCCATTTCAAAACCGTCGATCCCGATAAGGTGAATGAATTGAAGCAATAATCTGATCCGAAACTAAGCCAAATTTGCGTAAAATTTACCATTCAGCTGCATGAACTGGATTTTCCTGATCTTAGCTTTTCTTATTGGTATCAGCAATGCCGTTCAGTCGGGAGTGAACACACAGCTCCGCGAATCCATCAATAACCCGATTTTGGCGGCCATGACGTCCTTTTTCGTTGGGCTGCTCGTTTTGAGCATTGCATTTGCCTGCTTCAATCAAAACCCTGTGCCGTCGCTGGCCGACCTGAAACAAGTTTCCTGGACGCGCTTCATGGGTGGCGTGCTGGGTGCGTTTTACGTGATCACTGTTATTTTTATCGTCCGCAATATCGGTCCGGCCAACATGATGTGCCTGATCATCGCCGGGCAAATGGTGACCGTAATGACGATCGATCATCTTGGTTTACAGGGATTTGCGGTACACCAGATGAACCTGCCACGCATTCTCGGGACGATCCTGCTCGTCGCCGGTGTTTACCTGATCCTCAAAAATTAGGACAAAAAAATAGCAGCCCGAGGCGAGCTGCTATCCGAAAGTTTTGATGAAGAATCAGGGAATCTTGTTGAAAATAAACAAGTCTACAAAGCTCCATTTATCGTTTTCCTTCTTGCCGCGCTGAATCACGAGCTGGGTAGGAGAGCGTCTCTCATATATGATCCGCACCGAAGCATCGTCTTTTTCAAACAACGCCTCGTTCTTTTTGGCTTCAATGAATTTGTAACGGTCGGCTACTTCTTTTTCTTCGAGAGAAATCATGCCGGGTTTGAAGTGCTTCACCATCGCAACCGGTCCTTTGTCAGTCTGCTCGAATGCAAATATCTCATAAAGAGCGGGCTTGTCATCCTTGATCATGCGGATAAAGCCGACGATGTTGTTGCCTTTAGGCGCAGTCCAGGAAGCTTCGATCGGGCCGCCGTTGTAGGTTCCCAGCCAGCGACCGTCGAGGAATGCGATGTCGTTCAGCGTGCCTTGCGCCTGCGCGAATGTGGCCGTGAGGAAAAGTACAAATGCCAGGCAAGCCTTTCTGATTGTGTTGAATTGGGTCATTGAGATTTAGGTTGTGAATTGAGTTGGCAAATTAATAGAAATGTTAGGAAATAAAATCCAAATAATTGTCACGGTTGATCAATTCAAAGCTCGCGTCGGGGTAGGCATTGGCAAATGCGGCCGGGATTTTGGCGCGTTCATCCTTCCATTTGAACTCAAATGCCGACAAGCGTCCATTGTCCCATTCCAGCCAGTCAATTTCCTGCTGGTCGTAGGTTCTCCAAAAATAGAAGTCTGCGTGGCGTTTGGCGTAAGCCAGCTTTTTAATCCTTTCGCTAATCAGATAATTCTCCCAAAGCTCACCGATATCTGTCCGTAATGCAAGGGGCCGCAGGTCGTTGATGATCGCATTCCGTACGCCGTTATCGTGAAAGTGCCAGCGGCTGCTTTTTGTAATCTCCTTTCGAAGATTTTTGCTATAACCTCCTATACGTCTTAAAATGAACACTTTGGAAAGAAGATCCAGGTATTTCTCGACTGTGTTTTTACTGATATTCAGTGAGACGCCCAGTTGCTGGAACGATACCTCCTTACCTACCTGGTAAGCGACCAATCGCAGGAGGTCTTTCACCTTTTCCGCATTTCGAACGCCCTCGAATGAGAGAATATCCTTCAAGAGATATGCATTCACGAGATCTTTGAGATACGCTTCTTTTTCCTTCAAAGAGGTAAGTTGAAGCAGTTCGGGGTAACTGCCGTAAATCACGCGCTCTTCCAATCGCTGGCGCGTTTCCAGCAAATTCTCGGTAGAAGACAACTCCTGCTGTGCAATGGGATAAAGGTCATGAAAATAGGCTCTGCCCGTAAGCGGCTCGCCTGCCTGCTGTGCCAAATCAAATGCGGAGGAGCCTGTCGCGATGATCCTGAGGCCCTTCACGTGATCGACGATGAGTTTCAGCTTTTTCCCAATGTCCGGAATCGCTTGTGCTTCATCAATCACCAACAGTTCATAGTCGGCGAAAAGGCGTTGATAATTGGCGATGCTATTTTGAGCTAACAGATTTTGCGCGTCAATGTCCTCTCCTTCCAGCGTAAGGACTTTGAAAGAAGTATCTGCCATGATTTTCTGCACAAGAAAAGTTTTCCCTACCCGCCTGGTGCCGGTGATGATATTGACCTTATTAGGTACTAAATGGTCAATGATCCGTTTATACAATGAGCGATTGATCTCCATAAATGAAAATTCAGTCAACGTATTGACGCAATTTAGCTAAATTTAGTCAACGTAATGACGGAATTTAGCTAAAAGCTTGAAAAGAAAGCCGGCCTGTTTCCAAGCCGGCTTTCTTCAAACTGAATTTCCACTATTAATAAGCTCTTTCCAATTTCCCTTCAAAAGAATTCGTAAAAGCTTTGTTGACCACTTTATTTCCGCCTTGCGTAGGGTAGTTTCCGGTGAAATACCAGTCGCCGAGGTGTCCCGGGCAGGCTTTGTGAAGGTTTTCAACTGTTTGGAATACCACTGAGAGTTCGGCGTTCAGGCCTTTCGGACGGATGATCTCGGCGATTTTCTGTGAAATCTCTTCGTCGGTGAAAGGATCGTACAGCGATTTTACGAAGTTGGTATTGTATGGATTTTTAGTAGCGAGAGCCGTAACGCTTTGTGTATAAACATCTTCGAGCATGTATTCCATATCGCGCTCTTCGAGAAGCTTCAATACCGCACGGTAAGCGACAAAGTCTTTCATTCGCGACATATCGATACCGTAGCAATCCGGGAAGCGGATTTGCGGTGCGGATGACGCTACCACAATCTTCTTCGGTTTGAGACGGTCGAGCATGGTCAAAATGCTCTTTTCCAAAGTAGTACCTCGTACGATAGAGTCGTCGATGATTACGACGGTATCCACATTTTTACGCACCACCTCGAAAGTCGTGTCGTACACGCTCGAAACCATATCGTCGCGCAGTGCGTCGGCGGTGATGAATGTACGGGATTTGACGTCTTTTGTTACCAGTTTCTCGATCCGTGGGCGGAAAGAAAGCACTTTTTCAAGGTCGGCTTCGAAAAGAATGCCTTCCATGATGGCCTGCTTGCGTTTTTTGGCCAGGTATTCTTCCAAACCTTCGATCATCCCCAGGAACGCCGTTTCAGCGGTATTCGGAATGTAGGAGAAAATCGTGTTGTCGAGGTCGTAATTAACTTCTTTGAGAATTTGCGGGATCAGCAATTTACCCAATTGCTTGCGCTCGTTGTAGATATCCGGGTCGGTACCGCGGGAGAAGTAAATGCGCTCGAAGCTGCACGACCGTTTTTCGAGACGTGGCAGGATCGGGAACTCATTGTACTCCCCATTTTTATCAACAATCAGTGCGGAACCCGGCGTGATTTCGGTGATTTGATTGTAATCCACATTGAATGCAGCCTTAATCGCCTGTTTTTCAGATGCAACTACGACTACCTCATCATCAGCATAATAGAATGCGGGCCTGATGCCAGCAGGGTCGCGGATGACGAACGACGCGCCATAACCCGTGAGTCCGCACATCGCATAGCCGCCGTCGAAATCGCGGCAGGAGCGGTAGAGCAGGCGCGGCAGGTCGATATTATCTTCGATCACGTCCGATAATGTCGGGTTTTCGTAAATCCCCTTGAAGCGCTCGAACACCCGCTGGTTTTCTTCATCCAGGAAATGTCCAATTTTTTCCATTACCGTTACGGTGTCCACTTTCTCTTTCGGGTGCTGGCCCAACGAGACCAGTTTGCCGAAAAGCTCATCCACGTTGGTCATGTTGAAGTTGCCCGCCATCACCAGGTTGCGGCTCCGCCAGTTACTTTGGCGCAGCATCGGGTGACAGTTTTCGACTTCGTTAGACCCGTGCGTGCCGTAGCGGAGATGTCCCAGCCATACTTCTCCCGTGAATGCCAGGTTTTCCTGCAACCATTGCGCATCGTTGGCGTGGTCTCTGTTGTTTTTAAGACCCTTGCGGAATTTTTTGTGGATTTTGGAGAAGATATCCGTAAGTGGCTGAGGTTCTACGGATCTGTATCGGCTGATGTATCGTTTCCCGGGCGGGACGTCGATTTTGATGTTGGCTACCCCGGCTCCATCCTGGCCCCGGTTGACCTGTTTTTCCATCATCACCGAAAGCTTATGAACTGCGTACAGCGGCGTTTCGTACTTGTCGATGTAGTATTGATAAGGCTTTCTAAGACGGATAAGTGCTATGCCGCACTCATGCTTAATGGCGTCGCTCATAAGAAGAGTAATGCTTTTAGAGATATTGGTGTTTGCTGGTATGCAAAGCGTATTCCCTGAATATTAGCCTAACGAATTTCGATTCCCGTTTAGTTCGTTATTTCGTACAAAGGTACAAATCCTTTGGCTTAAAAAACTCCAAAATCGCTCAATAAATTAGAGCTTATCAATTATAAGAAAGATAACTATTTTTGATCAAATAGATATTAAAATTTCCATGCTTCATACAACCCGCGGCATCGCACTGAGCTACATCCGCTACAAAGAGTCGTCCATCATTGCCAGGATTTACACGGAAACCTTTGGTATACAGACTTATATCGTAAACGGGGTGCGGAGCAGCAAGTCCAAATCCAACAGGATCGCGTTCTTTCAGCCACTCACATTGCTCGATCTCGTGGTTTATCACAAGAACAAGGAGGATTCCATCCACCGCATCTCGGAACTCAAATGTTACGCACCTTTCGCGTCGATTCCCTACGACGTAATAAAATCAGGCCTGGGACTCTTTGTGACCGAGATGCTCGGCAAAACTTTGCGCGAGGAGGAAAATAACGAGCCATTGTTCCATTTTATTGAGCAATCGGTGCTATATCTGGATGGCGCAGAGGGTGGTTACGAAAATTTCCACATCCAGTTTCTGATGCAACTGGCACATTATCTGGGCTTTGGCGTGGAAACCGTGGACGACTTGGAAAGTGAGCTGAAAGACAATCATTTTCCGCACCGTCCCGACGCCCAGGAGCACGCGGCCACCTTGCAAATGCTGGAAAACGGCTACGGATTGTCCATTCCGCTCGACAGGGCGAGGCGGATAAATATCCTCGAAAAGCTGATTTTCTTTTACAAAATACACATGGAGGGGTTGGGGGAGATCAAATCGCTGGACGTTTTGCGTGAAGTTTTGCGCTGAAAGTTGCTTTGCGTCGAAATTGGCATAATTTTGATAACGTATATGGTAATCCCATTTAAACCGAATGCAATGAAACATATACTGACAACCGCCTTTTTACTGATTTCTTTCATCGCGATCGCGCAGGAGCGCTCTTCACAAGTGCCCAAAGGTGCGTGGAAGTCGCAGGAGCCCACGGGAAGTGCCTCTACGCTCATTGTGGCGGATAATTATCTCGTGATCGCTTCTTACAGCATTGGTAACAAGTATTTTGAAAGGACCGAAGGCGGCCCGTTTACGATGACTGGTGATAAAATGACTTATACGCCAGAATTCAATTCGGCGGATACGGCTAAAATCGGGGTTCCGATCGAATTTACGGTGACGGTGAAAGACGAAATTCTTACGCTTCGATACGAAGAAGCGATGGTGTGGATGCGCGTGGACGATGCTACCAATGTGCCGATGGCCGGCGCCTGGCACATTACCGAACGTGATAACGGGCAAGGCGAATTGGTTAAAATACACCAGACGGGCACTCGCAAAACATTGAAATTGCTTTCTAAAACCCGTTTTCAATGGTTTGCGATCGATCCGGGCGTAAAAGGATTTTATGCAACCGGCGGAGGAACCTACACAGCCAAAGATGGGAAGTACACAGAGAACATTCAGTTCTTTTCAAAAAATAATAACCGCGTAGGCACTTCGCTTTCCTTCAATTTCAAACTCGACAATGGCCGCTGGGACCATAGCGGCAAGAGCAGCGACGGCAAGCCGGTACACGAGATCTGGGAGAAAATTCCCTGATTCATTTAGGCAAGCTTTCTAATTTCTCAATAGCTTCTTGTAGCTCAGCAATGGCCTGGCGCGATTGCCGTTGGTATTCCAGCATCGACTCGTCGGTCATTGGTGGTGCTGTTTTGTGCTCGTGTGCGCCGTGCTCATGCGCGTGCTCGTGTGCGAAGCCCGGCACTTCAATTACGTGTTTCTCCCAAACTTCGATCAGGTTTTTAAGGCTATCGATTTGCGATTTTTCCGAACTTCCGTCTTTTGCGAGCGGCGACAGGCTGTCGAGTTTTTGTTCGAGTTGCTGCGATATTTTCATGGCTTCAAGATGCAAACGGTTGGCTTCGACGAGCTGCGGGCTCTTTTCGCTTTTTGGCGAGCAGGCGAATGCCGCAAGGGTAAGGACAATCAGTAAAAGGAATGGATTCATTTGAAATGGAACTTCATTAAATGCAACAATGTTGCAAAAATGAAACAAATACTTTTACCGCGCAATAGTTGCGCCGATTTTCTTCCGCTATGCGAAGCTTTTATTCTCTGTCTTTCAGCCTGATAATTACATCTTTACATATTGCGTGCTGCATTCTTCCTTTGCTATCGCTCGCGTCCCTGCCGCTTTTCGATCAGGGCTTCTTCGCCAGAAACCAGGGTTTGCTTTCGGTCTTGCAATGGGTCCTATTTGTCTGGCTGAGCGGGCGGTTGTTTGTTTTTTATTTCTGGAACAAAACCTTTCACAGCCGAATGGAGACATTTTCCTACGTGTTGGGATGGTTTATCGCATTGTCGGGACTGATTATCAACCGGTGGGAGCCGTTCAAAAGTGAGCGGCAAATGCTCGCAGAGCAACAGTTCGAACGATTCAGATCGCATCGGCAGCTTCGTGTCGAGCTGGGAGGAAGCTGCGACGGACAAAAACTGATAGCCGATCTGCGTGAGATCAATGGTGTCCGTGACGAAAGTATTGATCTAGATGCAAGTGTTGTGTCGCTGTCGTATCACAAGGAAAAAGTGTCCGAGGATGAAATTCTAGACGTGTTGCGAAAAAAAGGCTATATCAAGTGACCAACTGCCGGCATGAAGTTATTTAGATTTATTCAAAATAATTTCTCTAAACATTTGAATGATTCTAAATAGGTAATATATTTGCCTCAGTTTTAACGGCAATGTGAATGAGCGCTTTTACAATTAGTGATTACAATGCGGGTGTGGAGCAAGGGAATTTCTGGATGAAAACCTTCGAAGAAAGCACCGAATGCGTGTTTAAGAAGTGTTGCGAGAAATACAAGAAGAAGGGCAAGCATTGTAAAAAGTGCCCTAAAAAGTAACATCGCAGTTACTTAGCAGAAACTAGTAATACAGTTCATGGTGAATAATTGTAAGAGAGGGAGTGCCGCCTGAGCGTTCCCTTTTCTATGCTGCAGGCTTTTCAGATCTTCCGCTTCAACTCGAAATTCTGTCCCAGGTACACGCGCCTCACCACTTCGTCCTCCGCCAATTCTTCGGCAGTGCCTTGTTTCAAAATTTTTCCTTCAAACAGCAGATATGCACGGTCGGTGATCGATAGCGTCTCGTTTACATTGTGGTCCGTGATGAGGATGCCGATGTTTTTGTGTTTCAGCTTGGCTACAATACTTTGAATATCTTCCACGGCAATGGGGTCCACACCCGCGAAAGGCTCATCGAGTAGAATGAACTTCGGGTCTACGGCCAGTGACCTTGCAATTTCCGTACGGCGGCGCTCACCTCCCGAAAGGACCATACCCTTGCTTTTTCGAACGTGCCCGAGGTGAAATTCCTCGATCAGCTCCTCTACCTTCTGTTTTTGATCGGCTTTCGAAAGATTGGTCATTTCGAGAACGGCTTTGATGTTCTCTTCGACCGTCAATGTCCTGAAAACCGACGCTTCCTGCGCGAGGTAGCCCAGGCCCAGGCGCGCGCGCTTGTACATCGGCAGGTTGGTAATGTCCTTATCGTCGAGGTACACATTTCCGCTGTTCGGTTTCACCAATCCAACGGCCATATAAAAGGAAGTCGTTTTGCCCGCGCCATTCGGCCCCAGCAGCCCCACGATCTCGCCCTGCTCGACCTGGTAGCTTACATTATTATTAACAAGTCGAACCCCGTATTTCTTCACGAGGTTTACGGTTCTTAGTATCATTGTTCGTTTAAGTTCTTCCTTAATGCAGCTTAATGTCTTTCAACGACAGCTGCAAGGTTTTCTTGTCACGGAAATGGTTCTCTTCGAGGCAATAGCAGATCGAGAACGGCCTTCCATTGACGATATCAGGATAAAAATGCCCCATTCCGAAGCCCACGGCCGTAAATACCGCCGAGTTGTTTTGCTTCACGTCAAATTTGATATGCTTTTCCTTCATCAACATCGGCCGACCGACGAGCGTCATATTGCGTGACTCGAAAACCGGCGTCATGTTCCCCGGCCCGAACGGCCCCATCTGGCGAAGGATATTATAAAACTTAGGCGTAATCGCTTCCAGTTCCAGCAGCATATCCACATTGATCATCGGCACGAGCTGGTCGGGCTGAATGCGGCTACTCACGATTTCATTAAATCGCATTTTAAATGCTTCCACATTATCGAGCGGCAATGTGAGCCCCGCAGCAAAAGTGTGCCCGCCATATTGTTCCAAAAGATCCGCGCATTCCTCGATCGCCTCGTACACATCGAAACCCGGCACCGAGCGTGCAGAACCGGCGGCTTTTCCGTGCGAATGCGTGAGGATAATAGTCGGGCGGTGGTATTTTTCAATGCAGCGGCTGGCCACAATGCCGATCACGCCTTTGTGCCAGTCTTCCTTATATAATACGGTACTTTTTGCATTCGAAAACCATTCGTCGTTTTCGATCATAAAAAGCGCCTGCTCGGTAATGCTCGAATCGAAGTTGCGGCGCTCGCTGTTATGCTTGTTGATTTCTTCGGCGAATGAAATGGCTTCTTCCTCGATTTCGGAAAGCAGCAATCTTACAGCTTCCTTGGCGTGCTTGATACGCCCGGCGGCATTAATGCGCGGCCCGAGACCGAAAACGACATTCGTAATGTCGAGCGCGCCAGTCATCCCGGAAATCTGGATCAATGCTTTAATGCCCGTCCGCGGTTGTGCATTCAGTCTTTGCAAGCCGTAGAATGCCAGCACGCGGTTTTCGCCGGTAATAGGCACAATGTCGGATGCGATGCTGACCACCAGCAAGTCCAGGTAATCGTACAACGTCTCGGGATCGAGGACCTGCTTGACACAAAATGCCTGCAATAATTTGAATCCGACGCCGCAGCCGGTGAGCTCTTTATAAGGATACAAACAATCCTCGCGCTTCGGATCGAGCACCGCGGCGGCAGGCGGAAGCTCATCGCCGGGGCGGTGGTGGTCGCATATAATGAAGTCGATGCCTTTCTCGAGGGCGGCGGTAACCTTGTCCACAGATTTGACGCCGCAGTCGAGGGTTACTATTAATGTATAGCCATTGGCATGCGCCCATTCCACGCCTTGCCACGAAACGCCGTAGCCTTCCTCGTAGCGGTCGGGAATGTAGTAGTCGAGATTGGGATAAATTCTTTTGAGAAAACCATAGAAGAGTGCGACGGACGTGGTGCCATCCACATCGTAATCTCCGTAAACCAGTATTTTCTCATTTGAATCAATGGCTTTGATCAAACGCTCGACGGCTTTCTCCATGTCGGCCATCAGGAAAGGATCGTGCAAATGCCGGATGTCGGGGCGGAAAAAATCGCGGGATTGATCGAAATCGAGAATGCCGCGCTGAACCAAAAGCGTTGCCAGCGAGGGACTTACTTTCAAAGATTCGGCAAGGCTCTGCGCAACCTGTTCTTGTTCAGAGGTAAAGGGAGGGTGGTGTATCCAGCGCTTTTCAATCATATAGCAAAGATAATCGGATTCCGGAATGCTTGCAGCCAAAATGTGCAATCGGGTGATCGATCGGGAAAAGCTAGCCGAAAGCTCTTATCTTTGCAAACTATTAACATATTTTAAGCCCATGCCACGTCTCCTGGCGATAGATTACGGTGCCAAACGCAGCGGCATTGCCGTTACCGATCCGTTGAAAATCATCGCAACCGCGCTCGATACGGTCCCTACGCATCAGCTCACCGATTTTCTCAAAAAATACACATTGAGCGAGCAGGTGGAGGCATTCGTGGTAGGCATGCCCAAAAAGCTGGATAATACCGACAGCGAAAATGCGGCCCGGGTTACCGCTTTTGTCAAATCATTACAAAAAGCATTTCCCGAAATCTCCGTGCATTTGCACGACGAGCGGTTTACATCGTCCATGGCGCTGCAATCCATGATCGCCTCGGGTTCGAAGAAGAGTGACCGCCGCGACAAGGGCAATATCGACAAGGTGAGTGCGACGATCATCCTCCAATCTTTCATGGAGAGCCGAAGGTAGAATTTGCAAGTAGTACATATTATATAGGAAGCAAAAGTTTTAATAGACATGATTTATCCAATAGTTGCATACGGTGACCCCATCCTGAGAAAGCCGACCCGTTTTATCGAGAAAGATGAAGTGGATTTGAAGAAACTTTCAGAGGATATGTTCGAAACTATGCACGGAGCGAACGGCGTTGGGCTTGCGGCCCCGCAGATCGGTCTGAATATCCGCATTTTCGTAGTGGACGGCACGCCGTTCGCCGAAAGAGATGAGGACGATGACGACGAGCCGGATCTGTCATTGGTCGATTTCAAAAAGACATTCATTAATCCCGAGATATTGGAGGAAACCGGCGAGGAATGGGGATTCGAAGAAGGCTGCCTGAGCATTCCCGGCATCCGCGGAGATGTGTACCGCCCCGAAACGCTCCGCATCCGCTACCGCGACCTCGACTGGAACGAGCATGAAGAAACCTATTCCGGCATGGCGGCCCGCATTATCCAGCACGAATACGACCATTTGCTGGGCAAACTGTTTGTAGATTACCTGCCGACGCTCAAAAAGCAGTTTATCAAAAAGAAACTGACCGATATTTCCAAAGGAAACGTAGATGCCGACTACCGCATGCGTT
Organism: Dyadobacter fermentans DSM 18053; assembly: GCF_000023125.1. NCBI lineage: Bacteria > Pseudomonadati > Bacteroidota > Cytophagia > Cytophagales > Spirosomataceae > Dyadobacter > Dyadobacter fermentans. The sequence goes on from NC_013037.1 coordinate 4,902,365, forward strand.
TTCCGGGCCGGAGATAAGTTTTAACCCAATATTTTTCGGTGATGCAGGAGCATAAGGAAATTCTTTCCATCGCATTGGTGCAGGCCGATCTGCATTGGGAAGATGTGACGGCCAACCTTGCTTCTTTTGAAGAAAAGCTGGCTGCGTTGCCGGAGGCGGTCGATGTGATCGTGCTGCCGGAAATGTTCAATACCGGTTTTACGATGAACACCGCGCTCGCCGAGCCGATGAACCTCACCACCACGCGCTGGATGAAGCAAATTGCGAAACAGCAGAATGCATTGGTGGTAGGAAGTTTCGCGGTGAATGACGGCGGCCGCTTTTTTAACCGCCTTCTTTGTGTACGCCCGGACGGGACCTATTCGCAAAGCGACAAGCGGCATTTGTTCAGAATGGGGGAGGAGCACAGTCATTACACCGCGGGCAATGCACGGCTGACGATTGAATGGAGGGGCTGGAAGTTCTGCCCGCTCGTTTGCTATGACCTGCGCTTCCCGGTATGGAGCCGTAATCTGCAAAGTGACCCGTACGACATCTTATTTTTTGTAGCAAACTGGCCCGCACGCCGCGCGCATGCGTGGAGCACGCTGTTGCAGGCGAGGGCGATCGAAAATCAGTGTTATGTGATGGGCGTAAACCGCGTCGGGACCGACGGGAACGGGCTGGAATATCGCGGAGACTCCGTGGCGCTCGATTACCTGGGTGAACCCATTGCCATGCTCACAAACCAGGAAACCGAAAAGATCGTGCACATTTCGAAGGCGGAGCTTGCGACATACCGGGAGAAGTTTCCGGCATTGTCGGATGCCGACGATTTTGAGATCCGCTGTTGAGGTATAGGACATTGTGTCCTATACTTACTCAATCACTTTGGGTACCATTATATATGTACTGTTTTTCGAAGGCGCATTGAACAGCGCTTCCTCGCGGGTGAGGGTGTTAGCGCCTTTATCTTCCCGCCAGTTATTTTCTTCGTCGAGTACGTGCGTCAAAGGCTCCACTCCCTGCGTATTGATTTCATTGAGCTGGTCCATCCAGGTGAGAACAGAATCCATGCTGCTCAAAAGTGCGGCTTCTTCTCCCGGCCTGATCTCCAACCGCGCAAGGTGTGCGATCTTGTTGAGCGATTCCTGATCGATCTTCATGTGTATTTTAAGAATTTGTTAAGTTAGCAGACATGCTATCTGCCGAAAACCAAAATTACCTGATTTTTGTGATTCCGCTAGTGGTACGCTCCGGGAAATTGACGCAGGGAGCCGGTGACGGGCGAAAAATTCGGATGTGGCGGCGGATTGATTTAGTCAAATTTCGGGTACCGGCGAAAAATCCCGGACTCTGAAATTTAAAATTGTTGTCAAGACACATAGTAGGAGAAAAATAATATTTGCTTTTCTAAGGTAATCTTGAAATATTTTGAAACGCAAATCTCCTCACTAAAAAACATGTTGCTACATATGAACGCAAAGAGTGCAATTTTATAGAGGTTCCCGGGAGTGGGATATATCCTTATATATCAGTACAAAAACCAGAATTATTACTAAAAATAGAAGGGAGGGCATTCTTTAAAATATGCAATTCGGAGCCGTTTTGGCGAAAAAACTGAGAAAAAATCTGCCGAAACGCTTGCTTTTTTTTAAAAGGAAAACTCATACTTTTGTAGATGTCGTTTATCCGAAAAGCATTCAAAATTTTATTTTACGAAAACCAGTTTAAACCAAAAGTTTTATTTAATTCACAACCAAAATCTCAATTTAACCTTTAAAAGTAAGTCTGATGGAAAAGAAAGCTACAAGTCCGGCACCAGCTCCAAAGCCTGCTGCGGCAGCAACTAAAGGCAAAGGCGGTTTGAACCCGGCATTGGTAATCCCTCTACTTTTTGCGATTGCACTTTGTGTTTACATTTTCGTGTTGGGAGCTCCCGAACACTTCAAAGATGGCGATCACGAAAAAGGACCTATCGATGGTGATTACTACGGAATCGTTTACAAGGGTGGTCCTATCGTACCGATCTTGATGACGTGTTTCCTTATTGTATTGACCTTTACAATCGAGCGTCTGATCACTTTGAACAAAGCTAGCGGCTCAGGCAGCATCGATGCATTCGTTCGTAAAGTGAGAAGCCTGCTTGACAAAAACCAAATCGAAGAGGCTATCAAAGAGTGCGATAAGCAAAAAGGATCTGTTGGTAACGTAATCAAAGCGGGTCTTTTGAAATATAAGCAATTGACTACTGAAACTGCGCTTGACAAAGAGCAGAAACTGGCGGCTCTTCAGAAAGAGATCGAAGAAGCTACTACACTTGAACTTCCAATGCTTCAGAAAAACCTGACCATCATCGCTACATTGGCGGGTGCATCTACCCTCTTGGCGCTTTTGGGAACGGTAATCGGTATGATCAAGGCGTTCGCGGCTTTGGGTACATCAGGTTCACCTGACTCTGCTGCTCTTGCAACTGGTATCTCTGAGGCCCTTATCAATACCGCATTGGGTATCGGTACTTCGGCTATCGCGACAATCTCTTACGCTTACCTGAACAGCCGTGTTGACGATCTTACTTACAGCATCGACGAAATTGGCATGAGCCTTCAGTCGAACTTTGCTGCACATTATTAATAGTTCGCTGAACTATTTTATAGTGAAGTTTCGTTAATATAAAAAAAACTTATATATTTGTATGGCAAAGGTAAGGCCTAAGAAACATGCGCCGCATACTGATATGACGGCGATGACGGATGTGGCGTTCTTGCTCTTGACGTTCTTCATTATGACGGCGACTTTTAAGTCGAACGATGCAGAGATTACAACACCTACATCGATTTCGCAGATCAAAGTGCCAGATGATAAGATTATGGTCATCAGCATTGACAAAGCAGGGAAAGTGTTCTTTGGTGTGGATGCCCAGCCCACTCGCGCTGCGATGCTGGACAACATTGGCCAGGCCAAGGGCATTACATTCACTGATGCTGAGAAGGCGAAGTTTGCACTGCAGTCAAGCTTTGGTTTACCTCTCAATCAGCTGAAACCCTGGTTGAACATGCCGAAAGAGCAAATGAGCCAGGTGAAGCAACCAGGTATCCCGGTTGACTCCACAGGCGCCAGCGAATTGGCAGACTGGGTTTATGCTGCGCGGAAAGCAGACAGCCAACTACGTATTGCATTGAAAGGCGACAACCTGTCGAAGTTCCCTGCATTCAAAGACGTACTGGCAAACCTGCAATCGCAGAATATCAACAAGTTCAACCTGATTACAGGTAGCGAGCAAGCACCAGCCGGTTACACAAACGATTAATGTTATCATTTAATAATTAGAAGAAATGGCAGCAATAGAAGAATCCGGTGGTGGTGGGCACGGTAAAGGTGATGGTAAGGTCCGGGGTAAGAAAATGTCCACCCGTGTGGACATGACTCCGATGGTGGACCTGGGATTTTTGCTTATTACTTTTTTCATGCTTGCGACAACAATGTCTAAACCGACATCCATGTCGCTCGCGGTGCCTGACAAAACCGAAGATCAGGAAAAACCGACCGAACCTTTGAAAGCATCGAAAGTATTGACCCTGTTTATGGGCGATAACGACGATGTGTATTATCTGGACGGTATCGCTGCTGATGATGATAAAGCGAAAACTGAACTGAAAACGACCCGCTACGGGCACGATCTCAGAACCGTGATCTTCGCGTCTCAAAAGCGTATCAATGCAGCTAATCCAAAGGACAAAGACGGTAATGAAGCGTTTGTGGTGGTAATTAAGCCTACGGAAGTATCTACCTATAAAAACATGGTAGACGTGCTGGATGAAATGGCGATCACCAAGACCAAACGTTATGCACTCGTGGACAACCTGACCGACTCGGAGAAGGAAGTTCTCGGTGACAAAATCAAACCTAAAAATTAGTTTTAAACAAAATTAATCACAGCGCCATGGCAGAAATAAGCCCGAATGCGACACTGGATGATATAGTGTTCGCGGATCGTAATAAGGCGTACGGAGCTTTTGAACTTCGTCAGGGTTATCGCAGAGATGTGACGAAGGCCACTATAATCGGAGCTGCGCTTTTTGTTCTTGCCATGTTTACACCGTCGATCATTAACAGCTTGACGGCCGGTAAGGAAGAAGAGGCGCCGATGGTTGAGGTGGACTTAATGAAGATCCCGCCGCCACCAATTGACCCGGCAGAACCACCACCGCCGCCACCACCACCAGTGGAAGCGCCGAAGGTGAACACAGTTAAGTTCTTGCCACCAGAGGTTAAAAAGGATGAAGAGGTTCCGGAAGAGGTACCACCACCAACAGTAGAAGAAATCAAAGAAGCTGTTGTTGCTGACAAAACCATCGAAGGTGACCCCAACGCGAATGAAATTATTGTTGCACCCGAAGCTGTTGCAGCACCTAGCAAAGGAACAGTAGTAGAGGCAGCCCCTGAGCCTGAAAAGGTATTTACAGTGGTTGAGCAGCAGCCTGAGTTCCCGGGAGGTACCACAGAAATGTACAAGTATCTTTCTAAGAACATCAAATACCCAAGTGCAGCATCACGTGCTAACGTTTCAGGAAGGGTGTTCTTGTCCTTTGTTGTTAACACCGATGGAAGTATCCAGGATGTATCCGTACTGAAAGGCTTGGGTTTTGGTTGCGATGAAGAGGCGATCCGCGTAGTGAAAGCTATGCCGAAATGGAAGCCAGGAAAGCAATCAGGACGTGCAGTTCGTGTGAAATACAACCTGCCAATCAACTTCCAATTGGAGTAAGGCATGAGGGAGAAACCATTGCATGAAAAGCTCGGTGATCTGACCTCTTCGGTAATGGCTCTGGCATACGTAGGAGGAGGGGTCTTTTTGATCCTCTCCTCCTTCTCATTTAGATTGTTGCCGATCGGCAGCGTCTGGCGGTATGCTTTTGCTGGCACGCTTATTTTATATGGCCTGTACCGCGGGTACAGGGTGTTGAGGAGAAACCAGGACGAGTCATGAGAAAGAGATGGACAGCGCTGCTGTTGTTGCTACCCCTCGGTGTAGCTGGATTATTGAGATGTACTTCGTCCAACGGCGACCTGGACAACCCGCGGCAAGGTACAATCACCATTGCCGCAGATGAGTCGTTCAAGCCGCTGGTTAATTCGTTGACAAGTGCGTATGAGGGAATTTACCCCAATGCGCACTTCAAAGTGGATTACAAGCCAGAACAGGAAGCGATCCGACAACTTCTGAACGATAGTGCCCGGGTCATTTTCGCGACGCGACAGCTGAACGAAAAGGAGCTGGAAATGATCAAAAAGCAGAAGGGCAGCCAGAAATTCCAGCACATTGCAACCGACGGACTGGCGCTCGTGATCGGAAAAGCGAACCCGGATAGTCTTATCACGATTCCGGAATTGAAAGCGATCATGGAAGGTAAAATCACCGACTGGTCGCAGATCAAGGGAGCACAGCAGGGCCTGATCACATTGGTTTTCGATAATGCGAATGCCAGTAATCTGAACTTCGTGCTCAACAAGTTTGGCGTTAAGGACATTCAGAAGCTGAGGATTATCTCAGCGGGATCTAACGAAAATGTCATCAAGGATGTCCGGGAAAACCCGACGCACCTGGGTTTCATCGGGGTGAACTGGATCAGCGATGGAAATTCGCTCGCATCGGAAGAGCTATCGGAAGGCATTCGGGTGATGGGAGTTGCCAAAGACGCCCAGCCTGACTCACTTTCGGACTACATTCAGCCGTTTCAGGCGGGATTGGAGTTCAAGCGTTATCCGCTGCACAGGGACCTTTACATTATCAGCCGGGAAGGCTACTCGGGGCTCGGCGGTGGGTTGATGACCTACATCGCCCGGGACGTCGGAGGGCTGATTATTCAGAAAATGGGTTTGCTGCCGACGGTAGTTTATCCGAGAGAGCTGGAAATCAAGAAAGAGTTATAGTAAAATAAACAATTAGTAGATTTGGGGCTTGTTATTGAAAAACCAAGTTTTTTATCATTATTTTAACCCGGGTAAAAAATGAACAGAAACATGAGAATGAAATTAGTAGCATTGGTAATTGGTTTATTAGCGTTTGTTAACTTACACGCACAGACGGTACAGGATGGCTTGGCTTTAATTCGTGGCGAACGTTACACTGAGGCAGGAGATTTGTTCAAGAAACTTGCCGAAGGAAGCCCTTCTGCTGATAACCAATATTACCTTGGTTATTACTATATCAAAACCGACCAATTGGATGAGGCGCAGAAAGCATTCGACAAAGGTCTGTCGCTGGACGACAAGTCATATCTGAACAAGGTAGGTCTTGGAACAATCGCCCTGGCGAAAGGTGACCGTGCAAAGGCGAAAGAGCTTTTCGATGAAGCTGAAAAGAAGAAAAAGAAAGATGCCGAAGTTCTTTTCAGAATAGGCGAGGCTTACACGCTGTTTGAGAAAAACAATGATCCTGCCGAAGCGATCCGTTTGCTTGACCTGGCAATTGCCCGTGATAAAAACCTGGCTGACGCTTACCTTGCAAAGGGCGACGCGCTGATGCTGCGTAACGAAGGTGGTAACGCGGTTACAGCTTACGAATACGCTTTGACAACGAAACCAAACTACGCAGCTGCTCACAATGCAATCGGTTCTATTTACCTCCGTGGTAAAAACTACAACCTTGCATTGGAGAACTATAAGAAAGCGATCGAGGCTGATGCGAACTTCGCACCTGCTTACAAAGACCTGGCTGAACTTTACTTCTGGGCTCAGAAATACAAGCAGGCTGCTGAAAACTTCGATCTTTACCTGCAAAAAAGCGGTAGCACCGATCCTAAAATGAAGCTCCGTGGTGCACAGTTTGCATTTACTGCTGACGACTACGCGAAATCGCTCCAATTCCTGGAAGAAGCAAAAGGCAAAATCAACGACCCTATCACCAAGCGTATGTATGGTTGGGCGTATTTCAAAACCAACAAGCCTGACGAAGCGATCCAGAACCTGGAAGAATTCATCAAAGTTGCTCCTGAGAAAGTAATCGGCGACGACTACAAATACCTCGGCCGTGCCCTGAACGCTAAGTCAACCGACGGCAAAGGCTACGATTCGTTGGGTATGGAGTATATCAAAAAAGGTGCTGAAATGGATACCAGCAAAGCGGAAGCTGCTGCTGCTTACAAAGAAGTTGCCGGCTTGTACTACGCTGCCAAAGATTTCCCTAAGGCTGCTGCTGCTTACGAAAAAGGTAACGATCTGGATACAGCAAAAGCAAGCGCTAACGATTACTACTACGAAGGTCTTGCTAACTTTCAGAGCGCACAAGCTATGGTCGTTCCAACGTCGGCAGATTCTAACTTTGCTGACAGCTCGAAAATTGCAATCGACAAGCGCAACCTGTACCTGAAGGCGGATTCAATCTTCGCTACCGTAACGCAGAAACTGCCTGAATGGCCTTACGGTTACTACTGGCGTGCAAGTACGCTTTACAATGCGTACGACAGACAAGAGAATGTTGATAAGGGTATTTCGCAACCATACTACCTGAAATTGACGGAACTTGCTGAAAAAGACCCAGATCCTAGCAAATACAAGTCGTATCTCCGATTGGCTTACGGTTACCTGGCATTCCACGCACAGTCGACGTTGAAAGACGAAGCGAAAGCGAAGGAGTATTGGGAGAAACTACTGAAAGTAGATCCGGACAATGCGGCTGCAAAAGAAGCATTGGGACTCGCAGTTGCCCAGCCGGCAGCGCAACCAGCAGCAGCTGGTACTGCGGCTAAGCCTGCTCCAAAGAAGAAGTAATTTCCAGAATAGCTATAAGTAAGAAAGCCGCCCGAATCCGGGCGGCTTTCTATTTTTATAAGCTCTCGATTATCAATCAAATGGTATTGTCGCTATTTCAACGAAGAAATTCTCTCAAAACAAGTATTTAACACTGGTAAGTGAACGGTCGCATAATGGTCATAACACCACTGCCTAAGCCTTTTGATCTCAGCCGGCATTAACATGCGGATGGCTTTCCTGAGTTCCTTTTCAAATAATTTGCGGTCGAAGCTGACTTTCTGGAGAATAATTTTAATGTATTCAAGCATCGAGGCCATAGTATTATGTAGTTTTGTGGTTTAGGGACAACGATAAAACAAAAGAAACCCTTAAAAACGCTTCGTTTTCAGCAATTCCTAATAAAGATAACGAAAAACTGAAATGAAATTATATGCGTTATTAAATATTTTTTTGTGTTTTTCTGGTATCGCACTGGCGCAGTCTCCCGAAAACCCGGCCACCATCGAATATGGCTCTAAAAACCTGACGTTGGATCAGCCGTTCCTCATATCGGTTGTGCTGCGGGATGTAGAGACCCGCCCGTCGGTGATCTTCCCCGAAATCAAGGACTTGGAGAAAAGAAGCAAGTCGGCCACGAGTTCGGTAAGTACGGTTGATGGCAGGAAGGTGGTGATCCAAACCATTACCCAGGAGTATTACGCCAGGAAAGCGGGAAATTATCTGATACCTGAATTTACATTGACCGTCAATAACCAAAGACTGCGGTCGGAGGAAACGATGGTTGTGTTCGCAAAGACAGGCGAGGCGGATGAAAGTGCATTGGCGGATGACGTAGCCGTGACCGAGGTGGATGATAACAGTCAATCGGTGTTTTTGTCGGTACAGACGGATAAAAAGCAGGTTTACATACGTCAGGGCTTCGCGGTGCGGATATCGCTTTATATCGCAGAAAATGCGCCGGTTCAAATGGAATTCTACCGGTTTAATGAGCAGTTGCAGGCCATATTGAAGGCCGTGAGGCCGGTGAACTGCTGGGAGGAGAACATCGGGGTAGAAGAGCTGATCCGACGAAAGGTCACGATCCGCGGCAGAAAATATGCCGAATACAATATGTACCAGGCACGGCTCTTTCCGATCACGACGGAGGACATTGTGCTTCCGTCCGTGAAGCTGGACATGCTGGTGACCGAAAGCGGCGGGGCGGTGAATGTGGAGAAAAAGCTTGTAAAGGGATTCTACTCGCGGCCGGTTACGGTTGTGGTAAGGCAGTTGCCGGACCATCCCCTGCGTGACCAGGTCGCCGTAGGACAGTATAGCTTAAAAGAGCGGCTCTCGAGCGATCTTGTGTATCCGGGCGAAAGCGTGAGATATATGTTTAAGGTAGAAGGGGTAGGGAACATTGCGGCCATTCCGGCGCCGGTGATTCAGGCAAGTTCCTCGTTCGATATTTACCCTCCCGAGCGGAGCCAGGTGATCAGGCGGAGCTATCAGAATGTAGTAGGTGAAATGACGTTCGATTATTTCGTCGTGCCCCGAAAAGATGGTGAATTCCCGCTTAGCCGCTATTTTCACTGGATTTATTTCGATGTGGAAAAGCAGAAATATGACACGCTCACGTCCGCGGCCTCGCTGGAAGTGAGGGGAGACGATTATAAACTCGCCAACTTGTCGCTCTCGGGCTCTTCGGGATTGTATGATAACCTCGAAAACCTCGACAGCAGCCGCATGGCGATCGACTATAAAGAGATTCTGAAAGATTTAACCAACATCCTCATCGTGTTGTTGCTGATAACAATGGTGTGGGTATTTAGAAAGTAAATTTAATGGGCAGTACATACGGAAAGATATTCAAAATAGCCACTTTCGGCGAATCGCACGGGGTAGGAATAGGCGTGGTGATCGAGGGCTGCCCGGCGGGTGTGACTTTCGATTCAGATTTTATTCAAAGCGAACTCACGCGCAGGAAGCCCGGACAGTCCCGGATCACGACCCAACGCAAGGAGGCCGACGAATTTGAAGTATTATCGGGGGTTTTCGAAGGAAAAACGACCGGCACGCCCATTGCGATGGTGATCCGGAACGAAGACCAGCGGAGCAAGGATTACTCGCACATAGCGGCGCAATTCAGGCCTTCTCATGCCGATTATACCTATCAGGTCAAATACGGCGTGCGCGACTATCGTGGCGGAGGGCGCAGTTCTGCACGCGAAACGGCAGCACGCGTAGCCGCGGGAGCGCTCGCGAAGCTGATGCTGGCCGAATTGGGGATCAGCATCCAGGCTTACGTATCACAGGTGGGCACTATGAAGCTGGAAAAAAGCTACCAGGAACTGGACCTTTCCGAAACGGAAAACAATGCAGTGCGCTGCCCGGACCCTGAAATGGCCCAGCAAATGTTCGATTACATCGACGGCATCCGCAAGCAAGGCGATTCGATCGGTGGTGTGGTGAATTGTGTGGTAAAAGGAACGCCGGCCGGCTGGGGTGAACCCGTGTTCGACAAACTCCATGCGGAGCTCGGGAAAGCTATGCTAAGCATTAATGCCGTAAAGGGCTTTGAATACGGCAGCGGTTTCGACGGCGTGCTGCTACCCGGCTCACAGCACAATGACGCTTTCTATACCGATGAAAACGGCAATGTCCACACGCGTACCAACCATTCAGGAGGCATTCAAGGGGGTATTTCAAATGGAGAGGATATCTATTTCCGCACTGCTTTCAAACCGGTAGCAACTATTATGCAAGACCAGGAGAGCGTCGATCAGTTCGGTAACGTGGCCGTTGTGCAAGGGAAAGGACGCCATGATCCGTGCGTAGTGCCGCGCGCAGTGCCCATCGTAGAGGCGATGACGGCATTGGTTCTGGCGGACTTTTATCTTAGAAACAGATCCAGCAAGCTGTAATTTAGACCTTGTGACGTCTTCTGCGGAGATTAAGGCTCAGCACCAGCCAGATCGTCCCGACGAACTCAATTGCAAGGCCGCTCAGAATGACCGGATCGCTGAATTGCGTTTGGGATGAATTTAAAAACGAACCGGTTGCCAGCACGATCATACCGGCAAGGAGAATAAGTACAGCGTTTCTCAGGCTAAGTTTCACTGACTACATATTTCGTTCCACAATAAGTTTGTCAAGAATTCTCTTTACCGAATATAGCGATTCGTTCGGAGAAATGCTATTAAAATGCAAAATGGCCCGTTGAGGGCCATTTTGCATTAGTAGTCAAAAGGATCAGATTACCTGGGTTTTGCCCGGGATTGCAACCGGATAAAGACCGTCGGGACCCGGCAGGATTTTCGGAGATGCATCCCATGCCAGTTTATCCGGGAACAGGTTAATATCCGAGTTCAATGCCTCGTCCCATTTGATTTGCTTGCCCGAGTAGGTTGCCATACGGCCCATAATGGCCGTCATAGTGCTTTTTGCGCCATTTTCAGCGTCGGCAAATTTGTATTGGCCTTTCGCGATGGCAGCAAACAGCTCGTCGTGCTCTACCTGATATGGGTTTTTGTCGCCCTTATTATCGTGTTGATAAATCAGGCCTCCTTTGTAGTCTTTAAGAATCGTTCTTTTGTCGTCAAAGCTGTCGATGCGGCCTTTGGTACCCACGAATGCTTCGTCAACACGGTTCCAGGTTCCTTCGAACTGGCGGCATTGGCTGGAAATCACCGTTCCGTCCGCGTAAACGAGGTCGAGCGTGTGGTGATCGTAAATTTCACCGTATGCTTTGCCGGTCCGTACCTGGCGGCCGCCTGAGCCTTGGATCGATACAGGGTAACCGTTTTTCACCCAGTTGGCTACGTCGATATTGTGAACGTGCTGCTCTGAAATGTGATCGCCGCAAAGCCAGTTGAAATAATACCAGTTTCTCATTTGGTATTCCATTTCGGTCTGGTTAGCCTGGCGTTCTTTCATCCAAGGGCTGCTGCCGACCCAATACACCTGGCCGCCTACGATATCGCCCAGTGCGCCGTCGTGAATGCGTTTGATCGCCTCGCGGTAGTTGGCCTGGTAGTGGCGTTGCAGACCCACAACCACGTTCAATTTTTTCTTTTTCGCTTCTTCGGCTACTTCAAGCACTTTGCGGATACCTGGTGCATCGGTTGCAACCGGTTTTTCCATAAAAATATGCTTGTTGTTTTTCACAGCCTCTTCGAAATGCGATGGACGGAAGCCCGGAGGCGTTGCCAGGATCACCACATCCACGTCCTTCAATGCAATGGCTTTTTTGAATGCGTCGAATCCTACAAACTTCCGGTCTTCGGGTACATCCACTTTCGTTTTGATGTCAACCGGCTGTCCAGCAGCATTTTTATATTTTTTAGCTGTCAGGTTTTTGTAAGAATCATCGAGACGGTCCTTGAAAGCGTCGGCCATGGCCACGATCTGCACATTTTGCGAAGTGCTCAGCGCTTGCGCGGCTGCACCCGTTCCGCGACCGCCGCAGCCGATGAGGGCCACCTTGATCGTCTCGCCCACGGCGCTGTTATAGCCGTAGCCCGTAAACGGATTCAATATAGCACCGCCGGCGATGAGGCCCGATGCTTTCAAAAAATTACGTCTGTTTTGTTCCATTTCGAATTAAGAGTTTAAATATGATCAGTAGTCTTCAATCAATTTAGGGCTGTAATACGCATTGATCTCTTCCTGAGAAGGCGTTTTGAGCGGTCTTACAACGCGGAAACCTACAAACGACGCGCTCGTCATCCACCATTCCGATTTCGGCAATTGCGGATCGAGGATTTTCCATTCGGGCTTGGAAGCTACGCGGGCAGCGCTGCGGAGGTCTGCCGCTTCGTCGTCCCATGAACCTCCGCGCACGGAAGTAGGATAAAGCTCGGTCACCGGTGCGAATGCTTCGCCTTTCGGTTGCTTCGCGTAATAATCAGGAATGTACTGGTCGAGCGTCCATTCCATTACATTACCATGCATATCGTGCAAGCCCCACGCATTCGGCTTTTTAGTGCCTACTTTTTTATATGCAGCATCACTGTTTTTGCGGTACCATGCATATTCATCGATTTTGGATTCATCACCGAACGAATAAGGTGTTTTAGAGCCCGCGCGGCAAGCATATTCCCATTCGGCTTCGGTAGGCAGGCGGTAGAAAATGCCTGTTTTTTCATACAACCATTTGCAGAAGAAGATCGCCGCATATTGCGTCATATTGATCGCCGGATAACCAGAGCGGCCCATTCCGAAAGACATATCTACATAGGGAGGGGAGGGGCGGGTACTTGCGTCGGTTTTCTGAACGCTCTTGTCAGGGTCAGGGTGGCGTGCGCCCATTTCCTTTTCCATATTCTTGAAAGCGTACAAATCGTAAATATCCCAGGTCATTTCAGTTTTGCCCATCCAGAAAGGTTCGATTTTCACCTTGTGCTGGGGGCCTTCGTCGGCTCTGCGTCCTTTTTCACTCGCGGGGCTTCCCATCGTGTATTCGCCGCCCGGTATCGCCACCATGTCGTACACCTGAGGGCTGCCTCCGATCTTTTGGGTATAGCTTTTAAAATTACTGTCCTGCGCTACTGCTTTAAAACAAAGAAAAACGGTTAAGATTAGGTAAAGGGATTGTTTGGACATGATAATGAATGTGTTCAATGGAACCATCTAACTGAATATAAGTGGCAATATTAGCCTATTTACCCTATGAAAGCGAATTTTTTCTTCGTTGTTTAATATCTGTCCTAACTTTGCATATACAGAATTTTAGATTTAATCATGAATTATCTTTCGGCGGAAAATATTGCCAAGTCGTTCGGCGACCGGTGGCTTTTCAGGAATATCAGTTTCGGCATCAGTAAAGGGGACAAAGTGGCGTTGATCGGGACGAACGGAACCGGAAAAACCACATTCCTGAACATTCTCACCGGCAAGATTCCTGCCGACGAAGGTGAAGTGAGCATCCGCAAGGACATTCGCGTGGGTTACCTTGACCAAAGTCCTGCATTCGACGAATCGCTGCCGGTGCTTGAAGTGATATTTTCTTCCAACAATCCCGTGGCCCAGGTGGTGAAGCGCTATGAGCATGCCATCGAAACGGACAACCACGACGAACTCGCGCAGGTGATGGAGGATATGGATAAGTACAATGCGTGGGATTTTGAATACAGGACAAAGGAAATTCTCGGTCGCCTTGGCATTCATCATACCGACAATGCCTATGGAACGCTTTCCGGCGGACAGCGCAAGCGTGTGGCATTGGCGAAAGTCCTTCTCGAAGATCCCGACCTGCTCATTCTCGATGAACCTACCAACCACCTCGACCTCGATACCGTCGAATGGCTGGAAGAATACCTGAATACTTCCAACACAACATTATTGGTAGTAACCCACGACCGTTACTTCCTCGACACCGTCTGCAACCAGATGCTCGAACTCGACCATGGTTCGGCATACAGCTATAAAGGCAACTATTCCTATTTCCTCGAAAAGAAGGCCGAGCGCGAAGAACTCGAAGCCGCAACGATCGACAAGGCGCGCAACCTCATGCGCAAGGAACTGGACTGGATCAGAAGGCAGCCGAAAGCGCGTGGTACCAAAGCCAAATACCGCATCGACGCATTCGAGGACTTGAAGGAAAAGGCCAGCCAGAAGAAATTCGATGTGCAAATGGAGCTCAACGTACGCACTTCGCGCCTCGGGAGCAAGATTATTGAGCTGGAAAACATCAGCAAAGGTTTTGGCGAGCGCGAGTTGATCAAAAACTTCGAATACACATTCCGACGCGGCGATCGCATCGGTATTGTCGGTAAGAACGGAATGGGAAAATCGACGCTGCTGAACATGATCACCGGCGAATTGCAGCCTGATAAGGGCAAAATATCGACCGGCGAGACGGTGCAGTTTGGCTATTACAAACAGTCGGACCTGGTATTTAACGAAACCCAGCGTGTGATCGACATCGTGAAAGATGTGGCGGAAGTAGTGCAGCTCGGCACGGGCGAAACCGTTACCGTAGGCCATTTGTTGCAAGCATTCCTGTTCTCGCCATCGAAGCAATATGATTTTATTTCCAAACTCAGCGGAGGAGAAAGGCGCCGGTTGCAGCTTCTGTTAATTCTGATCAAGCAGCCGAATTTCCTGATCCTCGATGAGCCTACGAACGATCTGGACATCGACAGTTTGAATGTGCTGGAAGAGTTTTTGTTAAACTTCCCGGGCTGTCTGATGATCGTTTCCCACGACCGCTATTTCCTCGATCGCCTTGTCGAGCATATTTTTGTGTTTGAAGGCGAAGGTAAGATCAGCGATTTCCCGGGTAACTATACCGAGCTGCGTGACTATCAGGATGAGCAGGAGGCAGAAAAGAAACTGGCTGCGGCCAATGCTGCTGCGAAACCGGCGGCCAAAGAATTGGCACAGCCGAAAGAACCGGTTGCGGTGCCTGCCGCTGCGGCCAAAAGAAAGCTGAGCTATAAAGAGCAGAAAGAAATGGAGCAGCTGGAATCCGACATCGCGAAAATGGAGGAAACCAAAGCAAAACTTGTCGAAAACCTGAATAATGGAGGCTCGCACGAGGAATTGGCCAAATGGTCGAAGCAGATTGAAGAAATCAATGAAAGCCAGGCCGACAAGGAGCTGCGCTGGCTGGAACTGTCGGAAAATGCTTAAATTTAAAAGGTCAACAAACGGGTAACGAGACGCCGAAATGCGTGCCGGCCTAAGATTACAGATTATGGATTCAATTGTCGAGTTTTTCCAGTATATACTTAATTCAGAGGAGATCATCCGCACTGGCGGGCTTCTGGTGATCACATTTATTGTATTTGCTGAAAACGGGTTGTTTTTCGCATTCTTCCTGCCGGGCGACTACCTCGTGTTCCTCGCCGGCGTGTTCTGCGGCACCGGCATTCTCGACGTACCCATTCTGATCTTGCTCACAAGCATGCTAACCGCCGCGATACTGGGTTCGCTGGTAGGGTATATTTTCGGAAAGTACTTCGGCGATATGTTCGAAAACCGGCCTGATTCCTTCTTTTTTAAGAAAAAACACATTGAAACCACCCGAAATTATTTTGAAAAATACGGGAGTAGGACATTGATTATCAGTCGTTTCCTGCCGATCGTCCGCACATTTGCGCCTATTCTTGCTGGGCTTGTCAAAATGCCGTTTACTTCGTTCCTTGTCAACAATGTGGTGGGCGGGATGATCTGGATCTTCACTTTAACGGGCGGAGGTTACCTGTTCGGGGAGAAATTCCCGTGGATCGTCGACTACGTGCAGTACATTATATTATTCTTCCTCGCAATCACCACTTTCACGGTTATCAAGGGTTATCTGAACGCCCGCAAGGAAATGGCCGAATAGGCATCAGGCGGGGACCGGCAACGCTTTCTCCGCCCGCTGCTTGGGCAATGCCGACTTCCCTTTAAACATTACCGCCACTACCAGCGCCACATCGAGCTGCAAAGCGTTCGCAAGGTTTTGCAGTATCTGAATGTCCAGTCTCCTTTTGTTATTCTCAATTCTGTTGATCACGGAAGCCGACACATTCAAACTAGCTCCCAATGCCTCCTGGGATAGTCCTGCCCATTCCCTCAGCTTCCTGAAATTACTCCCGAAATCCGTCATAGTGTGCTTGTTTTTGAGTGACTTGACAAATTTAGCGGCTTTTTGAAATCCCCAAATAGCTAAGCCCATTCCTCCCGAATTATGTGCGGAAACCGCAAGTTGTCCTGCACTTTCCGCAACAGCATCAGGTAAGTATTTCGCTTGTTTTGTGAGGTAATTTCACATAGCGTAACAGTGAGATGGGTATTCATCAACAAACTTGACCAAAATGCTTTAAAAGGGGGCTTTTTCTCCCGATGCGCGATCATCTTCTCACACTTTAACCATTTAATGCCATGAAAAAGACAAGTATCAACCCCTTCCGTTTCTTATTCGTTGTATTCCTGTTCGCTGCAACATCTATTGTTCTTTCGGCTTGTAGTAAGTACCATGATGAAGTCAGCCCAACATCCACAGCGAAGACGACGGCAATGAAGAATGACGCATATGCAAAATTGGCACAAGCTAATTTCGGATCGTTGGACTGTTCAACCTTGAATGAGAATGCCCTGAATACTAAATACAGGAATAAGGCAATAGCCAAATACGGGGCGGCTACGGGGCCTTGGTTTGACGGCCTAGTCGCTGCGTACAAGATTAATCCTAATGCATATGCGTTAAATCCTGCATACTCAAAAATTTACAACTACAAGTCCCAGATTACCACGGCAATTCAAAAAGGAGCAAAGGACCTTGCGCTAAGTTAGTGCACCGATAATAGCCCGGGATGTAATGCGCAAATCTTCTGGAGTTCGTATCTAAAAGATGCGATCGATGTCTACCTCAACCCAATCAAAACTGCCATCACGAATGATGGGACGCTCACCCCTCTTGAAAAAGGCATATTAAATGCGGTGATACAGGCCTATTACGACAGTTTTGACGAGACGACAAATTACTATGCAACGGACGGAAAATTCTGCTTTCCAGATCCGTCATGGCATGGTTACGACAGCTATCAGGCGGATTTTTGGGGTGGTCTAGGAAAGGTAATCCGCAAGATTATCAACATTGCCGCTACAATGCTGACCGAAATCGTGGAGAATTCCGTCTACGGTGCACTGTTAGGCTTGATCGGAGGTGTGCCATTTGCTGGGGTAGGAACACTACTTGCTGCTGCTGGTGGAGCTGCCATCGGAAGTTTTGCTGGTACTATCGCTGGCATTAACAGATGCATGAATGGAGGGTATGTTTGTCTGGTTTCCTGTATCTGAGGCCTCAATTGGTAATGCCAGCCATGTTGATACGTCTTACACTACTTTGGGTAAGTGTAGTTTTGTGGTTGATTGTGCCTGCTACTTTTGCACAAAAGCCCTACTTCCTCATCCAATCCGTCAAAACAAAGGAAACGATCAAGGTTAAAAAAGGTCAGTATTTGCAATGCATTCAAAAGAATAAATTCGGGCAGGAGGAGTTTGTTTTTGGAGAGGTTACTGTCATAAGACATGACGGGATAAAGCTTCAGGATAACCCTTACATTCCCGGGAGCGGCGGTTTCGTTTTTTATGAGGACATTGTTAATATCGACAAAATCAAACTCTTGAAGCGAAGTATGCTGCCCGCATGTGTCGCGGGTATCGTAATTGGAGGACTTACGGTCGCTTTTCAGCTTTCAAAGTTTGTTTACCGACCATTGGAAGCTGTTGCCACGTATTACGTGATGTATCGTGCTGTAAAACGGAAAAGGAGATCGCTGTTCGAAAACCGTGTGCCGGAGGCAGTAATCTTGATCCCGCCGAGCGTGAGCATTGGGAATGACCGCTATTTTGATCCTTCTTCCTCCTTAAACCACCCCGAATAAATCAGATAGTTATTCGCCGTCCGGTCGATGGCCGCATTCAATTCCGGTGAGACGTCTTTCAGGTATTTGGCAGGGTTACCGGCGTAAATGGTGCCGGGAGGGACTTTGGTGCCTTGGGTGACGATCGCCCCGGCGGCGATGATTGCGCCTTCACCCACGACCGCGCCGTCCATGACGATCGCGCCCATGCCGATGAGCACGTGGTCTTCGATCGTGCAGCCATGTACGATGGCGTTGTGCGCGATGGAGACGTAGTTGCCGATCGTCGTCGCGAAGCGCTGGTACGTGCAGTGGATCACGGCGCCATCCTGAACATTGGAATGATGCCCGATGCGGATACTGTTCACGTCGCCGCGGATCACCGCGTTGAACCACACAGTACAATTTTCACCCATTACCACGTCGCCCACAATGGTGGCGTTTTCTGCAAACCAGCAACTCTCGTGGAACGTCGGGTGGTGTCCGCGGACAGATTTTACCAATGCCATGATCTTATTTTTATTACATTTTTGGGCAATATCAGTTTTTCAGTGCGAAAAATAAATATATTTCGTTGTTGAATTAACAATTTGCCAGGGTATGCCGTCAGCCGCAAAAGTTTCAAAAGGAAGCTTGCTTATCGCCAAGCCTTTTCTGGGCGATCCCAATTTTGAGAGGGGAGTGATTCTCATGTGTGAGCATAATGAAGAAGGAAGCTTTGGTTTTGTGCTGAACCAAACGACGGACCTTTTCCTGGGCGATGTGCTTGAAGAAACTATCTACCAGGATATTACATTGCATTTGGGTGGCCCTGTCGAGAAGAATACGCTGCATTTCATCCACCGCCGCCCCGACCTCGTCACGGGCGGTACAGAGATTATGAAGGATGTTTACTGGGGAGGCGATTTCAACAATGTGAAAACACTGCTCAACCTGAACACGCTGAAACAGGAAGACGTTATGTTTTTCATTGGCTACTCTGGATGGAGCGGCGGCCAGCTCGATGATGAGATCAAACAGGATTCCTGGATTATCTCATCCACCAGCTCCGATTTCCTTTTTTCAACACCGCCCGGCAACTTCTGGCGCGAAGTTCTCCGCAGTATGGGCGGCGAATACCGCTCCATTGCCCATTATCCCATCGATCCCCGGCTCAACTGAGGTTCAATTCGGTTGGTTGAGGCCTCTCACTGATTCGTAGTCGGATTTGATGCGGGCTACCTCGTGGGTAAGGAAATGCTGCAACTCCTCGTTGAATATCTTTTTCTCGTCTTCTGGCAGGGAGGCGTAAAGCTCCTTCAACTCCTTGTTGATCTCCGCTCTCTCCTGGTCGGACCCCGCATTCATCGAACGAATATGGAATCGTTTGAAATCATATTTTGGCATAACTCATATTGAATAGGGTACAAAAGTATCGAAAACCGCTAACCTGCTGAAATAAACCTTCGGCCCGTGCATTTTTCCTTTGCTGTACATTCGCTGTGAAATCCGGGTGGTGAGCTGAACGTGAAAGGTTTTAGATATGTTTGTCGTTGATATGACAACTATCATTTTAAAATGAATCGAACCTTCTTTTTTATCATACTTGCATTCATCCTGTTTGCCATCGACTGGTACGTCTGGCAGGGCTTGAAACTGGCCATTCGCGGCCTCGCTCCTTTGACACAACGCTGGATCGGCGGCGCATATTGGGCGCTGACCGTGCTCACTTTGGGCGCTTACATCGGCATGCAATTGCTCCCGCCGGATTATTTCAAAAGCACTACCCGCACATTTGTAGTCGCATTCATCGCCATTCCCTATCTCTCGAAACTGCTGGCGGTAGTGATCCTGCTGATCGACGACATCCGCCGCTTTTTTCAATGGATCGTCAGCTTTTTCGCTCCTTCCGTTGCAACGCCTTCGCCTGAAACCGGCGAGCCGACGATTCCGCGTTCACAGTTCCTGGCGACCACGGCTGTGGTTGCAGGGGCCGGTTTAATGGGCACGTTTGCATATGGAATCCTTTCGGGAGCGCACGATTACCGCATTCGCCGTGTGAAGGTGCCTTTGAAAAACCTTCCGCGACAGTTTCACGGCATGAAGATCGCCCAACTTTCCGACATCCACTCGGGTAGTTTTTTCAATAAAACAGCGGTGAAGGGCGGTGTGGAAATGTTGATGAAGGAAAAGCCGGATATCGCATTCTTCACCGGCGACCTGGTGAACGACCGGGCGATGGAGGTGAAGGATTATATCCATATTTTCGACAAAGTAAAAGCGCCGCTGGGTGTGCATTCGGTACTCGGCAACCACGATTATGGCGACTACTTCCACTGGGCGGACGTGCAGTCGAAAACCAATAATCTCTCAGATCTGAAAAAAGCGCATGAATTGCTGGGCTGGAAGCTGATGCTGGACGAAAACCGGCCCATTACCGTCGATGGCGAATCAATCGGGCTGATTGGCATTCAGAACTGGGGCGCGGGTAATTTTGCCAAATATGGAAACCTCGAAAAGGCTTATGCGCATACCGATGAATACCCGGTTAAAATATTGCTCTCGCACGATCCCAGCCATTGGGAAGCACAGGTTTTGCCGAAATATAAAGACATAGACCTTGCGCTTGCCGGTCACACACACGGGATGCAATTCGGTGTGGAAATCGGTAAAGTGAAGTGGAGCCCGGTGCAGTACCGCTACAAGCGATGGGCGGGACTTTACCAGGAGGAAGATCAGTACTTGTACGTCAACCGCGGATTTGGATATTTAGGGTATCCGGGCCGCGTGGGTATCCTCCCCGAAATCACAATCCTGGAATTGGTTAAAGCATAAAAATTTCGCAAAATTGCGAAAGGGTTGGCGCCAAACATACCGAAACCCGGAAGCAGGGCGTTGCATTAGTAACCTTTGAAGATCCATTTTATGAAAATCACGAAGAAAATTACTCCCTGGCTGCTCGTTCTGGCGCTGATTTGCGGCATTTCAGGCGTGGAAACGGCTTCCGCCGCAGCACCTGAGACAACGAAAGTGGGATTGTTCGGAAAGAAGAAAAAATACAAAGGCTACAAGAAACCGAAGTCCAAGAAATTCCTTGGGATATTCAAACGAAAAACCGATTGCGGCTGCCCTAATCACTAGGAACTTCCCGCCGTTACATTTTGTACATATTCAAGAGTAAGCATAGCCATCAATCTCTGAAAGATTTGATTGGATTTGCTTACTTTTGTATTTTAAAATCACCTAATAGCGGCATTCTCAGCCTAAGTTGAATGAAAGTTAATCTTCGAAACCAGGACAAGTTTGAAAACCGTCACCACGGTAAAGATGAACAGGAATTGCAGGAAATGTTGAAGACCATCGGGGCCGGGTCAGTGGATGAACTGATTGACCAGACTCTGCCTTCTGCGATTCGTCTACCAAAACCGTTGAATTTGCCGAGGCCCAAATCGGAGCAGGAATTTTTACAATACATTAAAAGAGTTGCTTCCAAAAACGCAGTGCTGAAATCCTATATCGGCACGGGCTACTACGATACCATCACACCGAACGTCATTCTGAGGAATATCCTCGAAAACCCGGCCTGGTATACAGCATATACACCTTACCAGGCTGAAATCGCACAGGGCCGCCTTGAAATGCTCCTGAACTTCCAAACGGTGGTAACCGACCTCACTGGAATGGAGATCGCGAATGCATCGTTGCTCGACGAAGCGACTGCCGCGGCTGAGGCAATGACCATGCTTTATGCATTGAAAGGTGCTTCTAGAAAGAAAGCGAACACCTTTTTCGTGTCGGAACTTTGCCACCCGCAAACGATCGACCTGATCTACACCCGCGCGAAGCCGATCGGCATCGATGTGGTGGTGGGTAACCACGCGACGGTGGATCTGACCGACGAAACCATTTACGCCGCGCTTGTTCAGTACCCTGCTACCAATGGTGAGGTGATCGATTATACCGATTTTATCGCGTCTGCGCACGAGCTGGGTGTTACAGTGGCCGTCGCGGCAGATCTGCTTGCATTAACGCTCCTGAAATCGCCGGGCGAAATGGGCGCCGATGTGGTGATCGGTTCTTCGCAACGCTTTGGCGTGCCGATGGGCTATGGCGGTCCGCATGCTGCTTACTTCGCGACGAAAGATGCTTACAAGCGCCAGATCCCGGGCCGCATTATCGGGGTTTCGGTGGATGGCGAGGGCAACCGGGCATTGCGCATGGCATTGCAGACGCGGGAGCAGCACATCCGCCGCGAAAAAGCTACTTCCAACATTTGTACTGCACAAGTATTGCTGGCAGTTATCGCCGGTGCCTATTCAGTATACCACGGTCCTGAGGGCATTAAGGGCATCGCGGCACGCGTGCATGGCCTTACCCGCCTGTTTGTGGATACGGTGAAGAAATTCAATTATGAGGTTACTACCGAAAATTATTTCGATACGGTAACGGTCAAGACGCCACTGACGCGCAAACTGCGTGAGCAGGCCTTGAAATACGGCATTAACCTTTGCTACCACGGCGACGAAAGCCTTTCGGTTTCTTTTGATGAGGCTAAGACTTTCGACGATGTGATCGCATTGCTGAATGTATTTGCGGAAGTTTCAGGCTTCCAGGGCGAGATGGTGATCGAGGAAGAGCTGGATTTCTCGCTGCCTGAAAATCTGGTGAGAACGTCGGAATACCTGACACACCCCGTTTTCAACACGCATCACACCGAGCACGAAATGCTCCGCTATCTGAAATCATTGGAAAACAAAGACCTTTCTTTGGTACATTCCATGATCTCGCTGGGTAGCTGCACTATGAAGCTGAATGCCACTGCCGAAATGATCCCGCTTACATGGCCGGAATTTGGCGCGATCCACCCGTTTGCGCCTACGAACCAGGTGGGCGGCTATGCGCAGCTGGTGAGTGAATTGAATACCTGGCTTTGTGAAATCACTGGTTTTGCAGCGATGTCCTTCCAGCCAAACTCGGGTGCGCAAGGCGAATATGCAGGCTTGATGGCTATTCGCGCTTACCACGAGAGCCGCGGCGATGCACACCGTAACGTGGCTTTGATCCCGTCGTCGGCACACGGAACCAACCCTGCATCCGCTGTAATGGCCGGTATGAAAGTGGTGGTAACGAAATGCGACGAGCGCGGTAATATCGACGTGGAAGACCTGCGTGCGAAAGCGGAGCAACATGCCAATGACCTGTCGTGTTTGATGGTAACTTACCCTTCCACGCACGGCGTTTACGAAGAAAGCATTATCGAGATCTGCGAAATGATCCATTCATTTGGCGGACAAGTTTATATGGATGGCGCGAACATGAATGCGCAGGTAGGCCTTACGAGCCCCGCCAGCATTGGTGCCGACGTTTGCCACCTCAATTTGCACAAAACATTCTGTATCCCTCACGGCGGCGGCGGCCCGGGCGTAGGTCCGATCGGCGTGGCCGAGCATCTGATGCCGTTCCTGCCAGGACACGTCAATTTCAGCACACAGCCGGAATATTTGCCAAACGGACAAGCCGGAGCGGTTTCCGCGGCACCTTACGGCAGCGCGAGCATTCTCACGATTTCTTACGCGTACATCGCGATGATGGGCGGCGAAGGATTGACCAATGCAACGAAATACGCGATCCTGAATGCGAACTACATCAAAGAACGCCTGAACGGCCACTACGAAGTGCTTTATACCGGCGCAAATGGCCGCTGTGCGCATGAAATGATCGTTGACTGCCGTGGCTTCAAAGCCGCCGGCGTAGAAGCGGAGGATTTGGCAAAACGCCTTATGGACTATGGCTTCCACGCACCAACGCTCTCATTCCCGGTGGCAGGCACATTGATGATTGAACCGACCGAATCCGAATCGAAAGCGGAACTGGATCGTTTCTGCGACGCAATGATCGCCATCCGCAACGAAATCCGCGAAGTGGAAGAGGGCATTGCCGACCGTAATGATAACGTTTTGAAGAATGCGCCGCATACTTCCCGCGTGTTGCTCAGCGAAAACTGGACGCGCTCTTACAGCCGGGAAAAAGCCGCATTCCCGCTGCCATACCTGCGATTCAACAAGTTCTGGCCAAGCGTAAGCCGCGTAGACAGCGCTTACGGGGACCGCAACCTGATCTGTTCTTGCATCCCGGTGGAAGCTTACGCGGAAGCAGAAGAAGCGAACTAAGGCGCAATTTTAAGCGTAAAAAATAGGGCGGCTCTCACAGTGAGGGCCGCCCTTATACTTTGGCTCAATATTATTTGAAATGAATGCGCATTAAAAATGCCGCTCGCCGATCTCTCTTTTACCTAATAATACTGCCCCCACCATCGCCACAAGCAACAGGATAGATGCCAATTCAAATGGCAACAGATAATCCCGGAAAAGCATATGGCCCAGGCTCTCGATCATACCGATCTGTGAATCGTAAGTCTGCGGATTGAATGGCTCGATAGCCGTTTTGCGGTAAGCGCCGAAAAGGATCACGAACACCGTCCCGCCGACGATTGTGGCGGCTATTTTGGTGAGATTCGTTTTAGACTCCTCCTGGTCCTGCTTCATATTCAAAAACATGATCACGAAGAGGAAAAGTACCATAATCGCTCCTGCGTACACGATGATATTTACCGCCGCCAGAAACTGCGCATTCAGCAGGATGTAGTGCCCTGAGAGCGTAAAGAACGTCAGGATCAGGTACAGCACGCTGTGAATGGGGTTACGCGATACCACCACCATCACTGCGCTGAGGATGGTGAGGAAGGATAGAAAGTAAAAAAATGAAACTGCTGAATTCATAATGTTAGTAACTGCTGACAGTCTTGGTTTACCTCAGGGAATAGCTCGTGGAACAACGTTGGTAACTTCGCCGCTCGCTCTTTTGGCATCCAGCGCGCGCGCTTCTTCCTTCGTCCAGGCTTCGCGGGTGTAGCGGTTATTCATATCTTCCACGAGGAGGTCTTTGCCCCAGATTACCTGGTCGCGTTCGGTGAATACCGGTACAAACTCGTCGTGGCGCAGGTAAACGGCCTGTTTCGGGCAGGCTTCCTCGCAAAGGCCGCAGAAAATGCAGCGCAGCATGTTCACTTCGTATACCGCCGCATATTTTTCTTCGCGATACAGGTTCTCTTCCCCTTTCACGCGCTCGGCTGCCACCATTGAAATCGCTTCGGCTGGGCATGCTACCGCGCACAGACCGCAGGCTGTACAACGTTCACGGCCTTCTGCGTCTCTTTTCAAAATATGTCTTCCACGGAAAACCGGACCGAGGTACCGTTTTACTTCCGGGTATTGGATCGTTACTTTCTTCGAAAAAAAGTGCTTGATGGTAATCGCCAGACCTGTTGCAATAGCAGGCAGGTAGGCGCGCTCCGCCAGCGTCATTTCTTTATTGCTTACTTGCTTTGAGCGATTTGTCAATTGCATGGCAATGCGATTTTAATATTAATTCAACCACGCGGTGATTACGGGCTTCAAAAAAAGCACGGCTGCACCGGTGATAATGATGTTAAAAATAGCAAGAGGGATCAGCTTTTTCCAGCCCAGGTTCATCAACTGGTCGTAGCGGAAACGCGGGATCGTCCAGCGCACCCACATGTAGAAGAACACGAAGAACAATGCTTTTCCAAAGAAAACAGCTGTACCGATCAAGGTGGCGATGTTATGGCCCACCTCCGTACCGAACGATTTCACCAACTGGTCATACACGAAGTCCATTCCCGGATAGTTGTAACCACCGAAATAGAGCACGGAAATGATCGCCGAGGAAATGAACATGTTGATATATTCGGCAAACAGGTAGAAACCGAGCTTCATACTGCCGTATTCCGTGTGGTAACCCCCTACGAGCTCCGTTTCACATTCGGGCAGGTCGAAAGGCACGCGGTTACATTCCGCAAATGAGCAGGTGATGAAAATGATGAAACCCAGCGGCTGGTAGAAGATATTCCAGTTCATACCGTGCTGCTGCGCTACGATTTCGCCCAGTGAAAGCGAGCTGCTCATCATCAAAATCGCGATGAGCGAAAGGCCCATGGCTACCTCGTAGCTGATGTTCTGAGAAGCCGCGCGGATCGCTCCGAGCAGCGAAAATTTGTTGTTAGAAGCCCAGCCACCGACCATAATACCGTACACACCCAGCGCCACAACGCCGAAAACGTACAAAATACCAATGTTCGATTCCACGCCCTGCAATGCCACTTCATGGCCGTTAATGCGGAATGTGCTGCCGAATGGGATTACCGCACTTGCCAGCAACGCCGTAAGCATTGCCAAGCTGGGACCGGCGATAAAGAGCCATTTGTTGGCTAATGCGGGAATAAAGTCCTCTTTAAAGAACATTTTACCGGCATCGGCAAGCGGCTGCAACAATCCGCCCCAACCGGCACGGTTAGGGCCGCTGCGGTCCTGAATGAAACCTGCCACTTTACGTTCGGCCCATGTGGAGTACATCGCGATCACCAGCGTGAGCCCGAAGACAGCGACGATGGTTGCGGTTTTAACCAAAAATTCTACTAATGTCATTGGAAAGCAATTTTATCCGGCTGCTTTGACTACTGATTTCTCTTAATTGTTGTTGGCCGCCAGCGAACGGTGGTTGGCCTTATCGTTATTCTCGATGCTTTGGTGACGGATCGTTTCCTCGTCGGTCACATACGGGCGCGAGTCGTCGATCTGTTTGAACTGCGTTGCTGCCAGTTTCAATGCGAAATCGGGTTTGGCTACCAGGTCTTTGCGGTATTTGTTGGCGGAAATCACCGAGCTGCGTTTCACTTTGGTAGGACCTTCCAAAACCCAGTCGCTGGTGTTTTTCTTCTCAAAACGGCAGGTATTGCAAATGAAGTCGGTCACCTCACCCCAGGTATTCTTGCGGGCAGTCACGCGGATTACTTCATCACCACGGTACCACAAAGTCGTTTTACCGCAGCATTTGTCGCAATCGCGGTGTGCGTCTTCGGGCTTGGTGAACCATACGCGGTTTTTGAAGCGGAATGTCTTGTCGGTCAATGCACCTACCGGGCACACGTCGATCACGTTTCCGGAGAAGTCGTTATCGATCGCTTTTTCGATGTAAGTGCTGATTTCCGAAGCATCCCCGCGGTTCATTACGCCGTGAACACGCTTGTTGGTGATCTGGTCGGCAGTGTACACGCAGCGGTAGCAGAGAATGCAGCGCGTCATGTGCAGCTGCACGTACGGGCCGATATCGATTTTATCAAAAGTCCTTCTTTCTTCCTCGTAGCGCGTTTTCACCGAACCGTGCTCAAATGCAAAATCCTGCAAATGGCATTCACCGGCCTGGTCGCAGATAGGGCAGTCGAGCGGGTGATTGATCAGCAGGAATTCTACAATGCTCTTGCGGGTATCGAGTACCGCTTCGTTGGTGGTGTTTTCAACCACCATTCCATCCTGAACCTGTGTAATGCAGGAAGGAACGAGTTTCGGCATCGGGCGGGGGTCTTTGGCTGAGCCTGCGGTAACTTTCACCAAACAAGCGCGGCATTTACCTCCGGAAGCGGTAAGCGGTTTATAGTAGCACATCGCCGGCGGAACGAGGTGTCCCTGGCTGTCATCTGCCTCGGCGATTTTGCGCGCCGCCTGCATGATGGTTGTGCCCGGTTCTACTTCGACCTCGATGCCATCGAATGTAATTTTCAATAATTGGGGTTTAACTTCTTCCATGTCCAGTCAAGTACAATGTTCTGAGATCTATTACACCAGGGCCATTTCACCCATGTAAACCGCGCCCGGAGCCGTAGCTTCCTGCGGGTTGGTGATATGCCACACAAATTCGTCGCGGAAATGGCGGATCGCGCTGGCTACGGGCCAGGCTGCGGCGTCGCCGAGCGGACAAATGGTGTTACCTTCTATTTTCTTTGAAATATCTACGAGCAAATCGATGTCGTGCATGCTGCCGTGACCGTGCTCGATGCGGTGAAGCACTTTCTCCATCCAGCCGGTCCCTTCGCGGCACGGGCTGCATTGTCCGCAGGATTCGTGGTGGTAAAAACGCGAGAAATTCCAGGTATTTCGAACGATACAGGCCGTTTCGTCAAAAACGATAAAACCGCCTGAACCGAGCATGGTACCTGTCGCAAAACCACCGTCCGAAAGCGATTCGTACGTCATCAGACGATCTTCGCCGGCAGCCGTTTTCATAATGAGGTTTGCAGGAAGAATGGGTACGGATGATCCACCTGCTACCAATGCTTTCAAATGGTGCCCTTTACGGATACCACCGCAATATTCATCCGAATTCAAAAACTCTTCTACACTTACACCCAGCTCGATTTCGTAAACACCCGGCTTCTGAATGTGGCCTGACGCCGAAATCAATTTCGTACCGGTACTTCTACCGATGCCGATTTGTGCATAAGCATCGCCGCCATTGTTGATAATCCACGGCATATTGGAGATCGACTCCACGTTGTTCACCACGGTAGGGCTTTGGTAAAGTCCTTTCACCGCAGGGAATGGCGGCTTGTTACGCGGGTTACCTCTTTTTCCTTCCAGCGATTCGAGCAATGCGGTTTCTTCGCCACAAATGTAAGCGCCGCCGCCCGGCTGCACGACCAGTTCAAGGTCGTAGCCCGAGCCGAGGATATTTTTGCCTAAAAAACCTTGCGCTTTTGCCTCTGCAATGGCTTTTTCCAGAATGCGGATCACGTACATGAGCTCGCCGCGCACGTAGATGAACGACTTGTTGGCACCTAATGCAAAGCTTGAAATGATCATACCCTCTATCAACAAGTGAGGAATGCATTTCATCAGATGGTGGTCCTTGAACGTACCCGGCTCCGATTCATCGGCATTACACACGAGGTAGCGGGGAACGCCCTCGGGCTTGGCCAGGAAGCCCCATTTCATTCCCATCGGGAAACCCGCTCCACCTCTGCCACGCACGCCGGATTTTTTCGCTTCTTCCACCACCTCTTCCGGGGTCATGGTTTTGATAGCCTTTTCAACGGCAGTATAGCCTCCCTGTTTGCGATAAACATCGAAGGTTTCGATACCGGGGACATTGATATGCTCCGTTAAAATTTTTCTAGCCATTTGAGGATAATATTTTCAGCTCCTAAGAGCTTATTTACTTAAATCTTCTATGATTTGGTCGACCTTCTCGTTGGTCAGGTTCATGTAGAACTGCTCGCGGATCTGGAAAACCGGCCCCCAGCCGCATGCGGCGAGGCATTCTACTTCTTTCAATGTAAACTTGCCGTCGGCGGTGGTTTCACCGGCTTCGATGCCCAGTTTTTTCTTCAAATGCCCGTAGACATCTTCACCGCCCATAAGGCAGCAAGGGCCTGTACGGCAATATTCGATCACGTGTTTGCCCACCGGGTCGAGGTGGTACATGGTGTAAAAGGTCGCTACCTCGTAAACCTCCACGGGTTCTATATTTAAAATTCCCGCTACATAATCCATCACTTCGCTGCTTAGCCAGCCCCATTGTTCCTGGGCCACGTGCAAAACAGGCAAAAGAGCCGATTTTTGGCGGCCCTCCGGATAACGTGCGATAATCTCTTTTACTGTTTCAAGTCGTTCGGGTGTGAACGCAACCAGATTAGGTGATTCGGTCATTTCTAAATAGGTCTTTAACAAACTTTAAGCGTCCAGTTCACCTGCAATTACGTTCAGGCTACTCATCGTCAGGATCGCATCCGACAGTGATGAGCCTTTGCACATTTCAGGATATGCCTGATAATAGATAAAGCTTGGCCTGCGGAAATGCAGACGGTACGGAGCCCTGCCGCCATCGCTGATCAGGTAAAAGCCCAGCTCGCCGTTTCCTCCTTCCACAGCATGGTATACTTCGCCAGCCGGTGCGTCGATCTCGCCCATTACGATTTTGAAATGGTAAATGAGCGCTTCCATGCTTTTATAAACCTCGTTTTTAGGAGGAAGGTAAAACTCGGGGGCATCGGCATAATAAGGGCCCTCGGGCAGGTTATTGATCGCCTGCTCCACAATTTTAAGGCTTTGCCACATTTCTTCATTACGGACCATATAGCGGTCGAACGTATCGCCCGACTGCCCGATAGGCACTTCGAAATCGAAATCCTCGTAAGAAGAATAGGGGTTCATCACACGTACGTCGTAGTCCACACCCGCAGCGCGCAGGTTAGGGCCGGTGAAGCCGTAGGATAATGCTCTTTCTGCTGAAATGGGACCCACATTAATGGTGCGGTCCATGAATATCCGGTTGCGGTTGAGGAGCTTTTCGAGCTCGCGCAGCACAGCCGGGAATGATTTGATAAAGTCGTTGATCTTGCGGATAGCCGCGCTTGACAGGTCGCGTTCCATTCCGCCTACGCGGCCCATGTTGGTGGTAAGGCGCGCTCCGCAAACTTCCTCGTAAATCTCGTAAACCTCCTCGCGCTTCTGCATTACATAGAGGAAGCCGGTAAATGCGCCGGTATCCACACCGAGGATACTGTTACAAATGATGTGATCGGTAATGCGGGCGAGCTCCATCATGATCACGCGGATGTACTGCGCTCTCTTTGGTACTTCGATGCCCAGCAGCTTCTCGACCGTCATATGCCATCCCATGTTGTTGATCGGGGACGAGCAATAATTCATGCGGTCGGTAAGCGTCGTGATCTGGTAAAATGGCCTTCTTTCGGCGATTTTCTCAAATGCACGGTGGATATAACCGATGGTCTGCTCACCCGAAACGATCTTTTCGCCGTCCATTTTGAGGACATTCTGGAAAATACCGTGGGTAGCAGGGTGTGTCGGGCCGAGGTTGAGGGTGGTCAGTTCTTCTACGAGTTCGGGTAACTCGCTGTTAGAAGGGACATTATGCGGTAATAATTCAATATCTGCCATATTCTTACTCAATATAGATCATCGGCCGAAAAGGGCGTCAATTTTATCTTCGCGGGTAGCGTCCTCCATCGGGTATTCTTTGCGCATCGGGAAATAATCCATTTCCTCGATGTTCAGAATGCGCCTCAGGTTGGGGTGCCCGTCAAACAAGATACCAAAAAAATCGTACGTTTCCCGCTCCATCCAGTTGGCGCTGGCAAACAGGCCTGTTGCCGTCGGAATGTGGATATCTGCGGCGGAAAGTGCCACTTTAATGCGGATGCGGAAGTTGTGCACAAAGCTGTGCATATGGTAGACCACCACGTATTCCTTGCCTGCATTGTCGGGATATTGAACGCCCGTAATGTCGGTCAGGAATATTACCTGGTAATGTTTGTGGTCTTTCAGGAACTCCATCAATGGAATAATCTCTTCGCGGGTTGTCGAGAGTGTCAACAAACCGTACGGCTCCTCGAAGTCGAAAACCTGATCGCCGAATTTTTCCAAAAGCCCTTCGGCTACCTCCTGGTTCGTAAGCATAGGGGGTTACTGAATATTATATGATGCCAATAGTTCCTGGTATTCGTCGGTATTACGGCGGCGAAGTTTCTCATTCTGAGCCAGATACTGGATCTGCATGAGGCCGTCGATGATCTGCTCCGGACGTGGCGGGCAGCCGGGTACGTATACATCCACAGGGATAATGCGGTCGATACCCTGCAAAACGCTGTAAGTGTCGAAAATACCACCGCTGGAAGCGCAGGCACCTACGGCCATTACCCAGCGAGGCTCAGCCATTTGGAGATAAACCTGCTTCACAACAGGCGCCATTTTCTTGGCGATCGTCCCCATCACCATCAGCAAATCTGCCTGACGCGGCGAAAAGCTCGGACGTTCGGAACCGAAACGCGAAATATCGTAATGCGCGCCCATGGTTGCCATGAACTCGATCCCGCAGCATGAAGTAGCAAATGGCAATGGCCAGAGTGAGTAACTACGTGCCAGACCGATCGCTTCGTCGAATGAAGTTGCAAAAAAACCAGATCCGCTATGTCCTTGCGGAGCCTCCACTATCTTTACTTCTTTCATAATTCTTTGTATTTCAATGTTCGAAGCCTATTCTTCCCAGTTCAGTACGCCCTTGCGAATCACGTAATAGAAACCAGACAAAAGAAGTGCCATGAACAACAACATTTCTATAAACCCGAACATTCCCAGGCCTTTGAAATTCACAGCCCAGGGATACATGAAGATCACTTCGACGTCGAACAATACGAACAGGATCGCTACCAGGAAGTACTTCACAGAAATGGGCGTCCGGGCATCACCAACCGATTCGATACCACATTCGAAGGGATCGTCTTTCTTTTTGCTTCTGCGGCTCGGGCCGATCAGGTGAGTGACGATCATCGTGCCGCCGATGAAGCCGGCAGCGAGCAGAAATTGCACAATAATGGGCAAATAATCCGAAGGGAGATATTCGTTTTTCATTATATATGATCCGGTTACAGAGGGTCAGGAAAGCGGAAAAACTGTTGCCAGTAGGTTACATTCCTCCCCGTCTCTCAAAATTAGGCTTTGCAAATTTATCAATCAAATTCTTTCGTCTAATTAGTATCATACTAAATAAGCCCCGTTGTAGCGGGGCTTATTTAGTACTAAAATCAGAAATAATGTTTACTTGATCACAATTTGCTTGGTAAGGCTCTGTCCCTGACCGGTTACGCGAAGAATGTACTTGCCAGTCGGCAAAAGGCCCACATCGATCTGCATCCGGCTGTTGAGCAGGGCAGGAGGTGTGGTTTTGATGAGGTTGCCGCGGATGTCGAAAAGCTCCACTGCCGCGTCCCTGATATTATCCCGCGATTCGATGTAAATGTAGGTGCCCTGGCTTGGGTTGGGGTAAATCACCACCTCATTTTGTTCGTTGGTTTTGAATTCGCGTGACGCGGTGTCGGAGTAGCAAACCAGGCTATTGTTGCCGATCGTGTAAGTGACTTTTGCCTTAACCGAATACTCTCCCGATTTCAGGATTTTGATGAGCGTTGCAGTGGTATCGCTTTCCGTGCCCGGCCGTCTCCACACAAAACTTTCATTCACCTGAGTGCCTTCGGGAATGCTGGCCGACACGCTGAAAGGTCCTGACGGCTCGATCGTCGGCTTGGTAATGGCTGCACGGACGGTGAGTGTGGACGCGGTAGAGTTTTCGGAAATACAACCGAAAATGTTCTGTGCTCTCACGTAATAGTTTCCGCTTTCAGCGATTTGAGCTGTTACGCCGCTAGCTATCGGTGTTGTGCTGCCTTGTTTGTACCAGTCATAAATGTTACCGCCATCGTTCACCGAGAATTGGAACGACGAATCGGCGCACGCCTGCTGCTCGCCTTGCTGGATAATGCTTGGTTGCGTCGGTTTCGCGTCGTGATCGAGGACTACCACCGAAGTAAGGATGGAGTTGCCAGCCGCATCACGCACGGTGGCGCGGTATGTATCGGCTTTGCTCACTGTAATGGTACTGCTTTTGGGCGTGCTGATCGGATTATCTTCTCTGGTGCTTTTCCACTCGTAGGAGGCATATCCGGCCGGCAACGAAAGTCGCACGGCATTGTTTTCAGTCACGCAGGAGGCAGTGATAGCCGGTACGGCAGCCGGAGCGACAGGCGTAACGCGCGAGAAGAAGTCGGCGTCGAGACTCTGGTTCCAGGCATTGGCGAGAATGCGCAGCTGGTCTTCGCCTTCGAAGTGCAGGCCGTCTTTGCGATCCGGCACGAGCGGATCGGTTTCCGGACCTGCGTATGTCGGGTTAAATGGCGTACTAAGGACCGCATTCTGCGCGGCGATAATTCCGGGATATGGCTTCGGATCAACCTTGTCGTCTCCAGAAGAAAGGCTGGTGCGGGCGATTACCCAATAGATCCTTTTTTGGGTATCGATGCTCAGCTGGTCGATGATTTTTTGCAAACTCGTGCGGTAAAGCGCGGAAGGAGTACCGAAGAAGCCGTCCGTTTCGCCCTGCATCCAAAGTACCGCACGTAAGCCATACTGGTTGCCATAGTTACGGGCCGAGATGCGAAGGTTGGCATACGGCATGCCGGTGTTGTATTTATATCCGTAATAGCTGACGGTCCTTTGTCCTGAAGCGCTCTCAGCCCAGTTGGTAACCGAAGTGCCTTCCCATGCAGCATTGATAAACAGCACGGGCACATTCAGTTTCGAAACCAGCAAGTCGCCCAACGCTCCCCAGCACCAGGCTGTCTGGCCGCGGGGGGACATGGTTTTAATATCACTAGTGATTTTGGAGAATGTCGGGGGAACGGGGTCTGTAAGCAAGTCATTGTAACGGCCGTCGGGGTCATTTTCGTAGTTGTCGATATACAGCACACGGTCGTCGTTGGCTCCCGGAGGGGTTGGCTTGCCTTTAAGGCCCTGCGCATTCGACTGACCTGCGATAAGGAAAACTTCACCGATACCCACGCGGGCCAGCACGTCGCGGCCGACCACCTTTCCGTCGGCAATGCCGCGTACTTCCAGCGTGTACCATCCACCGTATAATGTGATCGTTCCCATGAACACGCCACCTTTCGGCGCAACCTGCAAATCTTGCCACGGCGTTTCCACGCCCTGCCCCTGCACAACAGGAACCGCCCTGATCTCGATCTTATCCATCAGAGCCGTGAATGTACCGGAAACGGTAAGCTCTCGCTGTCCCGAAATATCACGCTGATATACGGCCTGGAAAGTTGGGGAGGTAATTTTAATCTGGGAAAATACTGTCGACGAAACGAGACATACCAACAGCAATGCCTTTGCCACTACCGGAAGAATAATTCTATAACGCATTGGAAACTCTGATACAGGTAAAGTTTTTTCGGCTAAAACGAAGTTTGATGTGGTAACGTGTTCACTTACAAAACGGTCACAAATGTAAGGGATTATTTTGGCTATAATATCACTATTCCGGGTTTTTTGCTTGAGCGCACGCTGGCGATAAACCAAAGGCATTTCTTTGGCCCCATATAATACCCGGAAAGGTTCTTTACGCCTGCTTTTTACCGTACGATCACCAGTTTCTGCGTCGCATTCAGCGTGGTTGAATTGATGCGGATGAAATAGATCCCGCTCGAAAGTCCCATGATGTTAAAGAAATGCTGACGGTCGAATTTCGCCACCCGATAGGTCCGGTGAATGATACCGCGACTATCGATGATCTGAACTTCCGCATTGAACACATCAGCCAGCGTTTCAACCGTTACCCTCTCGGCAGAGGCGGGATTGGGGTATGCTACAAAGCCCGGATTCTCAGTGTCGAGATAGAACTGGAACGGCTCGGAGAATTCGGACGCGCAAGTGAGCGTAGGACTATAAACGATGGTGTTGTTCACCACATATTTACCCGCACGGACGGCCTTCAACGTTGCACTGTTTTCAGTCAATTCCACATCATTATACTTCCACACATGGTCTCCTGTATTGAGGTTATTCTCTGCGAAAAGTGTGTAAACCCCGGTTTTCTTAATATTCGGAGCTGTCGGTGAAGGTTTTACCTCAATGGCGATCCGGGCCGAATATGGAGAATAGCAACCTTGGTCATCGACGATCCGCGCGGCATAGTCGCCGGTTTGGAATACTTCAATGCTATCGCCTTCGAGGCCGTTGCTCCAAAAGAATGAATTGCCATTGGACGCTTTCAGATAAATGGTGTCGCCATCGCAGAAAGTAGTTGCCTCACGCGCCGTTACGCTGGGCGACGGCGGCAATGCGAGGGTTTGGGTGGAAATCTCATTGCTGCGGTCGGAGTAGCATTGGAACTCGTTGATCGTCTGTACCGAGTAGTTACCGGCGGCAGTTACTTTCAATGTTTGGGTGGAAGCTCCGTTGCTCCACAGGAAGCCGGCGGCTGTGGTCGAAGTCAGGTTCACACTCAGGTCGGCGCAGAATGTCGTTGGCCCGTCGGCGGTAATTGCGGGTGTTGGCGGAAGCGGGTTTGCTACTACCTGCACCACGGGCGATACAGGCGAAACACAGCCATTGGCATCTTTGGCCGAAATAGTAAAATTGCCGGAAGTACGAATTTCGATTTCCCGCTCGGTTGAACCATTGCTCCATTGGTAGGAATAGGCCTCGCTGCTGCGGAGCGTCGTGTAATCGCGGTCGCAGAATGTCGTCGGGCGCAGCGATGTGACCGTAGGTGTTGCGGGCAACGGGTTTACTTTCACAGCCACTTCGTCGGATTTGGATTCACATCCGTTGGCATCGCGCTGCGTGAGCGAGAAGGTGCCTGTGGCGGTTACTGAAATCGTTTTGGTGGTGGCAGTCGTGCTCCAGATGTTGCCTGAGTCGTAGCTGGATGTCATCGTCACGTTGCCGCCGTCGCAGAATGTGGTTTCACCACCCAATGAAATCTGTGGTTTATCCGGTAGTGGATTCACTTTTACGCTTACCACATCCGATTCGGGAGAGTAGCAGCCTTCTTCATCGAGTGCACGTACGCGGAAATCGCCGGAGGAAACAGCGGTAATGCTTGCATTGGTCACACCGTTGGACCATACGCTTTTCTCTTTCGAATCCGAAGTGAGCGTCACTTCGCCGCCCTGGCAGAATATCAGGCCGCCAGAAGCTGTAATCTTTGGTTTGGCAGGCAATGGCGAGGTTACTACTCTCATCGCGATCTTCTCGGATTGCGCCTCGCAGCCGTAAATGTTGGTGATTTTGACGAAATATTCACCGCCCGCGGTTACAGGCAGCCGGTCGCCCGTGGCGCCGGTATTCCAGGTCGCATTTTCTCCCGAACTTGAAACGAGCGTGGCTGTATTGCCCAAACAAACCGGGTTGCTGCCGTCGATGGAAATGGTGGGCTGATTAGGCTGAATTTGTTCCGAAATGCGGATTTCGGGCGACCAGATCAGGTTGTTACGATCGTCCCTCGCTGTAACACGGTAAGTTCCGTTGCCGACTTGTACGCTGTTGGAATTTCCGCCGCTGCTCCAACTGATATCGCGCACGCCGCCATTTTCGACCGTCAAGTTCACATTGCCATTACCTGCACAGGAGGCAGAGATGCGCAGCGGCGACATGCCCGAATAGGGGTTGGACCGGGCGAAAAAATCATCGTTAAGGCGATCATACCATGCATCGGCGAGCTGAATGAGCCCATCTTTCATGAAATGGACATTGTCGCCGTCAATGCGGGGAGTTTGGATTAGGTCGGTAAGCGGTCCCTGGAAAACGTTTGGCACCTCACTGATAACTCTTCCCTGGCCGGCGATCACCTGGTTGCTGGTATTGCCCCGGATATAGGAAGTTTGAGAGACCATCCAGGAAATATCCTGGCCGGATTCATTGCGGGATGCTTCTATGACGGCTTTAAGGTCGTTGAAATACGAGTCGGTGCCCGTGCGGTTGTCGGTGTCGGCTTCGCCCTGGATCCAGAGCACGCCGCGCATGCCGGTAAGCGAAGTATAGCGGCGGATCACGTCACGCATATTACCGAATGGCATTCCTGCTGGATCGAAATAGGCGTCGGCATACACGGACTTCGGCCTGCCTCCGTTGATGCTTTCTCTCCATGCTCCTACGTGGCTTCCGTACCATGCTACATTGAAAAACAGTACCGGCACGCCGAGTTTGGAAACAAGTCTGTCTCCCAATCTTCCCCAGCACCAGGCCGTTTTGCCGCGCGGAGAGATGTTACTGTCTTTATCAAGGTGTCCGAAATTCGGATAAGGGAAATTGGAGTCGCCACTCGGAAGGTTAGCTTGATCGGGCACAGTAGAATGCGCTACAACACTTACCCGGTCGTCACCTGCGCCCTGAGCATCCCATATGTCCCCGGGATTGGGCTGGCCATCCCTGTAACCTTCGCCATTGGATTGGCCGGCGATCATAAACACCTCGCCCACACCCACGTGCTCGACGGAGTTCGTGGCAATCACCTGTCCGCCTTTGGAAGCCCGGATCTCCATTTTATACCAGCCACCCTGTACGTCGGAAATTGTGCCCGAGAAGAAACCACCCTGCGGTTTGTCTTTAACCGTTGTCCAATCCTTGTCGGAGCCACCATCGCGGGCGGAGAGTTTGACCTCAATCTTGTCGGCTATTCTGGTATAGCTTCCGGCAACGAAAATGTTCGCCTTATTGCCTTTATCACGCTGAAAAACGGCGCGATCCGATGGGAAATCGATGTTGATTTGACCGTGTGCGGAGAAGGAAAAAATACTTAATACTACCCAAAACAAAAATGGTAGATAGTGTCTCATGATGAACTGAAAATTCTTTGGAAATAATTTCTTGGACACAAAAATTGCACCGAAAGGTTGCCTCTTTCAAGAAAATATTATTGTACGTAACACAACATTACCGTACGGGAAACGGTGAATTGATAAGTTCCCATATTTTATCTTTTAATTGTTCAACTCCTTCTTGGGTTATTGCAGAAATTAAAAGCGCTGGGATGCCGTTGGGTAGATTGTCTTGCAGTGTAAGGCGCTCTTCGTCAGAAAGAACATCCATTTTGGAGATGGCGAGAATGCGGCTCTTGTCGAGTAGCTGAGGATTGTACAGGCGAAGCTCCTGTACGAGTGTCTGATATTCCGCTTCGATGTCCTCGCTCGTGGCCGGAACCAGGAACAGGAGGATCGAATTGCGTTCAATATGCCGCAGGAAACGCAAGCCAAGCCCTTTTCCCTGCGAGGCGCCTTCGATAATGCCCGGAATGTCGGCCATCACGAAAGATTTGTAGTCGCGGTAAGGGACTACACCCAGGTTGGGTACGAGGGTGGTGAAGGGATAATCGGCGATTTCCGGCTTGGCAGCTGAGACTACCGAGAGTAATGTCGATTTACCGGCATTAGGAAAGCCTACCAGCCCCACATCCGCCAGCACTTTCAGTTCGAGAATGAACCATTCTTCTTTTCCGGGCTCGCCCGGCTGTGCATATTGGGGTGTTTGGTTGGTGGCCGACTTGAAATGGTCGTTGCCCATTCCGCCCCGACCGCCGCGCAGCAGGATCATTTCCTGCCCGTCTTCGGTGATTTCGAACAGTTGTTCGCCGGTTTCGGCGTTTTTGGCGATTGTACCCAGCGGAACTTCCAGGATAATGTCCTTTCCGATCGCGCCCGTGCGGCGGCCGCCTTCGCCGCCTTTACCGTCGAATGCTTTGACGTGCTTGGTGTATTTCAAATGCAGCAGTGTCCAGAGCTGGGCATTGCCTTTCAGGATCACGTGGCCTCCGCGCCCGCCGTCGCCGCCGTCGGGACCGCCTTTCTCGACGTGTTTTTCACGTCTGAAGTGCATAGATCCCGCACCGCCGTTACCAGAGCGCGCATTAATTTTTACGTAGTCGATGAAGTTAGAGGAGGCCATGTGAGTATAGTGGGGAAAATGGAAATCAGGCTGCTTCGATCGCCCCGGAGATTTCTCCGAAGATCGAATCGATTTCACCTATTCCGTTGATAGCGACGAATTTACCTTGTTCCTGGTAGTAGTCGGCAACGGGTTTTGTTTTGCTGTTATATTCCTGAATGCGCTTCGCGATCAGTTCTTCGTTCTGGTCGTCGGGGCGGCCTGATGTCTTGCCGCGGTTCAGCAAGCGTGCGAGCAGTTCGTCGTCGTTTACCGACAATGCAACCATCACGGAAATGCTTTCATTATAGCTTGCCAACAGGTTGTCGAGTGCTTCGGCCTGTTTAACGGTTCTTGGAAAACCATCAAAAATGAAGCCTGCCGCGCTGCGGTGCTCTTTCAATTTGTTATCGATCATCCCGATTACCACTTCGTCCGGCACCAGAATGCCCTGGTCCATCAGCGTTTTGGCTTTCAGTCCCAGCTCCGTTCCGGCCTGAATTTCGGAGCGCAGCAGATCTCCTGTCGAAAGGTGGATCAAATTGTACTTTGCAATTATTTTTTCACTTTGGGTACCTTTCCCGGCTCCCGGAGGGCCAAACAGTATAAGATTCAGCATAGTCGCTTCAAAAATTGATGTCGGGTAGAATGGTGAATTAGCGGCAAATTTACAACTCTTACTATATGTCAGCGAAATTGTTGCATAATTTTTACAAGAAAAATCCCCTTGGTCGTGGCCGACCAAGGGGATTCGCTATCGTAAAAGTGGCTCCATTCAAGGGATAACCACCCTTTTTACCGCTCCGTCCTCATTCTGAACCACCGTTACGAACAGCGTTCCTTTTGTATTTTTCTTAAGTTCGATCTGGCCTACGTAGTCGCCTTCAAACTCGTGGATTTCCTTTTTGCCTACTTCCTTGCCTTTCGTGTCGGTAATGGTTACGGTCACATTGCCTTT